>JBFIHZ010000141.1:0-9316 GCA_041601535.1 Lysobacterales bacterium | reverse complement strand
GAACACATCTTCAAACATCTCGTGTACATCCAGGAACGGTCCTTCGGTCATGGTCCCGAACGCAGAGGCTTCTTTCCAGCAGTCGATCACGTGCTGTTTCATTTCCTCTTCCAGTGCCTGGTGCTGGTCTTCGCTCCAGATACCGAGCTTGATCAGATGGCCCTTCAGCCGCTTCATCGGGTCGCCCAGCGGGAAGGCAGCCCATTCGTCCTTTGGACGGTAGCGCGTCGGGTCGTCGCTGGTGGAATGGGCGCCGCCACGGTAGGTGACCAGTTCCACCAGGGTCGGTCCGCCGCCATTACGCGCACGTTCCGCTGCCCATTGGGTGACGGCATACACGGCCAGCAGGTCGTTGCCGTCTACGCGAATGCCGGGAATGCCCAGGCCCAGGCCGCGTGCGGCGAAAGGCCGGCGTTCGCCGCCGGCGACCCCCTGGAATGTGGAAATGGCCCATTGGTTGTTGACCACGTTCAAAATCACCGGCGCCTGGTACACGGCGGCAAAGGTCAGGGCATGGTGGAAATCCGCTTCCGCAGTGCTGCCATCGCCCACCCAGGACGCGGCAATGTCGTCTTCACCCTTGATGGCGGCAGCCATCGCCCAGCCCACGGCATGCGGATACTGCGTGGCAAGGTTGCCGGAAATGGTGAACACCCGGTTTTTGGCGTTCTGATAGAACACCGGCATCTGTCTGCCGCGGCAAAAATCGTTGGTGTTCGACAGGCAGTGGCTCATCATTTCAACCAGGCCGGTGTGGCGCATGATGTACAGGCCCTGGTTGCGGTAGGAAGGGAACAGCATGTCGGTTTCCCGCAAGGCCAGACCGGCACCAATGGAGATCGCTTCCTCTCCCAGAGACTGCATATAGAAGGTGATTTTGCCCTGGCGCTGCATGCGCTGCATGCGGTCGTCGTATTGCCGAACCAGCACCATGTAGCGAATGGCTTTGAGCAGGTCGTCTTGCGGGATGTCCGGAGCCCACGGGCCGCGTGCTACGTGTTCATCGTCGAGCACGCGCACCAGGTCAGTGGCCAGGTGTTCCATGTCAGCTACCCGCACATCGGTTTCAGGCCGTGGCGCGGCACCGGCCGGCGAGAGTTGCAAATAGCTGAAGTCCGGGGTTTCGCCCGGCCTGGCTGCCGCGTGTGGAATATGTAAACGTGATTCGTTTTTCATGTCGCTTTTCCTGTGCTGTCCTTGTCTGGATTACGGGAAAATGTTGGCGGCCCGGCGAAGCATCTTGCGCCGGAAAGCCGGTCGAACGATTACAAACCCTGAGGCCCCCGGGTATGCTCAATGGCTTCTGCCAGGATTTCCAGGGCGGACAAGTCGCAAGCGGGCAACTGCGCATCACTGCTGGCCAGGGGTGTGGTGCGTTCGCCCCACTGCAACAGTCCGGCACCGCGCGTGAGTCCGGCGCCAAAGGCGGCCAACAGAAGCTTGTCACCCGCCTTGACCCGGCCTTGTTCCAGTGCCTCTGTCAGGGCCACGGGAATGGTTGCCGCCGAGGTATTGCCGTATTTGTGGATATTCATCATGACCTGGCTCATGTCCAGTTGCAGCGTCTTGGCCAGTGATTCAATAATGCGCTGGTTGGCCTGGTGCGGAATGACCAGGTCGATGTCGCTGTTGGACAGCCCGAGGTCCTGCATCACCAGCTGGATTTCTTCGGCCATGCCTTTTACCGCGCGGCGGAAAATCTCACGCCCGTCAAATTTCACGCCGAAAATGCCGTAGTGATCCACAAAGCGGTTGCCGGCGGTACCAAAATTGGGCACCTCCAGCGCTTCCAGCGCATCGCCTTCACAGCCCAGATGACAGGCCAGCAGGCCGGTAGCGGCTTCGCTGGGTTCAAGCAGTACCGCCCCGGCGCCATCGCCAAACAGCACAGCAGTATCCCGCAGCGACCAGTTGAGAAACCAGGTAATGCGCTCACTGCCAATGACCAGGACCTTGCGGTAGCCGCCTGCGCGTACCATGGCTGTGGCCGTGTTCAGTGCATAGATGAAACCACTGCAGCCGGCATTCAGGTCAAACACCGCGGCTCGTGACGCGCCCATTTTCCGCTGTACGTGCGCTGCGGTACTGGGGATAACGGTGTCAGGGCTGCAGGTGGCGATAATCAGCAGATCCACTTCGCCGGCTTCGGCGCCGGCGGCGGCCAGGGCGCGTTGACCGGCAACGCTGGCCAGTTCACTGACGGGTACGTGGGAAACACGCCGTTCCTCGATGCCGCTGCGGCTGCGGATCCATTCGTCGCTGGTGTCAATTACGCTGGCCATGTCCTGATTGCTCATGACCGCCGGCGGCACGCACTTGCCCCAACCGGTGACTGCTGCGTAGTTTGGCATAAACGCAAATTCCCCGCGGACGAAACAGATGGGTCGCAATTATAGAACGCATTGCCGTGACATGTGGGGAAAATCGATGGTATCCGCCGGGCAGGGAGGGAAACCCCTGTTGTGGCACGCAATCGCCCAGATTTTCTATGTGGGCTTGAGCCGGTGGTTAAAGTGTTTGTAATTCAATAAGTTTGAGTATTGCCAAAAAAATAGTATTCTTGTTCTCAGGTTAGCTAAATAAACTACAATATAAACAGGGTGAAGGCACAGCGTCGCCCACCGATCACAACAGGTACGATTTGGGCTGAGCAGGCCAAGGGCCTGACTGGTCCGTATTAAATCCGAGTGAAGTATCCCGAACCCAAACCCCGTCATGCACCATTCAGAGGGAGAGGTAAAATGAAGCGCTCACAGAGATACAGCCAGAATTACCGGGTATTGATGCAAGCCCGGCAATGGATATTGTTCGTCGTGGTATTGCTGGTTGCCGGGCCTGGCGTGTTGTCGGCGCAGGTTGAGCAATGCGACGCAGAAGTCAACGCGGAGGCGCTGGGCGGCCCGATCTTTCTGGTCAATGAACCCATCCGCATTTCCGCCAACATCGGTGCCGGAGACGTAACCGGCGGTGATGAGAATTACCTGGACATCAGCACCTTCGGGTTTCTGCTGGACTGCAGCGGTGATGACACCTACCCGAGCTGCACTGCCCAGGGCAATACGGTCATTTATGCCAATGACATCACCACGGACTGCAAGGATTCCGCCGGCGATGACGTGGTGTTTGACGCGGTGGTAAACGGTGATCGCGTGGATTTTACTGCCAACAGCGGATTGCCGGTGCGCAACTTCGCCAACACCACCTGTAACGTGCAGTTCGATGTGGTGGTAACGGCACTGGCTGATGACAATCCGGGCGATACCATTGTGCAGATTCTGGGTTGGTTGAGCCAGGATGGCGTATGTGACAATGGTCTCAACGCTTCAGGTTCATCATCCGTTTCGTTTGATATTTCCGCCCGCCGCGCGCAGTTCCGCGTCACCAAGGATTTCACCGATGACAATCCGGCCAGCGTCGATGTTCATCTCAGCTGTAACACCGGTTTGCCGCTGGACCAGAGCAAGACCATATCGGAATTCGATGGCGGCGTGACCTTTGTGGTCAACTCCTACGACGCTGGCGAACTGGATTGCCATGTGACCGAGAACCCGGTACCGGCCGGTTATACCGAAAGTTATGCAGCGGGTACTGTGGACGGTGTGGCTGACACCATCAGCGATGATGAAAATGGCTGCCATTACCTGGATGTGATCGATGGCACGTTCACCTGCGTGGTGACCGATACCGTGGATGAAACTGCCATCACGGTACACAAGGAATGGATTGGCGATTTCGAAGAAAACGATATTTCACAATATGCTTCGGCTGACTGGACCTGTTACAACACCCGGCAATCCCCATCCGGCGATGCCGGCACGTTTGGTGGTGGCCTGGAGTTCAACGGCGACAGCAGCGATAACATTGAAGGCCTGTACCCGCATTACGATGGCACGTCCTACTGCACCGTTACCGAAAACGGCGTGGATGATGCGGTGGAAACCGATGACAGCGATTGCTCCAGCGTGGCTGTGACGCTGGGAACCAACAATGAATGCACCATTTACAATACGCTGTTCCTGGAAGGCATTCCAACACTCAGTCAGTATGGCATGGCGCTACTGGCATTGCTGATGTTGACAGCCGGTTTGCTGGGTGTTCGACGGGTCGTATAAGCGCTGAACCGGTAGGCTGAACGCTCCGATTCAAAGTATTGATGCAAGCAAAAACCCCGCAGCCTGGCTGCGGGGTTTTTTGTGTCCGGCAGCATGGGCATGGGCCGGCTGAACGGTGATTGTGTGAGCGTGGCTGAGGCTGTTTCAATAAACCGTCTTTATCGCCACATCGGCTGAGCAGACGCTGCTGTCGGCTTCACAAATCCGGTAGCTGGTGGACTTGCCCGCCAGCGCTTTCAGGTTTTGTTCGGCGTACAGTCCGCGATTCGGTACGCTGCTGACCAGCTTGCCATTACGGTAAACGTCCACCTGGCTGGACTGGGCGCCGGACCAGTTGAGCATGGCAGTCAGCTTGTTCTTGAACAGCAGGCCTTTGGCAGACAAGCGGATGTGGCTGGACGATGAAACAACTACTTTTGCGGTGGCATCGGACTGTGCGCCCTGGTTATCGGTGACCACCAACCGTACCCGGTAGCTGCCCGGGGTGCTGAATTCATGGTCGACCTGCATGCCTGTGGCAGTGCTGCCGTCGTCCAGGTCCCAATGATACTTGGTGATATGTCCATCACTGTCGGAGCTGTTCCCGGCGTTGAAACGGCAGGTCGTGAAAGTGCAGTCAAACCAGATGTCTGCCAGCGGCGGTACATTAACCGTTGGCTCGTCCGGCATGTGCACGACGATGCTCTTCTGGCGGCTGTCTACAGCGCCCTTGTTGTCTTCCACTTCAAGGGTGACCTGGCGGGTGCCCGCCTGTGCATAACTATGGGTCAGGCTGATGCCACTGGCCTGGCTGCCATCGCCCAGGTTCCAGTCATAGCGCGTGATGCTGCCATCCGGGTCGCTGCTGGCCGCCGCACTGAACTGGCACAGGTTGGCGTCACAACTGACGGTAAAATCGGCCGTGGGTGCCTGGTTGGGTGTGCCCAGGCTGACACTGCGGGTTTTACTGCTGTTGGCGCCGCGATCGTCGGTGACCGTCAGCTTGATGGTGTAGGCTCCGCTGCTGCCATAGCTGTGGCTGATTTGCGCTCCCTGGCTGGTATTGCCATCGCCCAATGTCCAGGCGTACTGCACGATGCTGCCGTCGGCATCGCTGCTGGCACGGGCATCGAAACTGCACACCAGTCCGTCACAGCTGCTGCTGAACTCGGCCACCGGCGGTATGTTCGCCACGTTGACGGTAACGGATTTGGTGCGGCTGGCGGTGGCGTTGTCATCGTCCTTCACGGTCAGTTTGATGGTGTAGGTGCCCGGGCTGGCGTAACCATGGTCAACCTGCAGACCGGTGGCCGTGGTGCCATCACCCAGGGTCCAGGTGTAGCTGCTGATGCTGCCATCCGGGTCGGAGCTGGAGCTTGCATTGAAGCTGCATTGCAACTCCACGCAACTGGTGGAGAACTGGGCGGTTGGCGGCTGGTTGGGTACGTTCACCGTCACGGTCTTGGTGGTACTGCGCTGCGAGCCGGCATCATCGCGCACGCTCAGGCTGACGTTGAAACTGCCGGCTGCGCTAAACGTATGACTGGCGGTAACTCCGGAGGCCACTGAGCCGTCGCCGAAATCCCAGTTGTAGGCGGTGAGACTGCCATCCGGGTCGCTGCTGTCCGAGCCATCAAAATCGCAGACCAGCCCATTGCAGTTGAAGTCAAACCGCGCGGTGGGTGCGCGGTTGCTGCCACCGGACGAACTGCCGTCCCCGGAAGGCACGGTACCGCCGAAGAAAGCGGAGACCTTGGGCCAGATCAATTTCATCTTGGATCCGGAATTAAGGCAACCGCCGAGATGGTGCAGCGCCAGCACTTTGCCGGAAGAGCCGGCAATAACCGGGGAACCGGAACTGCTGGTGGTGGTGTCGCAGTAATAGCCCACATCTGTTCCGGGGCCATAGCCGTTATGGTTGGCGCTGTCTATTTCGCACAGTCCCGAGCCGTTCATGTCACTTTCCAGCGCAATCTGCTTGGGCTTGCCCAGGCCGTGCTGGGGTATATAGATGGTTTCACCCTGGCTGGCATCGCGTACCTCCAGCCCGAGATAGCCAAAGGCCGAAATGCTGGAAAAGTTGTTGACTGAAAACAGCCCGAAATCCAGCACCGTATCGGTTGTCAGCAACTCATTGCCGCTGACCTTGACCACGGTTTCGGTGGATGAGCCACCGCAGGACTTTTTCTGGTAGTTGAACCAGACTTCCGAGCCGGTGACATCTGCCTGGCTGGACAGGCAGTGCTGGGCAGTAAACAGACGGTTATCCGGGCCAACCCTCCAGGCGGTGCATTCCTCGCCGGTGGAAGTTATCAGTGCGGCGACCGGCATGGAGCGGTCATATTCACTGGGGTGGCTGTCTTTCCAGCAGACCGCGTCATAGCGTTGATTGATGCCGCAGTTGGTTTGCGGTCTGGAAACTGGCGTTTTTCCGCTGGCTTCAAGGAATGACAGGGGCGGGGTGGGCAGTTCGGGTGAAACAGCCCCCAGCAGGTAATGGTCTATGCGCAACCCATGCACGCCGTGACGGAGGCTGTCCGCCGGGCCGAGAACGCGGATGATGGCCGTGTCTCCACTGATCGACATGCTGGAGAACCGGTAGGTACCGTCATCTCCCTGTCGCGGGTCAAAGGTATACCCATCGCGCTTGTGCTGACTGTAACGATAGCGCTCAGTGCCGTCGGGATTGCTGACTTCCAGCAACATGCCGGTGGGCAGCTTGAACATCGCGAAATGGGGTTTGACGAAGGAAGCGCCCGGTTCGTACAGGATGAACTCACTGACCATCAGGCCTTCTGCGGAGATCAGCTCAAGATTGAATTCAACACGGCGGGCGGCACTGCCGTTTTGAGGTTGAGAAGGCAAGTGGGTTAACTGAGGGTTGCCTGCATGGGCGCAAAATGGCCAGGCAATCACGGCCAGCCATACCACAGCACAAATGCTTCGGTGCAATCCCTGCATTTATCAACGTCCTTGTCATGGCGCTGCTTCCTGCAGCGCGTTTCGGGTCTTCATTCCGGCCGTCAACAGCGGAAGTGCCGGCCCGGGTCATCCCATAACCCGTTTAAAGACTGCGGAAACGATTTATTTTCCGCTTGCGGGCTTTTCCATACCTTGAAAAGCCGTAGAGTATTATATTTGTTAAATCAGTTGCCTGGAGAACAAACCTCTCACCGATCCCATTCTATCACCGGGGACTGAGGGATGTCATCGGTGACTGGAGCGGGGTTGCCGGGATTTAACCTGAGGGCCCTGGGTTCGGTGGCGGCTGTGCCCGCTACAGCTTATGCCAACTGCCCCGAATGGCATTGCCCAAGCCGAGTATCATATTGCCCGTAAGTCAGTGCAATACCACTGGTGCCGCGGGAGCTGCCATTGGTCAGGAAAATGCACACTTCGCTGGTAATTCCCGGCAAAATCGCTATAGTTGGAGACAAGGGGTTGTAAAAACATTCTTTAGCTGGTCAAGCAAAACAAATCAACCCAAGCGTCACAGGCGCTGGACGCTCATTCAGAGCAGAAAGGGAATTCAAGATCAATTCGTACACAGGGATGTACTGTTCCTGTGGGCGTTATGCTGTGGTTTTTTGTCAACATTCCGCAGCACGTGGTGGTGTCGGGTTAAAGAGATTGTTGCAAAACTCCCGCTAACAGGGAGGTCAGTCGAACACTCCTGGTAACAGGGGGCTGAAAAGAAGCCGGCATCTGGTATGGCTCAGGCAGTGAGTCCAGCTCAGGCCAGCAGGCTTTTACCAGCAAGGCGCCGCGTCCCTTAGGGTTCGCAGCGTGCCTTTCTGTACAACTAACAGGAATAGATTTCAGCAGGGATGCTTTTCGTGACATCGAAAAGGATCCTTGTTTGCGTATGGGGTCCGAAAAGTAGGCAGCCAGGCAATCCTGATTCGAATGACGTGTCTGGGTGCGTATCATTTTGGGAGAGCATTCATGCTGAAGTCAGGACAGGAAGAGGGGGCAGTCAAATGGGGCCATGTCCGGTTCATCGGAAGGGTCATGGCTGTTGTATTGGCCCTGGTATCCGCGGGGAACATTCAGGCACAGGACCGGTCTTGCTCGTCTGATCTCGATTTTACCATTATCACAGGTGGTCCGTTTTTCCTTGGCGACACGCTCAGGGTATCGGCAAACATTGGTGCTGGCCCCATCAAGGGTGGCAGCTATCTGGACATTTCAGCCTTTGGTTTCGCGCTGAACTGCCATCCGGGCCAGGACTTTGCCAGTTGCACCTCTGAAGGCAATACCGTCGAGTTTTTGGGCAATCTATCCACCGATTGTGTTGATTCCGCGGGTAACCCGGTACAACTCAATGTGCCCGAGTCCAATGTCATTCCGCTTACGACAGTCAGTGGGCTGCCCATCCGGACGCCGGCCAGTACGCAGTGTAATGTGCAGTTCGATATCGCGGTGCACGAACTGGACGGCGTGGATCGCCGCATCATCCAGGCCATGGGCTGGCCGGTTCCCGGATTTCCGCCCAGCCGTTGCAACAACGGCTTGTCCAGCTCTGCTTCATCAACCATCGCTTACACCATGGCAGCCTGTGATATAGACCTGAAAAAACAAATCAGTATTGACAACGGGCAAAACTGGCTGGATGCCGATACGTCTGGTACGGCACCTCAGCTGGCCCTAGGCGGTGATGCGCAATACCGTTTGGTGGTAAAAAATACGGGCAGCGTGGCGCACACCGCGCCGATTTCGGTCATCGATGCTGCTCTGGGCATTAATACCAGCATTGCCGGTCTGGCAGCCGGCCAGTCCACCACCATCACCGGGGCGCAGATACCCGCTTTGAACGTTGAGGGGCGTTGCCAGTCGGTGGGTATGCTGGAAAATGTTTCTTCAGTTTCTGCTGAATGCCGCAGTGGCAATAATCCGGTAAGCGCCAGTGATGATGACAGTGCGTTTGTGCAGTGCACCGGGACGCCTGGCATTGACATTGAAAAATCCACCAACGGGTTTGATGCCGATGCGGCGCCCGGACCCCAGATTGTGGTGGGAGCACCTGTCACCTGGACCTACTTCGTCACCAATACCGGCGAACTGGCATTGACCGGAGTGAGTGTGACCGACGACCAGGGCGTTTCTGTCAGTTGTCCCAAGACAAGCCTGGCAGCGGGCGAGAGCATGACCTGCACCGCTGCGGGTGTGGCCACGGCCGGCCAGTACGCCAATGTCGGTTCGGTTACCGGCACACCGCCGGTGGG
>JBFIHZ010000140.1:0-9334 GCA_041601535.1 Lysobacterales bacterium | reverse complement strand
GCGGTGGGCAGCCAGGCCAGCATGACTTTCCCCGCTGATGCTCAGGTAATTGATGCCAGTGGCAAATACCTGATTCCGGGCCTGATGGACGCCAACCTGCACCTGTACCTGAACCGCGATCTGGAGAGCCTGATCAAGTACGAGGGGCGTTACCACGAAATCATCATCGAAGCCGCGCAAATTGCACTCAAAACCGGCCTGACCACGGTGTTTGACACCTGGGGCCCGCGCGCCCCGCTGGTGCAGGCCCGCGAGGCCATCAATGCCGGTGAGGTGCCCGGTGCGCGCATTTACCTGGCCGGCAATATCATTGGTTACGGCGGGCTGTTTTCCACCGATTTCAACGCCCCGGCGGCGGAGTTTGTCAGCAAGGCCTTCGCCCGCCGGCTGGACGCCATGTGGGAGCAGGGCACCGGACAGCATTTGTTGTGGGCCGCGCCCGAGGAAGTGCGCGCCGCGGTGCGCGAATACACCACGCTGGACGTGGACTTCCTGAAATACGGCGCCAGTGGCCATGACCTGCACGAAATGCGATTTATCAGCTTCTCGCCGCGGGTACAGCAAATCATCGTCGAGGAAGGCCATCGCGCCGGGCTGACGGTGCAGGCGCATACCTCCACCACCGAATCGCTGGACCTGGCCATCGAAGCCGGGGTGGACATCCTGACCCACTGTGATGTGTCGGGTGCCGCTACCGTACTGTCCGATGCCACCATTGCCAAGATGGCCGAGCGCGGCATTCCCTGCTCCATTATTCCGGTGACGCAGCGCCGACTGGATGCGATGAAGGCGGTCGACCCCAACCACTGGCTGCCGCGCTACACCACTAATATGAAGGACAACCAGCGGCGCATGATCAAGGCCGGTGTAACCCTGCTGGTGTCCACTGATGCCGGCATCACCAACCCGCAACTGGCAGCCGAGGCCAGCGGTGTGGCAGCAGTGCAGGTGGATGCCCGCTCCACTCTGGGCGAGGGCCACTTCAATGCGCTGGTGGCCCTGCAGGAGCTGGGTATGGAGCCGCAGGCCATTCTGCAGGCGGTAACGCGCAATACCGCGGCCGCCTACAAGAAAGATAAAGACATCGGCACGCTGGAAACAGGTAAAATAGCCGATCTGGTTATTCTGAACCGCAACCCCCTCGACGACGCCCATCATTATCGCGACATACATGCCGTGATAAAGGCTGGCACCCTGGTGGATATCGAGGCCCTGCCACTGGCGCCGCTGATCAGCTCCATGGTGGTGGAATAATGCGCAGGTGAGGAACCAGCCAAACGTAAGACCCGGGTGGCAGAGTCAAGCCAGCCCGGCAGATCGCAGTACGGCCCGGCCGCAATGACGGCGTAAATCGACTTAGGGGACGGTTGACTACGGGCCGATCAGAGCAATGGACAACCATTGCAATAATTTGCACCAACAGAGAAGGCATATGAAAGCAAAACACAACAGGTACAGCGGGCTGACCCGCAACTGGACCGGTCAGGCCCTGCTCGGCGGCGGTCTGCTGCTGGGCGCGCTGGCGGCAACGCCGGCATTGATGGCGCAGGATGCAGAAGCCGAAGGCCTGCAACTGGAAGAAGTGGTGGTTACCGCGCGTAAACGTTCGGAAAGCATGTACGACGTACCCATCAGCATCAACGTGGTATCCGAGCAGATGATTGAAAACCTCGGCGCGCAGGACTTCACCGACCTGCTGGCCACCGTGCCCAGCCTGACGGCCTACCAGAATGGCCCCGGCCGTACCCGCATCTTCATCCGCGGCGTGGCCAATGGCGCGGGTAACGACAACGACACCCAGAACCAGGAAACGGTCGGCGTCTACCTGGACGAAATTCCCATTTCCCTGGGTGCGATGAACCCGGAGCTGGCGCTGTTTGACCTGGAACGTGTGGAAGTGCTGCGTGGCCCGCAGGGTACGCTGTTCGGCGCTGGCAGCATGGCCGGCACCATCCGCCAGGTATCCAAAAAGCCCAACCTGAACGAGTTTGAAGGCAAGGTGGAAGCCAACCTGGCCACCATCAGCCATGGTTCGGAAACCTACGGCTTCAAGGGCATGGTGAACGTACCGGTATCCGAAGACCGTTTCGCCATCCGCGCCAGCGGCTATTACACCGACAAGGGCGGCTATATCGATAACGTGCTGACCGGTGAAAAAGACCTCAACGACGGCACCAGCAAGGGCGCCAAGATCTCCGCCCGCGCCGTGATCACCGACCAGTTTCTGGCCGACTTCACCATCATGCGCCACGACTATTCCGATAACGGCCGTCCGGAGGATCTGGACAGCACACCGTATCTGAGCCGTGATTACCCCTCGTTCGATGGCTATGACGACGAGATGACCATCTACAACATGACGCTGAACTATGACTTTGGCTGGGGTGAGCTGGTGTCTTCGTCATCCTATTTTGACCGCACCGTGGACAACCGCCGTTCGCTGGATTTGCTGTTCGAACTGGCGCTGCCACCTGGCATCACCCCGCATGAACTGGTAGACACCACCGACATGCAGGTGTTCTCGCAGGAAGTGCGGCTGGGCTCCACCACTGATGCGCCATTCCAGTGGACCATCGGTGCCTACATGGACAAGAAAGACACGCTGTATCTGAACACCTTCCCGGTACCGGGTGCCGACGACGTGCTGGGCGTGCCTTCGGAAGTGTTCGGTGCACCGAAGGATCACCTGTTCTACGGCTTTGACGACCTGACGGTAGAAACCTACGCCTTCTTCGGCGAGGCCTATTATTCACTGGACCGCTGGACCTTCACCGCCGGCGCACGATACTTCAACTGGAAACAGGACATCGAGTTCTACCAGTCCGGCCTGTTCAACGGCGGCGCCAACAGCGACCCGCGCCCGCAGGGCAAAACCGACGGCGTAAACCCCAAGTTCAACGTCTCATATGACATCAACGATGACATGCTGATCTACGCCCAGATTGCCCGCGGCTTCCGCTACGGCGGCATCAACGGCGCCATCCCCGAAGCCGTCTGTGCCGATGAACTGGAGCAGGTGGAACGCGAAGGCGGCGACGTGCGTTTCTTCGACCCCGACAAACTGTGGAACTTTGAAATCGGCAACAAGGGCACCGTGGCCGATGGCCGGGTGTCGTATAACGCCGCCTACTTCTATATCAAGTGGGATGACATGCAAACCAGCCGCAGCTTTGATTGTGGCTTCGGCTTCCGCGAAAACGTTGGCGAAGTGATCAGCCAGGGCGCCGAGTTTGAAATGACCGCGCAGCTCACCGACGCGCTGGTATTCGGCTTTGGCGGTTCCTACGTCAACAGCGAATTGAACCAGGACGTACCCAATCTGAACGCGGTCAAGGGTGACCCGGCTCCGTACGTGGCCAAGTGGTCGTTCAACACCTCGGCCGACTACCGCCGCCCGATCTCCGACACAATGGAAGGCTTTATCTGGGGTAACGTGGTGTACATCGGCGACCGTCACACCGAGTTCAACCACGACCCCAACACCAACTACCGCAAGATGGACGCCTACGCGGTGACCAACCTGCGTGTGGGTGTGTCATGGCGCAACATGGAGTTCTCGCTGTTTGCCAACAACCTGTTCGACGACGGCGGTGTTGTGCGTGCGCTGCGCCGCCCACCGTTTGATCCGGACGCCGTCATCAGAATCGAACCGCGCACCGTGGGTGTAACGGTACGCAGCTACTTCTGATCAACGAAGTCAAAAAAAACCCGGGAGGGGCGTCTCCCCTTCCGGGTTTCTTTTTTCCCGGGCTCCGGTTCGAAAACGGATGGGGTCGAGGTAAACGGGTCAACCACCATGTTCAGCAAACTACGATCGCTATTTCGCCCGCCACCGGAACCGCAGGATAGCGACTATCTGCACGAAAGTTTCCTGCAGAACATCCCCCGCGAGCACATCAAGCTGATCGTTGAACTGGGCAGTTACGATGGCCTCGATGCCATCAAGTTGCGCGATTACTTCAATGCCCGTGTGCATACCTTTGAGTGCAACCCGGACATCATCAGGCACACCCGCAAGAACCTGAAGGGCCAGGCCAATATCTCCCTGGTGGAGCAGGCTGCCTGGAACGAGAACAAGCGCATCCCGTTTTATCCGGTAATCAGAACCACCCGTGGCAACACCCCACACTTTACCCGGCGGGCTGCTTCATCGTGCTACCGCGCCAGCAAAAACTACCTGGAGATCAATACCCAGCGTAAAACCTACGTCAACGCCACCCGGCTGGACAGTTGGTGCCGCAGCCAGGGTATCGAAGCCATTGATCTGTTATGCATGGACATCCAGGGCGCAGTATTCCCCGCGCTGCAGGGTCTGGGAAGCATGTTGGACAAAGTCAGCTACCTGATCGCCGAAATCGAGCGCAAGGAAATGTACCAGGGCGAAACCCTGTTCCCACAGATCAACGACTACCTGGCCAGCCGCGGATTTACTCTGAAAGAAGAGGTGTGCCGGGACGACTGGTTCAGCGATTTTCTGTACGTGCGAACAGTTTGAGGGTTCTGACCTCACTTTTGCTCTAATCCCAAAATCTCTGGCTGGCAGAGTACCGCTTGCCTCCCTCCGACCAACATTACTTGCCTGAATCTGGCAACATGTGTTTTATTCTGGATATCCGCAGGGAGGGGCCATAATGGATCTGCAGCCGACCGCGCTCACGTCGGAGGGGCGACTGTGAGCCTGATCAACGAACTCAAACGCCGCAACGTGATCCGCGTGGCGCTGGCCTATGGCGTGATTGCCTGGGTGATACTGCAGATTCTGGACGTGGTGGTGGGTGTCATCGACGCGCCGGCCTGGGTGCTGCAGATCGCATTCTTTATCGGCCTGATCGGCCTGGTGCCGGTGGTGATCTTTTCGTGGGTGTATGAACTCACGCCGGAAGGCATCCGCAAGGAATCCGAAATTGACCGGTCGCGCTCGATCACCTCGCAAACCGGCCGCAAGCTCGACCGCGTGATCATCGTCTTTCTCGGTGTGGCCGTGGTGGTGCTGCTGGCCGACCGGTTTATCCACGACGAGCCTCCTGCAGGCAGCGCGGAGATGCCGCAAACTGCCTCCGCACCCGCAGAGCAAACCGATGCCCCTGCCGAAACGCATGCGCGCTCGATGGCGGTGCTGCCGTTTGTTGCGATGAGCCGCGGCGACGACGACGAGTATTTCGCCGACGGCCTGACCGAGGAGATCCTGAATTCCCTGGCCCAATTGCCGGAATTGCGCGTGACCGCCCGGACCTCGGCCTTCGCTTTCAAGGGTCAGGATGTGCCGGTAGATGAGATTGCCAGCCGGTTGGGTGTGAAGTATATCGTGGAAGGTTCGGTACGGCGTTCGGGCGAGCGCCTGCGCGTTACCGCGCAATTAATCCGCGCCTCAGATGGTTTTCACCTCTGGTCCGACACCTATGACAGTACCTCGCAGGATGCCATAGCGGTGCAGGAGGATATTGCCGAGAAAATCGCCATCTCACTGAATGTCGTGCTGGATGATTCCAAGCGTCAGGCCATGCAACTGGCCGGTTTACGGGATGTGGAGGCGTTCACGGCATACCAGAAGGCCCGCTACCACTATTGGGCGGCGCACGGTGAGATGGAGCCGATTCCGGCCCTGCGCGAAGCCAACGCGCTGTTTGAAGAAGTTCTTGAACGTGTACCAGAGTTTTCACAAGCCTACGTGGACCACAGTGACTTGTATGCTCACATACTGCTGGACAATCTGGCGGGTTTTCCAACTGAAGGCGTAACTCAGGAGGAAATCGATTCGGCGGCGGATCATGCCGTGCGGGACTTCGACAAGGCCATCCAGTATGCCGCAAACCCGCGCGAACGCCTGTCCTACGAATACGACCGGGCGTTTCTTTCCGGTGAATGGCAGGGCCTGTCCAGCCGCATCGCCCGCGTGTTCAACGACGCGGGCTGCGTCAACAACAACTGGATGAGTCTTTCGGCTCCGGTGTTGGGCTTCGAGCAAGAGTATGTTGCATTCGCGCGCGTGATGCGTGATTGCGATCCGCTGGTGTCGCTGGAATGGTATGCAGAATCCCGCGGCCTGATGTGGGCGGGTAAACTCGAAGAGTCACTGGCGGTTGCGCAGCAAGGTTATGAAACCGCGCCCGGCGGCTGGCTGAACCTGCAGACGGTCTATGCGCTGGTCGCCCTGGGGCGGTTCGAGGAAGCCGAGCGGGTTGTGGTCACGCGCTCGCGCAATCAGGGTGAATCCTCGGTGTCGCGCATGCTCATCGCTGCCGGCCGGGGTGACCGCGATTTGATGACCCGCCACTACACCGACTACCGTGAAGCGGAAGGCAGCAAGCTGTGGGCCTTCCAGTATTACGTCTGGTCCGGTGAGCAGGAAATGGCCAACGCGATCGCAGCCGAACTGGATGCAGATCCGAATTTTCATTACGCGCTGACGGTATTTACCATCTGGTGCGCCTGCGGCGCGCCTTTCCCGCCGGAAGCCACGCCAAATTTCACCCACCTGCTGAAAACCTCCGGCCTGAACTGGCCGCCGCCCACGCCCATCAAGTTTCCACTTCAAAGCCGGAACTGAAGCCGCCTGAACCCTGCCGCGGCGGGTGACTCCATTGTTGTTCTAGACCTTTCCGGACGGAACTTTACCGAAGTTTTCGCTGGGCTCTGAGAGAATTCAGATGTTTGGATCACTTATAAAGCAGGGAAGCTGCACGCCAGCGAGGAAGCACAAACTACGCGCTAGCCGGATCCTAGCCGCCCGCAATGGGTGAACCACAGGACGCGTCAGGCCAATCAGCAACCCGGTAGCCGGACATAGCCGGCCACCGGCGGACATTCAACCATCATGTTGATGTGGCGGTCTCGACTTTTCGTCGCAGCGGCGAGGAGGTCATGCTGGTGAAACACCCTTTCTATCCGATTGTTTATATCCGGGGCTATGCCGGAACCCAGGGTGAAGTAGAGGACACCGTCGCCGACCCTTACATGGGTTTTAATATTGGAGCGACCAAAACCCGTCAGCGATGGACCGGCGATATTAGCCGCTACGTGTTCGAGTCTCCGCTGGTACGCCTGATGAAAGACTGGCAGTACCAGGACGTGTTCCATCAGGGTGAAGAGGTCTACGAGCGCACATCCCTGCCCCCGCGCAGCGTCTGGATCTATCGCTATTACGAGCCGGTTTCCGAAGACCTCGGCTCCGGTCAGCGCCCTGAAATGGAAGACTACGCCAAGGGCCTGGCCGATTTCCTGTGCCGTTTGAGACATGCGTACACCGGAGACGATGAAGCGGCCAAGCGGGCGTTCCGGGTATACCTGGTGGCTCATTCCATGGGCGGTCTGGTGGCGCGGTGTTATCTGCAGAACATCCGGCACAACTACACAGCGAAACGCTACCTGGAATCGACCACGGGTGAGTTCGTGGAAGATCCCGTTCCGGTTGAGGTCGATAAGGTTTTCACGTTTGCAACCCCCCATGGGGGCATTGATTTCCGTCTGATTGGAAACGTACCCCGCTTTCTGAGGGTCAACAACCTGGAGAACTTCAACGATACCGAAATGCGCAAGTACCTGCGCATTTCCAGCGAGGATACTTCCACGCAATCGCTGGACGGACACTTCACACCCTCGCGATTTTTCTGCCTGGTGGGCACCAACGCCCGTGATTATGCCGTGGCACGGGGCCTTTCCCGCACCGCCGTCGGACCAATGAGCGATGGATTGGTGCAGATCAAGAACGCCTACGTGGACGGGGCACCCCGGGCATTCGTGCACCGGTCACATTCCGGACACTATGGGATCGTGAACTCCGAAGAGGGTTATCAGAATCTCTCGCGATTTTTCTTCGGTGACATGCGGGTGGACGGCAAGCTGCTGATAGATGATGTGAGCCTGCCTCGCTTCGCCCAGCAGGCGCTGGAGCGTGGCAAGAAAGTGCGGGCGTCCTATAACGTGGAGTGTATCGCCCGGGTCCGCGGTGCAGACTGGGACCTTCACCGTCGGCTTGCCAGCGAGGAAAGCGCCATTCTCGCCAAGTTCGACCTCCATGTCGTAGGCGAAAAGCCGGCGTATCTGTTCAGCTTGTTTCTCTCCAAGGCAGCCATCGTGTCCGATACCAGCAAGAGCATGATGTTCGCGCTGGACCTGCGGGTACTCGTTCCCATGTACGAGGTTGATGGCCGCATGCGCAAGGACCAGTTCATTCGCAACGGCTACATTTTTCGCGACAAGCTCAATCTGAGGGTTGTGGCTGAGACGGACTCAACCAAACTTTTCTATGGCTGGGACAGCGACACACCCAATGATGCCCGCAAGCATGCGGATCTGCTGCAGACTGACGCGGCGTGGTCATGGGTCTGCCCCATCGAAACCGGGAACGATCCAAAAATGAAAGCCCGGCTGGAGCTGAAGGGCAGCCCCTGGAATACAGAAGAGTGACACTGCTTGCGCCAGAAACCGCTGCAGCGCTGCACTTACCCAATTACCGTTGTGCATTGACTGTGTATTTTCTGCTTTGCATGTTTTCCAATACGTCCGCTGCTGATAACGCGCGGATCACCGTGCTGCTTCACGAAGTCCCGGTCGCCCCCGCGGTATCGGTTCAGCTGCATGTCTCCTGGGGCGCGCACAACCCGGAAATAAAGCCATCGCTGCAGAAGCGATACGACTTTCGCGTCGATCGGGGTCGATCGTCGGGGACCATACGGTACGTGACCGAAACAACGGCAATTGAGAGCTCGGTCAGAAGCTTTCTGGTTTACGGGCGCATATTGGACGGGCAAGGGGGCACCCTGCGGGTCATACCCGCGAAGTTGTTTCAGACCAGCGACTTCAATTCGCTAAGCCAGATTCAGATCGGGATCACGCCGCGCAGCGACTTCAATAAAGCCTTTATCGACAGCTACCCTCTGGAGTTTGAGCGTGATGAGGGTTATCTGACGGTAGAAAATGTCCGTCCGACGCTGAGATCCTTTCGACTGATGATCGACTACGCAGGGGAAACGAATTCACCGGTTTCTGCTGATGTGTGGAATCGCGTCCACACGTTTTTCCAGCTTAACCGCGGCTTCTTCCGTACCGGTGGCTCCGCGGAACTCAGTGATGTTCTCGCCTATTTGCGTTCCTACGCCGCGGCGTCCCGGGCACAGGGTGTTGCTAATTTCTACGCAGAATTTCTTAATGGGTTAATTGTAGGCTTCGATGGCCGGGAGGTGTTCGGCAGGAATCTAACCGAATACGTTCATAGTCAGCTGCGACAGCTTTATGAGACACGCATTGCGGAAAGCTTCGATCAATTGGATATCAGTCTTCAGAAGTTTCATGAGATTCGCCTGTATGCTGAATGCCTGGCCATCGCTTCCACCGG
>JBFIHZ010000139.1:0-9351 GCA_041601535.1 Lysobacterales bacterium | reverse complement strand
TTGCAGTCATACGCGACAGGGCCGAGGTTGAGTAGGTGTTGGCGGCAATGCGAGCCAGCGCGGCTTCAATGCCTTCAAAGCGGCCGATGGGCATATTGAACTGCTTGCGGATGCGCGCGTAGGCGCCGCTGGCCACTGCACCCATCTTGGCGCCACCCGTGGATGATGATGGCAATGAGATGGCCCGACCAACCGACAGCAATTCAATCAGCATGCGCCAGCCATGACCCGCTTTCTCCACACCACCGATCAGTGCATCCAGCGGCACGAACACATCCTTGCCGCGAATCGGGCCGTTCTGGAACGGCACATTCATCGGTAAATGCCGCTTGCCAATTTCCAGCCCCGGAGTATCTCTTGGCACCAGCGCCAGGCTGATGCCCATATCGGGCGTGTCGCCCAACAGGCCATCCGGATCGTGCAAGCGGAACGCCAGGCCGATCAGGGTGGCGACCGGGGCCAGCGTGATATAGCGTTTGTCGAAATTAAGCCGGATACCGGTGACGGTTTTACCCTGGTATTCGCCCTGGCACACGATGCCGTAATCCGGAATGGAGGTGGCATCCGAACCGGCCGTAGGACCGGTCAGACCGAAACAGGGAATTTCCTCACCACGCGCCAGGCGCGGCAAGTAATGGTTTTTCTGCTCGTCGGTGCCATAGTGCAACAGCAACTCGGCAGGGCCAAGGGAATTGGGCACGGCCACATGCGAGCCGGCGACTGAACTGACTGACGATACTTTCTGCAACACCGCGCGGTGTGCCAGGGCGGAAAAACCCAGTCCGCCATATTCCTTTGGAATGATCATGCCAAAGAACCGGTTCTGCTTGAGAAATTCCCAGGTCTGCGGGTTGAGGTCCGCGTCCCTGTGGGTTATTTCCCATTCGTTAAGCATGTCACACAGTTGCTCTACCGGACCATCAATAAAGGCCTGCTCCTCCTGGCTGAGTTCCAGCCACGGAATTTGTTGCAATTTCTTCCACTGCGGATTACCGGCGAACAATTCACCCTCCCACCCCACGGTGCCGGCATCAAGCGCCACCTGCTCGGTGTCGGAAAGTGTGGGCACCATGCGCAGGTACTGCTGCAGGAACGGCTGACTGATCAGTTGTTTGCGCCACGGCCGGTAATTCAGCGGCACGGCAAGGGCGGCAAACACCAGGCCGCAAATGACGGCGCCCAGCGGTGAAACCCAACCCGCCAGCGCAAAAATCACGATGGCTGCGGCCATTGCGGACGTCCACGCCAGGAGCTTGACGCCATAAAAGGCGCACAAAATCGAAATTGCCAATAAAACCAATAACATGATACTCAACATTTACCTCTCCTGGCGTTGATTAATGTCCCGGTCTGCTGCCGCTATGGCCCTGGACAGGCTGTCAGGATGCCAGCGGCAGACGGTGCAAACGGCACTCGCCATACGCCAGAGTATGGAAAACTGGCCAGCACAAGTCAACACCCCGCGTAAAACCGGCTGACACAGATTTGACTGTGCATATCAGGTCCGCAACAATCCCCGTCACCTCAATTGTTGGCTCAGCTCATGACCGCGAGGAATTCGCCCTGCCCCTGCGGGAGTGGCAAGAAGTTCAAACATTGCCACGGCAGCGGGCCGGAGCAGCGGAAACGCGCCCCGAAACCGGCCGATCCATGGCTGCAGCGGGCCAGACAGGCCTTACATGACGGGCATGTTGATGAGGCCCTGCGCCACGCGCGCCGCGCACCACGTTCCACAGATCGCTTCCGACTGATCAGCCACGCGCTGATCAACCGCCGCAGCCCAGATGACCTGAAGGCCGCCCGCAAGGAATTAAGCCAATGGGTCAGACAGGAGCCGGAAAACCCTGAACCGTGGAAACTGCGGCTGGAAACCTTCCTGTTCAGCCAGGATACCGACTCAGCCAGCCGGGCCTGGGAACAACTTCGACAACGGGCTCCATCACACCCCGCCACCGCGTATTACCAGGGCATTATCGCGCAGCAGCAGGGTCAGCTTGAGGCTGCGGAAACCGCCTTCGCACACGCCCTGCGCAGCCAGGGGAATATTTCCGCGGAACGGGCCAATGATCCTCGTTCCCTGGCCGTAGCGGCCTCAATGCAAATGTGCGAGGTCGCGGCGGGCAACTTTCCCGGCTCGGCATCGCGCCAAGCCGAAGGCATGTTTGACTGCCAGGCCGAGATGAACTGGCTGAAAAATCGCCTGCTGGAATGGGATGAGTGGGTGCAGGCATCCGCAGTCCAACCCGACCGTGACATTTGTCTGACACATAGCGATGCCTGGTACAACCTGGGCTGCGCAGAGCAGGCGGCCTATACCGCGGACGACCGCCGCATCGATTATTTTGATCACGCCATTCGACTGAACCCGGAACACGAACTGGCCCGGCTTAACCGGGCATTTTGCCTGAACTACAGCACCCGATTGACTCCGGATGATATTTTCCGGGCACACCTTGCTGTGGGCGAATGGCTGCAGAGCCGGCAGCCAGCGAAGGCCCGTGGCAATGCACGCACCACGGCCGGCGGAAGCCGCCTGAAAATCGGCTACCTGTCTGCGGACTTCCGCCGGCACTCGGTGGCGCATTTCATACTGCCGGTGCTTAAAAGCCACGATACCAGCCAGTTTGACATCGTGCTGTTTTATAACGACAGCCGGGAAGATGATTTTACCGCTCTGGCGCGCCAGCACTGCGCTCGCATGGTGCACGTGGAACGATTTGATGATCAGCAGTTACACCAGGCCATCACCTCCGAAGGTGTTGACATCCTGGTGGAACTCAATGGCTTCACCAAGGGCAATCGGCTGGCGGCACTGGCCTCGCGGGCAGCGCCGGTGCAGATCAGCTGGATGGGCTACCCCAACACCACCGGCCTGGATGAACTGGACTATCGCGTGGTCGATGCCATCACCGATCCGCCTCAGCACGCCAGCCGCTGGATGCGCGAGCAACCGCTTTATATGGACCCGGTATTTTCCGTATTTGAGCCGCTGGAGGAATTTCCCGCGGTTTCACCACTGCCGGCCCTGAGCAATGGCCACGTGACCTTGGGCAGTTTCAACGCCATGCCCAAACTGAACGATGCACTGGTGCAGTGCTGGGCGGAGATCATGCAGCGCCTGCCGACCTCCCGCATCCTGCTGAAGAATATCGCGCTGGGTTACGATGCACCGCGGCAACACCTGTTAGCCCGATTTGCCGCCCACGGTGTTGCTCCCCAGCGCATCGAACTGGTGGGTTCCAGCCCGGATAAACAACAGCATCTTGCGTGCTACTCCAAAGTGGATATCGCCCTGGACAGCTTCCCGTACAATGGCACCACAACCACTTGTGACAGCTTGTTGATGGGTGTGCCGGTTATCAGCCGCAGCGGCGCTGACCACCGTTCGCGGGTGGGCGCCAGTCAATTGGCTGCCATCGGGCTGGAATCTTTGCAGTGCGCCGACGAAAATGCTTATATGGACACGGTTGTTGCGCTGGCTAACGATCTGGACCGTTTACAGCAGATTCGCAGCGGCTTGCGACAGCGGATGCAGGATTCCCCGCTGATGGATGCCACGGCATTCACCCGACAATGGGAAACCAAACTCAAAAACGCCTGGGCAGCGCGCTGCCGGCAAGAGGAAAATCAATGAGCGCCAGAACGGCAGTGAAACCACCGCAGCGTAATGAACGATCCACGCTTTCCGCCGCAGACTGGGAGCGCGCGGCTCTTGAGTTAATCGCCGAGAAGGGCGTGCAGGCCATGGCCATAGAACCATTGGCGCGCCGCATGGGTATTACCAAGGGTAGCTTTTACTGGCATTTTTCTTCACGTGAATCTTTGCTGCAGCAGGCACTGGAACGCTGGGAAGAGCACGACGCCCGAAACCTGTCCGCCTCACTGGGCGAAATCGACCACCCACGTGACCGGCTGATTTCCTTTTTCCGCCGGGTGGGCAAGGAGAAACTGACCCACGAAGTTTTCAGCGAACTGTGTGCGGCCGCGGGACACCCTCAGGTGGAGCCAGTGCTCGAGCGGGTGGCCAACCGGCGCATGCAACACCTGGCCACGTCTTTCCAGGAAATGGGCATGCCTGAGGAGCTGGCAAAAAACCAGGCACGGCTGACCTATTCCGTTTATCTCGGTTACCTGCAGCTGCAGCGGCAGCACCAGACGCCCAGTCTGCGCAGCGGCGAATTCGAGAGTTATATCGAACACGTTATCGCCACGCTGATACCCCCCTGTTCCAACAGCTGAACCCGGCATTCTTGCGGGCAACTTCACGCTTCCTGAAAACAGCATTGAAATAATCCGGCTGGCGGTCTATTCTGCCAGCCCTTTTAAAATTGCACTACGGCATTCGAAATCAGGTAAATGAGGTAAGCAAAGTGACCAGTAACAAGCAACTCCAGGCCTGGGTTGATCAGGTAGCCACCATGACCCAGCCCGACGCCATTCATTGGTGTAATGGTTCCGAGGAGGAGTACCAGCAACTGGTCCGCCTGCAGCTGGATTCAGGATCTTTGATTGAACTGAACCAGCAGACCCACCCGGGTTGTTACCTGCACCGTTCCGATCCAGAGGACGTTGCACGCGTGGAGCACCTGACCTTTGTTGCCACCAGCAACAGGGAAGATGCCGGCCCCAACAATAACTGGATGGACCCGGCGGAAGCCCGCGAGAAAATGGCCCGCCGGTTCGCCGGCTGCATGCAGGGCCGCACCATGTACGTGATCCCCTATTGCATGGGGCCGATCGATTCGCCCTTGTCGCGCTGCGGCGTGGAGATCACAGACAGCCCCTACGTGGCGATCAATATGCGACTGATGACACGCATGGGTGATGCGGCATTGCGCCGGATTGAACGCGAAGGCAAGTTTATCAAAGGCCTGCACTCAACCGGCGAGCTGGATCCGGACAACCGCTTTATCATGCATTTCCCGGAAGACCTGGAAATCCAGAGTTTCGGATCC
The DNA here is from genome assembly GCA_041601535.1 of Lysobacterales bacterium. Taxonomy (GTDB): domain Bacteria; phylum Pseudomonadota; class Gammaproteobacteria; order Xanthomonadales; family SZUA-36; genus JBFIHZ01. Next base: position 4,396 of record JBFIHZ010000139.1, on the reverse strand, counting down.
GGGTATGGCGGAAACGCTTTGCTGGGCAAAAAATGCCACGCCTTGAGGATTGCCAGCTATCAGGCCCGCAGCGAAGGCTGGCTGGCCGAGCATATGCTGATCGTGGGCATTGAGAACCCGCAAGGCGAAGTGCATTACATCGCAGCCGCCTTCCCCTCGGCGTGCGGAAAAACCAATCTCGCCATGCTGATTCCACCGAAAAGTTATCCGGGCTGGAAAGTGTGGACCATCGGTGACGATATTTGCTGGATGCGCGTGGGTGAGGATGGCCGCATGTGGGCCATTAACCCGGAAGCCGGCTTTTTCGGCGTGGCTCCCGGTACCGGAGCAAAGACCAATCCAAGCGCACTGGCCATGCTCAACCGCGACACGATTTTCACCAATGTCGGTCTGACCGCAGACAACCAGCCGTGGTGGGAAGGCAAGGACGATTCCACACCGGTTACCGACTGGAAAGGCCAGCCCTATGACCCGGCCAAGGGACCCGCGGCTCATCCCAACTCGCGGTTTACCGTTTCCAGCAAGCGTTGCCCATCCTATTCTCCGCAAGCTGAGGCCGCCAACGGGGTGCCTCTTTCCGCCATAGTCTTTGGCGGGCGCAGGGAAACCCTGGTGCCACTGGTATTTGAAAGCAAGTCCTGGCAACACGGCGTGCTGACGGGTGCCGCGATGGCATCGGAAACCACTGCCGCCGCCACCGGCGCAGTAGGCCAGGTACGGCGTGACCCGATGGCCATGCTGCCTTTTTGTGGTTATAACTTTGGCGATTACTGGGCTCATTGGCTGAGCTTTGCCGGCAAGTCCGATGCGCTGCCGCACATTTTTCACGTCAATTGGTTCCGCAAAGACCAGAACGGCAAATTCATGTGGCCGGGCTTCGGCGAGAACATGCGGGTACTGGACTGGATCATCCAGCGCTGCAAGGGTGAAGCCGGCGCAGTCGAGACTGCCATCGGGCATATCCCCGCTCCCGACAGCCTGAAACTGGATGGCCTGTCGATTGATGCGGACACGCTGGAGAACCTGCTGAAGGTGGACCAGGACGGCTGGAAGCGCGAACTGCAGGCCATCCGCGAGTACCTGGAGTCTTATGGCGACCGGGCACCACAGGCGCTGATCGAAGAGTCACAACGGGTCAGCCGCGCGCTGGAATAACTCCCGGAGGGCCGCATTCGCGCCGTAATGAAATTCAGGCCTGTATGCTGACCGCGCCAGCAGTGCGCACCGGGCAGCCACGGCGGCTGCGGCTGGCGGGTTTGTTGCTGCTGGCTGTCAGTGCACTGGTGTCGTGCCACAACGACCCGGTGCAACACGCTGAATACTTCGTCTTTGGCACCCTGGTGGAAGTCAGCCTGGCCCAGGCTGACGAGCAGGACGCCGTGCAGGCCTTCACGCAGATACAGGACATGCTGCAGTCCATGCACCAGGACTGGCATGCCTGGGAACCCGGCAGACTCCAAGACATCAACCAGGCCTTCGCCGCCGGCACGGCCATTGAGGCCGACAATGATGTACTTGCCCTGGTGCGCCGGTCACAAACACTAGAGCAACTCAGCGGTGGCCGCTTCAATCCGGCGATTGGCCGACTGGTCGCGCTGTGGGGCTTTCATACCTCCGACTACCCGGTGCTGGGACCTCCCCCCACCGCAGCCGCCATCGAGCAACAGGTATCGCACCGGCCCAGCATGGCGGATATCCGCATCGACGCGTCACTGATATACAGCACCAACCCCTGGGTGCAACTGGATTTTGGTGGTATCGCCAAGGGGCTGGCCGTTGACCGTATTGCGGACTACCTCAAAGAAGCGGGTTTCCGGCATGCCATCATCAACGCCGGTGGCGACCTGCGCGCGTTTGGCCAGCGTGCCAGCCGGCCGTGGCGCATCGCGGTGCGCAACCCGCTCAGCGGAGTGGCCGGCAGCATTGATATCCGGCAGGATGAAGCGGTGTTCACCTCGGGTAATTACGAGCGCTATCGGCTGGCCCCGGATGAGCGCCGTTATCCGCACATTATTGATCCGCGCAGTGGCTGGCCGGCTGAACACGTGATGGCGGCCACGGTGATTGCAGCGGATGCCCTGGTGGCCGATGCGGCGGCTACGGCACTGGTGGTGGCCGGCCTGGCCGAGTGGCGTGAAGTGGCTGATGGCCTGGCCATTGATACCCTGTTTCTGACCGATGAAAACGGCACGATTTACGCCAGCAAGACCATGCGTCAACGATTGCAGGCAGCGCCCGGGGTGCGCATCGAAGCACTGCCCGGTGAACGGTGAGTGGCTGCGGACAAGCAGCTTGATGATAACTTTGCAGCGGCCGCCTGCTGGCATCCGCTGAAGTCAGGCGAACCGGGTCAGAACATGCCGGTTTCGAGCCGCGCCACATCAGACATCATGCTCTGGTTCCACGGCGGGTCAAACGTCAGCTCAACATGCACCCTGCTGATGGTGGGAATCAATTCCAGCTTGGATTTCACATCGTCCACCAGGATATCCCCCATGCCACAGCCCGGTGCGGTCAGCGTCATTTGCACAGAAACTTCGCGCTCGCCGGCTTCGTTCACCGACATATCACAGTGATACACCAGGCCAAGATCCACAATGTTCACTGGAATTTCCGGGTCGTAACAGGTTTTCAACTGGTCCCACAACAGCTGTTCGACATCATCGTCGGTGGCATCGTCGGGCAACCCCGGCGGCATCACCGGTTCGCGGCCGATCGCATCCGCGTCGACACCGGCGATGCGGAACAGGTTGCCATCAACAAACACGGTAAAACTGCCGCCCAGTGACTGGGTGATATAACCGACGGTGCCCGCGGGCATCGTCACCGCATCGCCGGATGGAATCATGACGGCGTCACAATCCCGTTCGAAAGTACATGGTTGGCTGGTATGACTGAACATGGTTCAACCGAAATGCGGCCTGGCAAGCAGAATCTCAATGGCAGCCGGCAATATAAAACGTTGAGTTTGTGCCGGGCTCAATCGTCATGCATCTGTGATTGCAGGTAGTTTTCGATACCCACTTTGCCGATCAGTGACAGTTGGGTTTCGAGCCAGTCCACATGTTCTTCTTCGGAGCTGAGAATGCTTTCAAACAACTCCCTGCTGACAAAATCTTTCGCCGATTCGCAATACTCTATCGCTTCGCGCAGCACCGGCAGGGCTTCCATTTCCAGTCGCAGGTCGCATTCGATGATTTCCTGGGCGTGCTCACCAATCATGAGCTTGCCGAGGTCCTGCAAATTGGGCAAGCCTTCCAGGAACAGGATGCGCTCAATCAGTTGATCGGCGTGTTTCATCTCGTCGATCGACTCGTGGTACTCATGATCCGCCAGGCTTGACAGGCCCCAGTCCTTGAACATCCTGGAGTGCAGGAAATACTGGTTGATTGCGGTCAGCTCATTGCGCAGCACGCTGTTGAGGTAGCCGATGACTTTCTTGTCGCCTTTCATGTAACCCATCTCCAAAAATCGTATTTGAACCCGAAAAGATAGGGCCATTCTACAGAGATGGTGGCGCGGCTGCAGGAATGAGAATCATTGACGCGGAGCGGTGGACGCGGCCCAAAAGCGACCTGCTGTAAACCGTCCGGTAGCGGGATCAGGCGGCGCTGGCCACCTGCAGGTCGCCAGCGGAATCTTCACCCGGCTGGGTTGCCAGGCATTCTTCCAGCACCGCTTCAACCTGCGGCTTGCAACTCCCGCACTGGGTGCCACAACCCGTACTGAAACTCAGCTGCTTCAAGGTGTTGGCGCCATTGTGCACCGCCGCCTGAATATCCGAATCAGTAACGCCATGACAAAGACAGATGTACATGTGCTCAGTTCAACTCCCTGGAAAACCATGTGCTGATGGTTAAATCATAAATGCAAATGAGAATGATTGTCAATAACATCAAATTCGGTTAGCATCTGCGCCACGTCTAAATACAAATGGTTCTCATTCAGGAAATTTCAAGCCATGAATTCTTGTCGCATAAAAACATCCCTGCCGATGCTGGCCATACTGGGCCTGGCATCCGCAATCTCCCCTCATCCACTGCAGGCTGCGGATTGCGCATCACCGCAAACCGGCGCGGCTTCATGTACCCAGCTGGAACCGCTGACCATATTCGGTTCCGCCGCCGACAGCCAGTCAGTCACCGGCGGCGCCCACACCATCAGCCAGGATGAGCTGCAGGCATTTGAAACCACCGATGTGGTGCGCGCCCTGCGGCGGGCGCCCGGCGTGTCCCTGCAACTGGAAGACGGCTGGGGACTGCGTCCCAATATCAGCATCCGCGGCACCGCCAGTGAACGCAGCAGCCGCATCACGCTTATGGAAGACAACATCCTGATTGCACCTGCGCCGTACGCAGCGCCCTCGGCCTATTACTTTCCCACCTTTGGCAGAATC
>JBFIHZ010000138.1:0-9413 GCA_041601535.1 Lysobacterales bacterium | reverse complement strand
GGTCTGGATGATGGTGCCGGATAGCGTGGTGGACAACGTTATTGATGAACTGGCCGCACTGCTGCAGGCCGGCGATATCCTGGTCGACGGCGGCAACTCTTATTTTCCCGAGGACCAGCGCCGCGCCAGGCAACTGGCGCAACGGGACATCTCCTATATGGACGTCGGTACCAGCGGTGGCGTGTGGGGCCGTGAGCGCGGTTATTGCCTGATGGTGGGCGGCGAGCAGGCCGCGTTCGAGCGTCTGGAGCCCGCATTGAAAACCCTGGCGCCAGACCGCGACTCGGTGCCTGCCACGCCCGGCCAGGCGCTGGACGGCAGCACGGCTGATCAGGGTTACTTGCATTGTGGCGGCCATGGTGCGGGCCATTTTGTCAAAATGGTCCATAACGGCATCGAGTACGGGCTGATGGCCGCCTATGCCGAGGGCTTTGCGATGCTGAACAAGGCGGCCTCCCCGGCGCACCGGGACGGGCTGGAGCCCAGTGTGGCGGATATCGCACTTGAGGCCAGCACCGCGGAAATCGCCGAGCTGTGGCGCCGTGGCAGCGTGGTGGGTTCCTGGTTGCTGGACCTGACCGCGCAGAGCCTCAAGAGTGATCCCGCGCTTGCACGTTTCAGCCACGAGGTATCAGATTCCGGTGAAGGCCGCTGGACGGTAAAAACCGCCACCGACATGGGTATACCGGCCCACGTGCTGTCCGCCGCACTGTTCGCGCGGTTCTCATCCCGCGGCGAAGCGGATTACTCCAATCGCATGCTCAGCGCGATGCGCTATGCCTTTGGGGGTCATATGGAAAAAACCCCGCCCGACGGTCATACTGAAAAACAGGGTCGGTAACTCCGGCACATCGTGCCGCGCCGCCCTGCCCCTTAGCCCCGCCCGTTACTGGAGAGTCATGTCATGCTGAAGTTGGGTTATAAAGCCTCCGCCGAGCAATTTGATCCGCGCACCTTGCTGGAATACTCGGTAATTGCCGAAGAAGTCGGTTTTGATTCGGTTATGATCAGCGACCATTTTCAGCCGTGGCGCCACAAGGGCGGACATTCGCCCTATTCGCTGGCCTGGCTGGCGGCACTGGGTGAACGCACTTCCCGGGTCCTTATGGGCACCAGCGTGGCCACGCCGACGTTTCGCTATAACCCGGCGGTGGTGGCGCAGGCCGTCGGCACCCTGGGCGTGCTCAACCCCGGCCGCATAATTTTTGGTGTGGGCACGGGTGAATCACTGAACGAAGTACCGGCCACCGGCGGCGAGTGGCCGGCTTTCAAGGAACGGTTCGGCCGGCTACGCGAATCCATCGAACTGATGCGCCAGTTGTGGAGCGAGGAGCGGGTGACGTTTGAGGGCGAGTATTTCCGCACCGAAAACGCCACCGTGTATGACCGCCCTGATGAGATGGTGCCGATTTATGTAGCGGCAGCCGGGCCAACCGCCGCCCGGCTGGCCGGACGCGTGGCCGAGGGATTTATCTGCACCAGCGGCAAGGCACCCGAGCTATACCGGGAGACCCTGCTGCCCAACGTGCAGCAAGGGCTGGACAAAGCCGGCCGGGATGCCGACAGCATTGAGAAAATGATCGAAATGAAGGTGTCCTTTGATACCGACCTGGAACGGGCCATGAACGACACCCGCTGGTGGGCCGCCCTGGCCCTGAAGCCGGAGGAAAAAACCGGTGTGGAAGACCCGGTGGAAATGGAACGCCTGGCCGATGAGTTGCCGATTGAGCGCAGTGCCAGCCGCTGGATCGTATCAACCGATCCGCAGGAACAGGTCGAGCGCATCAGGCCCTATGTCGAGCTCGGTTTCACCCACCTGGTATTTCATGCACCGGGCCAGGACCAGGAACGATTCCTGCGGCTGTATGCCGCAAAAGTACTGCCCTTGCTGCGCAAGGAGTTTGGCTGAACCGGAGCGGTTGGCCGGCACAAGCCGGCCAGCTTCTTATCTGCCAAAATTCGTAACCACCTGGCCGTCAACGACTGGCAGACGCCGGCCCGGATCGAAATCCATGTCAACGATATGCACTTCGCCGTTGAAGCGGTAGGTTACATCGTACCCGTTTTGTATCTGGTGGGTTTCATAGCAAGTTTCAGGCACCATCGGGCTGGTCTGCTCCTGCAGAGGCGAATTCTCCAGGGAGTGCGTCGCGTTATTGCTCGACCCGTGTTTATTCTCCAGGCTGCCAATCAAGGCGCCTGCTATCGGCACAGACCGCCGGGCTGCGGGTTTGCTGGCGGGGTCCGATTGCCGAGATTGTTCCGCACAGCCCTCAATCGGGGTATGAACCGTGGTATAAGCAGGGTTTACGGAAATCACCTCGATATATTCCCCGGCATCCAGCAGGCTATAACCTGCCACTGCGGTGATGGTGGTCGCAGCGACTACAAGCATCGTGCCGAAAACTACCAGCAGTTTCTTCATTATTCTTCCTCCATTCGCCGCCGCCGACGGGCGGCATGGCTGATCATCACTCCGCCTGGCATGCAGCGATGCTATGCACTGCGGGCCAGGCCTTCCTGACTTGATATATGCAGGTTTCGTGCCGACGGCCAAGCCGATGAATTTATGCGTATTTTTCTTTCGGAAGTGTGCTCTGGAGGGCAAACCGTTCAACGGTTTGTAAAACTTGCCGGGCGGATGCAAGCGGGGCCGGCAATGGCCGGCCCCGTGATTCAATCCCCGCCTGTGTCAGCAGGCGATGCGCTCAACGCATAGCAGATCAGCTGCCGGCATCAACAATTACCCGGCCGTTTTCCACCGGCAGACGGCGGCCCGGATCTTGGTCCATACGCACCACTTTCTCAACACCGTCAAATCGGTAAGTCACGTCAAAACCCTCTTGCTGCTGACGGCTTTCGTATACCGTTTCACATACCTGCTGCAGCTGTTGTTCGGTGTTGCCGTCCTGGATTTTTTCCTGAATCTTGTTGCCGGCATAACCCCCGGCTACGGCTCCGCCCACGGTGGCAATATCCTTACCTGAACCGCCACCCACCTTGCTGCCCAATACGCCGCCGATCACCGCGCCGGCAACCGTACCGGTTACCTGATGAGTATCCTTTACTGGTTTTTTCACGTTGACCGCTTCGTCGCGACACTGCTCACGCGGAACCTTTACCGTGGTCATAACAGGCTCAACCGACACAACCTCTGCATACTGTTCATTGTCCAGCATTTTGTAGCTGGCCACTCCGCCGATAGCAGTTACTGCCACGGCTCCAATAATTCCACCGATTACCAACTGTCTGTTCATGGTGATACCTCCTGCTGCCCGATTCAGGGGCAACCTTTTGATTGATCTGCTGAACGTCCTGTCCATCATCGTTTGGGGGCTTCGATCGGCATGAAGCACCCGAGAGAAGTATGCAACTATCGAGCCACATTCCATCTCATTGATTTATATTGGTTTTGACTACAACATAAGCAGTACCGCATGGCAGATTCTGCACTCTTTGTAAGTTATTCAACGACCGGAGCAAAGGCCCTCCTGGCGGCCCGTAACGGCGGGATACCATCAGCAGAAAAATCTATCCAGAACGGTATTTGGACACTGCCCTGGCCGGGCTGTACGCGCTTCGGGTGATATACTGGCCGGGAAAGTCACGTCGATCGAAGAAGCCATGTTGCGTCCAGTCAACCAGTTGGTGCTGGCCTGAGGTGACGCTAAAGGAATTGGCCAATGGAATTGCACAACTCCAGGGATGACATCACAGTGCTGTTGCAGCAGGCCGGCAGCGATGACGGCAAGTCGCTGGATGACGTCTTCGAATTGCTGCACGCAGACCTCAAAGCGCTGGCACGCAACCGCATTTTTGTTTCCCCCAGCCAAACCATGACTGCAACCGCACTGGTGCACGAACTGTACCTGAAACTGGTGGGTGCACAGAATCTCAACCTGGTCAGCCGGCGTCACTTTTTTGCCTGCGCCGCCCGCGCCATGCGCCATATCCTGGTGGATGCCGCCCGCGCATCGTCAGCAGAAAAACGTGGGGGTGATATGGTCTTTGTCACCCTGGCAGATGCAGGAACGGATGACTCGGCGACCGAAATCCTGGCGCTCAATCAGGCCATGGAAGAGCTGGGAGCCGTTGAACCTGACCTGGTAGAGCTGGTTTACCTGCGCTTTTTTGCCGGCTTGTCGCTGGAGGAAATCGCCACATTAACGCAACGCTCGGTACGCAGCTTGCATCGCGACTGGGCCGCAGCCCGTGCTTTTCTGAATGTCAGGATGAGCGCCTGAAGCAGTTCCTGGTGATCAGCGCAGCACGATGCCGGTCCGGTCTGCCCAGCCGAGAGCAGCACGCAGGCTGGCCGCCTGTTCGGTTTGTCCGATTGCGTCCACCTGCGCGTTCAATGCCGGTGAACCAGCACCTTCTTCCGGCTGGCAGTTGGCCATATAAATATAGGTAGCCAGCGCCTGTTGCGGATCACCTGCGGTAATTTCAGTCTTGATATTGCCCAGGTATGCGTTGGCGACTTCACATTGACCCTGCGCAGCAAAGGCCTGCACCAGGCGCTGCTGGGCCGCCACGCGGTAACGTCTCGGCTCATCCGGATATTCCGTTTCCCGCAAGTGCTCCGCCTCTTCGAGCACCGTTATGGCAGCTCCATAATGACCGGAGCGGATGGACAGTTCACCCAACCAGGCCAGCTGGTTGGGCAATTCACTGCGTAAATCGTCCAGCTGGCGCAAAGCCACGATGCTTTCAGTCATCTGCTCTTCCGCAGCAGCATTTTGCCCTGCATCGCTTAAGGCCAGTGCCAGCGCGAAGCCGGCGAGTACCGAACTGCGATGTACCGAACCATAGCTGGCCAGGCTGGTGGCCAGTACCGTCTGGCCCAGCGTGATGGCCTGGTTCAACTGCCCCGCACTGCGCAGGGCGTGGACCAGGTTGGAACCGCTGGTCAATGTGCGCTTGTGCGCTTCTCCATACAGATCTGCCTGTATCCGATAGCTTTGCGTATACACATCGATTGCAGCGGCCCGGTCCCCCCGGTAAGTAAATGCATTCCCCAGGTCATTGAGATAAGCCGCCTCCAGCGCAGGGCGACGCGGGCGCAGGCCCTGGGCCAGCGTAATGGCGCCCTGCAGGCTGTCAACGGCTTCATCAAACCGCCCGGCCTGGGTTAAGGCCATGCCCCTGCTGCGCAACAGGTTGGCCTGGTCAGTGACCGGCAAGCGGCCCGGCGCAGTCACGGCGGCGAGCAAATCATCTGCCCGCGCCATGCTGCGTTGGTGCTCCCCGGTAAACAACAGGAAATTGATCAGGTTGAGTTCTATTTCCAGGCGATCCGGGTGGTAACGCGGAAGCTCTTTGGCCACCAGCTGCAGCGCTTCCTCCATCCAGCCGATACCCTGTTCGAATTCGGACCGTTCTGCAGCCCACACCCCCAGGGCGCCCAGTACCTTGCCCCGTTCAATCGGCGATGCAGCGCCATCCAGTGCCGCCCGCAGGTTAGTACCTGCTTCGTCATACTCGCCGAACTCCGTTTGAGCCAGCCCGATGATGCGCAATACTTCGGCACGTGCCGCAGGTGCGTGTTCAAGCTCGGTGCGCGCACGCCGCGCCCCGGCATTCATGATTTCAACTATAGGCGTGTCCGGGCCGCTGCCCGCAAGCAAATCCCCGCTGGTGAACACATTGATCATGAAGTGCGCCAGGGTATTGGCTCTCTCGGCCTCCGCGCGGGCTGCATCAGCCTGCCATAACACCGCGGCGGCCCCTATCGCGGTTGTCACCACAACGGCCGCGCCCCCGGCAACTCCGACACGGTTACGGCGGATAAATTTTCGCAGACGGTAGGTCAGCGAATCACCCACCGCGCTAATTGGCCGATTCTCCAGCCAGTTGTGTAAATCGCGGGCCAGGCTCTCCACGCTGGCATATCTGCGCCCGGCTTCGGGCCGTGTGGCCATGTCGATGATACGCTTGAGTTCAGCTTGCCCGGGTAGCTGGTCCTCCAGCAGGCAACGGGCCAGCTGGCCCAGGCCGTATACATCGGTTGCGGTGGTCACGGCACCACCCTGCATCTGCTCAGGGGCAGCGAACCGTGGCGAGAAAATCCTGGTATGCGGGCCCTCGTCGGCTTCAGCGGTCAACTTGCCGATACCAAAATCCACCAGCTTTACCTGGCCCTCATGGGTAACCAGAACATTGGATGGCTTGATGTCCCGATGCAGGATCAGGTGGCCGTGGGCATGGCTGACCGCGGCACACAGCTGCAGCAACAAGCGCACCACCGCGCGGGCACCCAAAGACCGCTGGCGGCTCCAGGTCAGGATATCGGAACCTTCAACCAGTTCAGTAACCAGGAAAGGCGTGCCATCTTCTGTCACCCCACCATCCAGCAACATGGCGATATTGGGATGGTGCAGCCGCGCCAGGAACTGTTGTTCACGTACAAACCGCTGGGTTCCGCCAGTGGCCAGCAATAATAAAGACAGCAGTTTCAGTGCACCGAACTGCTCAAATTCAACACCCGTGCGCCCGGCTTTGAATACGGCGGCCATACCACCACGCCCGAGCGGCTCCAGCAGAGTCCACCCGCCGATATCGCGGCCCAGCAGGGCGGAATCCTGTGCCGCGTCATTTTGGGGTGAAGACGCACCTGCCGACAGCTTTACCACCAGTTGGTCCAGCCGGGCCTGCAAGGGATCCTGTTCAGCGGGCTGGGCATGGCGGAACAATTGGCGCAATTTTTCCCTGATCTGCGGTGATACCTCCAGCGTCTCGATCTGTTGCTGGCGGGTTTGCTCCGGCATGTCCAGCATCTCCCGGTAAAGGGCCATGGCGGACTGCCACTGCGTTACTTCGGGTTGTTGCATCAGGGAAACTCCCGGCCAACAGTCACAGCAGACATCGTAGTCAATCTTGCGGCCGGCCTGCAAAAACCTGCCCGCTCGGCGACGCTCCACATTGTACTCGTGCGGCCATTTTTGATCGTGCTATCTCCCCGCTTAAAGACGGCTGCGAGAAAGCAGCCAGCCAACATGCTTTCAGGCAGTCCAGACCGTATGGAAACCACTTTCTGGCTGCATTTGTTTAAATCCACGGCATACCGATGGCCAAATTGGTTCCAGCTTCATAGAGTTATTCGGTTTGTATCGAAAAAACCTGCCAAATGCTGGGTCGCGGCTCCGTTTGGACGGCTTACCCAACGCACCGAGAATTCAAGCCGGGGTTACTGTTCACAAGCCATTCAGTTCCGGGATAAGCAAAAGCCCGGCGCAAGGCCGGGCTTTTGCAGGTAGAGCAGCGGCGTTACAGCATCAGAACCGGGCGGAAAATTCCACACCCCAGTAAGCCGGATCGTTAACAAACGCGGTCAGGTTGAGGAAGTTGATGCCTCCCTCGACCACGATCTCGTCCGTGATGTTGCGGCCGACGATGGCGAAGTCCATGCCGTTGTCGGTGCGGTAACCAACGCGCAATCCACCCAGCCAGCGTGAGTCCTGCACAAATTCCACCGAGCGGTGCAGGAACAGGTTGGATTTGTCGCGGTAGTTCCAGTCGTTGTGGAAATACACTTCACCATTTTCCAATGGGTGTGCGTACTGGATGATGAAGTTGAAGATCCATTCGGGCGTACGCGGCAGCGGGTTGCCGTCGATAAATACTTCCGTGACCGGGCCAAACGGGCCAATGCGCATGCCGGCGACTGGGTCAAGCCCGGTGCAGGTCGGTGAAGACCCGCACAGGTCATCGCGCAGACCCGGATCGTCGATCTCGGTGTCGTTGTAGCTCAGGTTGGCTGACAGGAACAGGTTTTCCGTCACCAGCAGATCGAATTCGGTTTCCACACCAAAGCCGTTGACGTGCTCCGCATTGAGCAGCTGGTTGACGTTACCGGCACCACCGGTTGCGGTGAGCTGCTGATCGTCATTCTTGAAGGTATACACCGAGGTGTTCCAGCGGGCGCGGCCGTCCATCAGCTTGCTTTTGAAGCCCACTTCCGCCGACAGGGTGTCTTCGGTTTCTGCCGAGCTGACAAATCCGAAGCGGCCCAGGGTTACCGGCCCGCGCGAACCGGTAGCGATGCGGCCATACCAGCTCCACTCGTCACTGGCGTGGTAGGTCAGCGCCACATCCCAGTTGATAAAGTCGTCTGCTACCGAGATGGAGTCCGGGACGACAAATCCGCCCGGGAATGCGGGTCCCACCTGCAAGTCTTTCTCATCGTCGGTCCAGCGGCCGCCAAGGGTCAAGGCCCAATCGTCGGTGAAGGAATATTCGACCTGGCCAAAAAACGCCATGGACTCGGTTTGCTGGCTGACCAGTGCGCTGAGTGGCGGCAGACCAAAATCCTGGTTGAGCAGGTCAAAATCCTCGTCAAAGTAGAAAAAACCCACCTGCCAGAACAGATCGTCCGACTGTCCGGCAAGACGGAATTCCTGGGTAAACTGTTCCAGGTCATCCAGGCCGTCACCGGTGGCCACACCGAAGAACACCTGCTTGCCCAGCTTGCCGATATCAGCGGGGTTAAAGGATATTTCACCGCCGTCCACATCCGCGCTCTGGAAGTTTTCCACCGTGTCGTAGCCGGTGATCGAGGTAAACGTCATATCGTTGCCAAACGACCATTCCAGGTTCAGCGCGCCACCGATATGGTCCAGTTCCAGGGTGGCGATATCACCCGCATCGTGGCTGGCGATTTTTTCATCGAAACCCGGCCGCACGCCTGAGCTGCCCAGTGCTATGGCATTGGCATAAAACACATTGGGATCACTGCCATCCTGGTTGAAACCGTGCAGCTTCAGATGGCCGGAGAACGTGTCGTTAGGCTGCCACAGGAACTGCAGACGCCAGGCAAATTCATCGAATCCGCCAAAATCATCACCCGGGCCATTGGTGGTGTTGTCAATCCATTTGCCGCGCTCCTGGTACTTCAGGGACGCACGCATCAGGAAGGTATCCGACAGGGTAAAGTTGCTGGCGGACTCAACCGCGAAGGTCGAGCGCGAGCCGTATGCGGCGGTAAAGTAGCCATTACGGTCCTCGCTGGGCTTGACCGAATCGATCTTGATCGCACCCGCGTTGGTATTACGGCCAAACAGCGAGCCTTGCGGGCCTTTGAGAACTTCGACACGCTCGATATCGAACAGCGGCAAACTGCGAACCGTGTTGTTTTCCAGTGAAATCTCGTCAAAGATCATCGCCACCGGTTGGTTGGCGTTCACATCGAAATCAATATTGCCCAGCCCGCGCAGGTAAAAGCGGGGTTGGGTGCGGCCGTTGGAAGTCTCGATATTCAGGCCCGGAACACGCGCCGCCAGTGCGCGTATATCCTGCGCGCCGTTGATGTATTCACTGACCATTTCGCCGGAAATCGCGGACACCGCCACCGGCACATCGGCCAGGGTCTGTTCACGTTTCTGGGCGGTAACCAGCACCTCTTCCAACATCAGGTC
>JBFIHZ010000137.1:0-9426 GCA_041601535.1 Lysobacterales bacterium | reverse complement strand
GTCTTCGGCCTCACAGGCGCGGCTGAACTCGCGGAAGCAGATGGTCTTGTCGTGTTGCTCCCACGGCGAGAAATACTTGTGTTCGCTGATGCGGGTATAAGGCACGTCTTCATCGCCATAGTTCATCACCGCGCAGCCCTGGTAATCGCCCTCGGCGCGGATCACTTCAAAATCCAGCGTGCGGTAGCCCAGCCGCCCCAGTTCGTAATCAAACCAGGCATCCAGCGGGCCGGTGAAAAACACGTGGTCGTAACTGCCTACCTGTTCCCGTTTGAACGTGGTGCTTAACTGCACGCTGATGTTCTCGTGCTGCAGTATCTGCTCCACGATGGCGGTATAGCCGTGCTCCGGCATGCCCTGGTGTTTGTGGAAAAAGTAGTTGTCGTCGTAGTTGAAGCGCACCGGCAGGCGTTTCAGGATGCTGGCCGGCAACTGGGTGGGCGAGCAGCCCCATTGTTTCAGGGTATAGCCTTTGAAGAAGGCCTCGTACAGGTCCCGGCCGACAAAGCGCAGCGCCTGTTCCTCGAAATTCTGCGGCTCTTCAATGCTCAGGTCGGCTTGCTGTTCGATAAAGGCGCGGGCTTCGCTGGGCGAGAAGGTTTTGCCGAAGAACTGGTTGATGGTCAGCAGGTTGATCGGCAGCGTGTACACCCGGCCTTGCGCGGTGGTTTTGACCCGGTTGGTGTAGGGCATAAAGCGGGTGTAGCGGTTCAGGTAGTCCCACACGCGCTCGTTGTCGGTGTGGAAGATGTGCGGACCGTACTGGTGCACCATCACGCCGGTTTCGGCATCGCGCTGGGTGTGGCAGTTACCGGCCACGTGCGGGCGGCTGTCAAACACCTCAACGCGGTACCCGGCCTCGGCCAGTTCGCGGGCGACCACGGCCCCTGAAAACCCGGCTCCGGCTATTGCGATTGTTTTCATTATTGTCCACCGCCACACACGGCCTGAAGATGGGCTACTATCGTACAATATTCGGGCTGGTGACGTGGCCGGTGCGGGCGCCGGATCCTGGCAACTCAATGTCGCCGGGCACACCATCAGCGCGGCCGGGTTTCCGCGGAAACGCACTACAGGCAAGAAGGGGTTCAGACCAGTTTATGAGCACGGAGCACAGTCAACCATGGGCGCTGTACGGCGGTGCCGGGTTTATCGGCCAGCACCTGGCGCTGTCCATCCTGCAGCGTTTTCCGCAGGATGGTGTGCATCTGCTCGACCTGCAGGCGCCGGGCGCCATCAGCTGGAAGGCGCCGTTGCAGCAATACCTGGGCACACCGCGGCTGGAACTGCACCAGTGTGATGTGCGCGATCTGGCCAGCCTGCGGCAGCATGCCGCGCCCTTCAAGGTGATGGTCAACCTGGCGGCCATTCACCGTGAGCCGGGGCACCGCGCGGCGGAGTATTTCGCCACCAATGTGGCCGGTGCGGAAAACATCTGCACGCTGGCGGACGAGGTAGGCTGCCGCGAACTGCTGTTTACCAGCAGCATTTCGGTTTACGGCCTGCACGACCAGGGCGTGGATGAAGACACCACACCGCAGCCACGCACGCCGTATGGCCAGTCCAAACTTCAGGCCGAGCAGGTGCAGCGCGACTGGGCGCAGCGCAGCGGCGGGCGGCTGGCCATTATCCGCCCCGGGGTGGTGTTCGGCAGCGGTGAGGACGGCAACGTCACCCGGCTGGTGCGCGAGATGCTCAAGCGCCAGCGCCCCATCCGCATTCAGCCGGATCAGGTCAAGGCGGGCATTTACATCCAGGAACTGGTGGATGTGGTGCACTGGCTGCGGCAGCAAGCGCTGGCTGCCAACGAGGTGCAACTGATCAACGGGGTGTCGCATGAATCGCTCAGTTTCAATGCCTATGGGCGCACCCTGGGGCGCATCCGCGAGTTGCCGAACGCACCACTGGTGGTGCCCGGCCGGGCGCTGGACTGGGCCACCGCGCTGATGGGCCCGCTGGCCGGGCTGTTTCCGTCAGGCGCGCGTTTTCATCCGCAGCGTTTGCGTAAGTTGCTGCGTGCCAATGACATCCGGCCCACCGCGTTGAACCGCATGGGTTACCCGTTTCACTGGCCGTTGCAGCGCGCACTGGCTGACTGGCTGGAGAAGGGGCTATAGAATCACGGGGGCACTATTCTTTTATGCGGAGCCAAGCGCGGGGTATGCAGCTGATGCACGGGCAGGGGAGAAGCACATCATGAGGTCTGGCGCGTGACCCGGCAGGCCAATGCCTTGCTGGTTATCCTGGGCAGCTTCCTGGCCGCCTTCTGGCTGCGGTTTGGTCATTCCGCCCTGCCGCAGCCCTACCTGATCGCGCTGCTGGTCACCCTGCTCACGTCTTCGGTGGTGCTGCCGGCCACCGGTGCGTTCCGCCGTGAATTTGAATGGGCGGTGATGCGCAAGTTGCGGCGGCTGGTGGCGGGCTGGGCCATCGTGGTGCTGGTGCTGATCAGTATTGCCGCCATGCTCAAGGTGACCGATACCTTTTCCCGTATCTGGTTTGGCTTGTGGGTGCTGATTACCGCCGCCGGGCTGGTGGTGGTGCTGTTGATCACCCATGCAGCCGCCGTGCGCGAACGGCGCCAGGATCAGCATTCGCGCAGCGTGGTGCTGGTCGGGGCAGGGGACGCGGCCGCCCGCGTGGAAAGCCGTTTGCGCGATGACCCGGCCACCAGCATGAACCTGGTGGCCTGTTTCGGCACCGCCTGGTCCGGGCGGGCGGTGCGCCCGGTAAGCGAACTGGCCGATTACGTGGCCCAGCACAAAATCCAGGAAGTCTGGATTGCCGCGCCGTGGGAGGACAAATCCTTGCTGGACAGCGCGCTGGATGCGCTGCGCGAAAGCGTGGTGGACGTCAACGTCATTCCCGACCTGCACCAGTACCGCCTGCTGAACCAAGGCATCAGCGAGTGGGGCGGCTTGCCGGTGATCAGCCTGGCCGGCACGCCGATGACCGGCACCGAAAAACGCCTGAAGGCACTGTTTGACTGGGTCACCGCGCTGTTGCTGACCGTATTGCTGTCGCCTTTGCTGCTGCTGATCGCGCTGTTGATCAAGCTCAGCGGTCCCGGGCCGGTGCTGTTCCGGCAGGCGCGCCACGGGGTGGGTGGCGAAAGCATCCAGATCCTCAAGTTTCGCAGCATGAAGCTGCATCGCGAACAGGACGGGCAGGTCACCCAGGCCGCGGCGGATGATCAGCGCGTGACCGCGGTGGGGCGGTTTTTGCGCCGTACCAGCCTGGATGAGCTGCCGCAATTGTTCAACGTGCTGAAGGGCGATATGTCACTGGTGGGGCCGCGGCCGCATGCCATCGAGCATAACCACCTGTACAAGTCGCGTATCCCGCGCTACATGCTGCGCCACAAGGTCAAGCCCGGTATCACCGGCTGGGCCCAGGTCAACGGCTTGCGCGGGCAGACGGATACGCCGGAAAAGATGGCGCTGCGCATTGAACACGACCTGTGGTATATCCAGAACTGGTCGCTGTGGCTGGACCTTAAAATCCTGTTGCTGACGCCGCTGGTGATGATGCACCGCAACGCCTACTGAGCATAAAAAAGCCCCCGCCACTGGTGTGACGGGGGCTGGAGTTGTTGGTTTGTGCAGCGTTAGCGGAATATGCCGCTGATTTGTTCAACTGTTGAACGAATGATTTTTTCAGCCTGATTTCACCGCTGGCTTACTCAGCGTTTTTTGCCGCTTTTACCGCGGCCTTTCTTTTTCTCAACCCAGGCGATGATTTCCGCGCCGGTCAGGCCGTTCAGGTTGGCGGCCAGTTTGGTGCGGTTGCGCTTGGCGGACAGGTCATACACCAACAGGTAATCAATCGCGCCGGTCAGCGATATATATTCTGATTCGGTGCTGTCTTCCTTGATTTTCTCCAGGCTGGCGTCAAACGCCTTCAGGCTGGTGCCATCTACCGGTACCTGCATGCCGGGGCTGTAGGTTTTCACCGGCGCCTCATCGGCGGCCTTTTCTTCGACATCGCTGGTGGCAGCTTCCGTTGCCGGGGTGCCGTTTTCAGCGGGCGCGGTCATTTCAGCCGCTGCCTGCGCCTCGGCCTTGGGTGGGCTGTCGGCATGGGCCAGGAAATAGGTGGTAGCAATAATCACGGTGGCAGATGCCAGGGTCAGTAAGGTTTTATTCATCGGTGTTTCCTTTGTATAGCATCAGTTGTCTGGTTTATAAGCGTGCGGGCCATTTCTCAGGCTATGTCTCTGGCCATTGAGGGCCGGGCTGCAGGCTTCGACCGGTGTTCGGCACAATAATTCCCGGCAGGCCTGGTCGCGGGCCGGTTTCTCATGGCTTCATCGCCGGCTGGCCGCGGCGCGGTTGGAGCGGCTGACCGCGGCTGCCTGTGGCCGGGAAGCCAGCAGCAGCTTGAAATGGCTGTTCTGGTGCAGGTTTTCCACCGTGGCGAAGCCATTCTCCAGCCAGGCTTCATACGGCAGGTGACGGTTGCACACCAGCAGCAGCTTGCCCTGGCGGGTGAGTTTTTTACCGGCATCGGCAATAAACCGCTGCACCGTGTCGTAATCGGTCGCCACACCGCGGTGAAACGGCGGATTGCTGACAATCCAGTCAAAGCGCGATTGCAATTCATTAAGACCATCGGACGCGATCACCGTGGCTTGCATCTCGTTGGCGGCCAGTGACAGGCGGGCCGATTCCAGCGCCAGCGCCGAGCTGTCCAGCAGGGTCAGCCAGATAGCCGGGTCGCGGCGCAGCAAACTGAGGCCAATTACGCCAATGCCACAGCCAAAATCCAGTACCGCGCCAGCGGGTTGATGGGTGGCCTTGCCGTCCGTCGCGGCCTGCTCGCGCAGGTAGGCCAGTAACAGCTCGGTACCCTTGTCCAGCCGGCCGTGGGCGAAGGCGCCTGGCAGCGAGACGAATTTCAGTTCTTCACCGGCACCGCCCAGCAACCATTTTTCCTGGTGGTTTTCCAGCTCAAATGCCGGCTCATGCTGCGGCTGGCTGGCCCGGTACAGGCCGCAATGGCGGGCGGTATCGGTTTTTTCCACCTGGCCGAAATACTGCGCCAGGCGCTTGCCAGCCGACTTGATGCCGCTGCGGTTCTCGCCCACCAGCCACAGTTCGCCGTCGGCCGGCATATGGCAGGCCAGAAAATGCAATAGCAGCTCCAGCCGGGCCTTTTCCTTTGGCTGGAACACGATGATGCGGGGCGGTAATGCCTGTTCATCCGGCAGCACACCAAACTGCACGTTCACCGTGCTTTGCGCGAACCAGCCGTGGTCGGCGAAATCCTGCGTGAACAGGCTGACCTCGGCATTCAGGCCGCCCAGTTTCTGGCGCAGGTTATCGCGCGGCGGATTGACCAGCAGGATGTGCTGCGAGGCCAGCGGCTCGGGGCTACGCAGGATCAGTTCACTGACGTTTTCCACGGCCTTAGCGCTGGCTCGGCTCGGGTTGGCCCGAGTGGGGTTCATTCGGCTTGGCCGGTACCAGCGTGCCGCTCAGGTCATAGTCGTCGGCTGCATCGATGCGCACCGTGACCAGGTCGCCGGGCTTCAGCACGCGGCCGCTGGCATCGCGCACCACCGGGATGTTGACGATGCCGTCGATTTCCGGCGCATCGGCCATGCTGCGGGCCACCGCGCCGTGGGCGTTGACTTCATCCACCAGTACCGGCTGCAAGGTGCCCACCTTGCGTTGCAGCCGCTGGCGGCTGATGCCGGCCTGGGTCTGCATAAACCGGTCCCAGCGCTCCTGCTTCAATTCTTCGGCTACCGAGCCTTCGATGGCATTGGCGGCAGCGCCTTCCACGGCCGAGTAGGTGAAACACCCCACGCGGTCAAGTTGGGCTTCGTGCAGGAACTGCAGCAGTTCCTCGAACTCGGCCTCGGTCTCGCCGGGAAAGCCGACAATAAAGGTGCTGCGGATGGTCAGATCAGGGCAGATCTCGCGCCAGCGGCGGACCCGTTCCAGCGTGTTCTCCGCTGCCGCCGGGCGGCGCATGCGCTTCAGCACGCTGGGGCTGCCGTGCTGGAACGGCACGTCCAGGTAGGGCAGCAGGCGGTTTTCCGCCATCATCGGGATAATCTCGTCCACGTGCGGGTAGGGGTAGACGTAATGCAGCCGCACCCAGGCGCCCAGGCTGCCAAGGCCTTCGCACAGCTCTTTCATGCGGGTGCGCACCGGCCGGCCGTCCCAGAAATCCAGCTTGTATTTGAGGTCCACGCCATAGGCCGAGGTGTCCTGCGAGATAACCAGCAGTTCCTTCACACCGGCATTTACCAGCCGTTCCGCTTCGCTTAATACCTCGCCCACCGGCCGGCTGGCCAGCTTGCCGCGCATCGACGGAATAATGCAGAAGCTGCATTTATGGTTGCAGCCTTCGGATATTTTCAGATAGGCGTAATGCCGCGGCGTCAGTTTGATGCCAATGCTCTCGCTGGCGGCGTCAGCGCGTTCGCGGGCAGCCGGCACCAGGCTGGTGAAGGGGTCGTGCCCGGCCCGCGGCGGGGCATGCTGATGCACCGCGCTGACCACGGATTCGTATTGCTGCGGGCCGGTTACCGCCAGCACGCTGGGGTGTACGCGGGTAATGTCCTCGGCGTTCTTGCCCATGCAGCCGGTCACGATCACCCGGCCATTGGCCTGCAGCGCTTCGCCAATGGCTTCCAGCGACTCGGCCTTGGCGCTGTCGATAAAACCGCAGGTATTGACCACCACCACATCGGCGCCGGCATAGTCCGGGCTGATGTCATAGCCATCGGTACGCAGCTGGGTAAGGATGCGTTCGGAATCGACCAGGGCTTTGGGGCAGCCCAGGCTGACAAAACCGACTTTGGGGTTAGCGGACATGGTTGGATTCTGTATTGGGGCGCGGACGGTTCCGCGCGAAACGCAGGATGGTGGCCTGGCAGAGGGGTTTAGCGCGCCTAATCATGGACATCCGGTTCAAAAAACAGCCAGCGCACCGAGCCGAAGCGCTCGCGGAAGGCAGCCTCGGTCTGGTTGATGGCCTTGACCAGCGCCACATCGGAGGCCTGCGGTACCATGCGGGCTTTGACCGCCACCATGGCGTCCGGGCCAAACTGCATGGTGAGCAGATTGTAGACGCATTCCACCTGAGGCTGACTCTCAATAAACTCACGCATGTTATTGAGTTTAGTGGGATCTACGCTCTGACCAATCAGCAGGGCCTTGATTTCGATGGCGATAAACACCGCGATGACCAGCAGCAGCACGCCGATGACTATGGTGCCCATCGCATCCCACATCGGGTCGCCGGTGGCAATCGTGGCCAGTATGGCGAACAGGGCCAGCACCAGGCCGGTCAGCGCCGCGATGTCTTCGCCGAACACCACGATCAATGCGCTGGTGCGGCTTTCGCGGAACCAGCGCCACAGGGTGCGGCCATGGCGTTCCTTGTTCACTTCGCGCATGCAGCCCCACATGGAAATGGATTCGGCCACGATGGCAAAAATCAGCACGCCTACCGCGATCCACGGGCTTTTAACCTCTGTCGGGTGCATGAACTTGTGCACCCCTTCATACAGCGAATACATGCCGCCGATGCTGAACAGGATCACCGCCACCAGGAACGACCAGAAATAAATGCTTTTGCCAAATCCCAGCGGGTGTTCATCGGTGGGCGCGCGGCTGGTCTGGCGCAGACCCAGGATCAGCAACAACTGGTTGCCGGCGTCGGCCATGGAATGCACGGTTTCGGCCAGCATCGCGCTGGAACCGGTGAACAATGCCGCTACGCCCTTGGCGATGGCAATGGACAGGTTGGCGAAAAACGCGAACAGGATGGATTTAAGCGAATTGGGTGCTGACATCGGATTGGGGATTACCGTTGCGAAACAGGGCGTAATTATGGGGCTTGGCCGGACAGGTCACAAGCTGGCGGAATTGTTATCATATTGCCACCCCTTCTCACCAGCGGTTCAGACCAACATGCCACAAGAACAATTGAAAGCTTTGCTGCAGCAGTTACGCACCACCCTGGAAGACGTCGGCGAGGTAGACCAGGACACGCGTGACGAGGTCGAGGCCCTGGAACGTGAGCTGCAGCGCCTGACAGATGACGATGACGACGACTGGGACCTGGAAGCCCTGAAGCGCAAGGCGCAGCGCCTGGAAGGCCGCTTCGCCGCCGAATACCCGGTGGCCGAACGCTTCTTCCGCGAAATCATCGACGTGCTGGCCAAAGTAGGCATCTGAGTACCTATTTGGGGTCAGAGTAAAAACTCCCGCAACAAGGGGCCCAAACCACCGTTTTGACGCCTTGGTACCTGGGCAGGCCCCCATTTGGGGTCGGAGTAAAAACGCCTTGCCTCAGGATCAACAAAGCGGCGTTTGGACACGCTGGACCGTCCCTGGGCCGGTTACGGCCCAGATCCATCTTGTAACACCGTACCTAGGGGTTCTCTGCGGAGCTGTCAGCTTTCGGCGCACCGGCTTTTGCCGCATCGGTTTGCTCGCTAAAGAATTCGTGTTCGAAATGCAGGCCGGATGGCATGTCTGACGGTGCCGGCATATGCAGCTGGCCCAGGCGGTTTTCCGGCACCTGGGCCGTCAGGGTGCGGCTGCGGCGGTCGCGCTTGATGTTTAACTCGATGTCCTGGCCCGGTTCCGCCTCGCGCAGCGCGCGCAACAGGTCGGAAGGCGTTTTCACCTCGCTGGCGCCAATGGCGGTAATCACATCGCCCGATTGCAGGCCGTAGGCATTGTCCTCACGCGCCTTGATCACCAGCACGCCGGCATCAGCCTTGAAGTATTTGCCCAGTTCCGGGTTCAGTTCGGCCAGCTCCAGGCCGCGGGTTTGCGGCAGGCCAAACAGCAGCCTGGCCTCACTCATGGCGTGCTCACCGATATCTGAAAAGGCTTCGTCGTCGTAGCTGAAGTCGTAGGAATACTGCAGCGTTTTGCCAGCGTCATCGACGAACATGAAATCCATTTCATCGATCTGATCGGTGATTTCACGAATCTGCTTTTCCAGCGCTGCCGTATCCAGTTCGGGCACCTTGATGCGCTCAATCACAACGCGCGGGGCAGGTGCCGGATGGGGCGCACCGGGGGCACCCGGTGCCGCTGGTGGTTCGGGCAATTCCACAAATGAGTGCCAGGAGCTGGGTTCGCGCCGTTCCGGGGTGATGGTCAACTGGCTGGTCTGGCCGTCGCGTACGATGGTGACTTCCAGCGGCTCGCCTTCTTCGGTCGCAGACATCGCTTTGAGCAGCGCACTGCGCGGGCCTTCTTCGCACTCCGTCAGCACGCTGCCGCCGATGGCTGTCAGTACATCACCTTGCTGCATGCCGGCGCGTTCGGCCGGCCCGTCAGGCGTGACGCCAATTATGCTCAGACCCTGGTCGGTCTCCTCGCCCAGCAGGACTCCGATCACCGGCCGGTCGCCCAGGTTAATGCGGCGCACCTCGTGCACCTCGCGGCTGGC
>JBFIHZ010000136.1:0-9520 GCA_041601535.1 Lysobacterales bacterium | reverse complement strand
CTGCCAGTCTGCTGCTCGATGGCGTTTCCAGCTTCGGAGCCGAAGACATTCCGTTTGACTCGACAGCACTGGCTGCCTGCGCCGCCACGGCCAATAAATGCCTGCACGGCATTCCGGGCCTGTGTTTTGTTTTACTGCGCAAAGCCGCGCTGGATAAGGCTGCCGTACCACCGCGCAGTCTGACCCTGGACCTGGCCCTGTGGGAATCGCATCAGAGCCGGCAATCCACCCCCTTCACCCCATCGGTTAATGGCATGCTGGCACTGGATCAGGCGCTGCAGGAACTGGCCCAGGCTGGCGGCTGGAAAGCCCGCCATGCGCGCTATTCCCGCCTGGCCGGCCGGGTGGCACGGCAGCTGGAACGGCTGGGTGTTGCAGCCTTGCTGCCGGAGCAGGAGAGTTCCTGTGTATTACGCAGCTACCGCATGCCTGCCGGGCGAACTTACGTCGAAATCCACGATGGCCTGAAACAACGGGGCTTCGTGATTTACGCCGGCCAGGGCAGCCTGGCAGAGGGCATGTTCCGCATTTCCACCATGGGGGACATCACCGACTACGACATGGATCGCCTGGAAACCGCCTTGCAGGATGTATTGGCCAGTTGACGCCCTGGTGGCCGGTCGATCCGGTCAACAACCGGCAAATGCGGGTATGTTGCCGCAACGGTGGTAAAATACCGGGGCTCTGAAGCGGAAGATTAAACATGCAGAAAATCCCACAATCGGCCAGGCTCAGTTCCATCCGCCTGCCGGCCTTGCGCTGGACCTTGCTGGTTCTGGCGGGGCTTATGGTATCCCCCAACGTATTTGCCTACCTGGACCCGAGCACAGGCAGTATGGTGGTATCCGCCATCGTGGGAATCTTCGCATCCATCGCACTGGCCGTTAAAACCTACTGGTACAAGCTCAAAGGCCTGTTCAGGCGGTCTGCCAAACCGGCCGATGAAGCCGACGACGCCCGGCCAGACACCTGATCCGGCCTTGATGCATGTCCTTTTTACGCGGCTGGAAAGCGTGGCGAACCTTCAAAAAGCTGCCCTGGGAATGGCGTAACCTGGTTTTCTATTCCGAGTCAGGGCAGGACTGGCACCAGTTCAGTGGCCTGATCGAACACCTCAATGGCCCGCTGGCGCGCAAACTGGTGTATGTCAGCTCAGATCCCGGCGACCCCGGGCTGCAGCGGCAACACGAGAATTACCTCAGCCTGTGCATCCCGGAAGGCTTGTTTCTGACCATTTTTTTCCAGGTAAACGCTTCTGATGTGTTCGTGCTGACCATGATGGACCTGGGCAATCTGCAGCTGAAACGCTCCCTGCAGCCGGTGCACTACGTCTACCTGTTTCACAGCATGGGCAGCACCCACATGGTGGATCATGCAAACTCCTTTGATCACTACGACAGCCTGTTCTGCACCGGCCCGCACCAGGTAGCGGAAATCCGCAAACGTGAACAACTCATGAATCTGCCGGCCAAACACCTGTTTGACTACGGTCATCCACGCCTGGAGCAGGTCATCGAAGCCGGGCAGCAATATCGTCAGCAGCAGCCTACAGCAGCAGGCCCGGGCTCTGGAGGCGCACCGGTAATCCTGGTGGCGCCTACCTGGGGCGATACTTCCATATTCAACCTGTGTGGTGAGGCGTTTATTGATGTATTGCTGACCGCCGGATTCCGCGTGATCATGCGGCCGCACTATCAGACCAACCGGCTGACGCCTGAGGTCATAACCTCGTTGCGGCAGGCTTTTGCAGGGCATGAACGGTTTGAGTATATCGATCAGATGGGTGAAACCGGCTCCATCCTGCGGTCACAGTTGCTGGTTACCGACTGGTCGGCGATGGCGCTGGAGTATTCTCTGGGCCTGGAAAAGCCGGTGCTGTTTATTGATGTGCCGCGGCGCATCCGCAATCCGGACTGGCGTGACTGGAACATGGAACCGGTAGAGTCGTCCATCCGTGAGCAGGTCGGCAAAATCGTTTCCCCGGATCAACTCGAATCGGTTCCGGCCGCGGTCGAGGAACTGCTGCACACAGCAGATCAGTTTGTGCCACGGGTGCGGCAGCTAAGAAAGGAAAGTGTATTCCGGCTGGGCCACAGCGTGCCGGATGGCGCCGCCGAGCTGGCCCGGCTGGCGGATCAGCAGAGAATAACAAGGGAGCAACGCGAGGGACACCATGGCTGAGCACGCCGGGCAACGCGGTTCCCGCAGGCAACTGTTCCGCTGGATGGGGTGGTTCTCGCTGTGCAATGCCGTGGTTCTGGCGCTGGTGGGGCTGCGTTATTTCAGCGGTTTTACACCGGGCGATACGCTGTTGTCCTGGATTTACCTGCTGCTGGTGTATCCCGGCCACCACCTGCTGCTGGCGGCCCTGCCGTTATTCGCCGTGGGCAGCGTGCTGGTGCTGGCCAGGCCATCGCGCCGCTGGCTGACGCTGTGGGGTGTGTTGCTGTACGCCAGCATGATCGCCTTTATCATGCTGGACAGCTTGTTGTGGGCCAATAGCCGGTTTCATCTCAACGGCCTGACCGCGCAAATACTGGGCTGGCAAAGCTGGCTGTTCGCCGGCGTCTTTCTGCTTATCGCCATGGTGTTTGAATTCCTGCTGGCCGGCCGGGTATGGCGCTGGGTGGATGCCCGCCCACGCCGCCATGGTGCCGCCATTGTCTGGTTCGGGGCAGTGGCGATCATCGGTTCGCAGTTCATTCATGCCTGGGCGGACGCCGCCTATTACGTTCCGGTGACCAGCGTGGGTCAGCAGTTGCCGGTGTACAAGGGCTTCACCGCCAAGAAACAACTTACCCGCCTGGGCCTGGTCGATCCGCAAGCCAGCAGGGAACGCGAAGTGGCCCGGCGGCTGTCACGCCAGTTGAATGACGGCGCTGATCAGGTGCTGAATTATCCGGCGGCTGAGCTGCAATGTGGCACGGAGCGGCCGCTTAACCTGTTGTTGATTCTGTCTGATGCGATGCGCAGTGACGTGGTCAATCCGGTGAACACGCCGTTTTTGCACCGTTACGCCAGCGAAAAAGGTCAGTGGTTCAGGCAGCACTTCAGCGGTGGAAACTCGTCGCGAATGGGTGTGTTCAGCCTGTTTTACGGCCTGCCGCCAGGCTACTGGAGCAGTTTTGAGGCCTTACAGAGATCATCGGTGCTGATTGATGAGTTGCAGCAGCAGGATTATCAGCTGGGCCTGTTTTCCAGCTCCACCATGTACCGACCGGTCAGCCTGGACCGCACTGCTTTTGCCCGGGTGGCCGACTTGCGCTTGCGGACCGAGCCGGCGGATGCGCCGGGCTGGCAACGTGACCGCAGCATGACCCGCGACTGGATGCAATGGCTGGATCAGCGCCAGGCCGGCCAGCCGTTCTTCGGTTTTCTGTTTTACGACGCCACCAATACCCAGGATTATCCGCCGGAACTGGAAAGCGTGGCGGAATTGCAGGCCAGCGGCGATGATGAAATGGCACAGCGCTTCAGCAAGTACCGCAAATCCGCGCGGTTTGTCGATGGTCTGGTGGAGCAGCTTGTGCACGATCTTGAAACCCGCGGCCTGGCTGACCAGACCGTGATTGTATTCACGTCGGACCACGGCGAAGAATTTGATGACAGCGGACTGGGCCTTAAGGATCACGGTTCGGGCTACACCCGTTATCAGCTGCAGGTTCCACTGATCATGCACTGGCCGGGCCGCGCGCCCGAACAATACAGCCAGCGCAGCTCACATTACGATATCGTGCCCACGCTGATGCAGGAATTACTGGGTTGCAGCAACCCGGCAGCCGATTACGCCAGCGGCAACAACCTGTTTGACGGGCAGAGCTGGGACTGGCTGCTGGCTGGCAGTTATTACAATTACGCGGTGATTGAGCCGGACCAGATCACGGTAACTTACCCCAATGGCCGCTTTGAAGTGCGGGACTGGAATTACCGGATCGCGCCGCAGCCGCAAGTACGCGGCACGGTGCTGGAAGCGGTTTCCCGCGAAAACGCGCGGTTCTATCAGCCATGAACCACGCCATGAGCCACGCCATGAATCTGGGCAAAAGCACGCTGCAGTGGTTTGCGCTGCTGCTGTTAGCTGGCCTGGCGCCGCCGGTGCTGGCGGATGAACAGCTCAATACCTCGTCTCTGCAACTGCGCTTCAATCCGCAAGGTGAGCTGGTGGAAGCCACCGCCTGCTACCCACACTGTGATGACCAGGCGGCTTCGCAATTGCACCTGCACGCAGACCAGGGGCTGATCAGTTTTGGCCAGCCGCAAGATGCCAGCTGGGTGCAACGCCGCGGCCTGGATGGCAGTGTGCATCAGCTGCATTTCAGTAACCGGGCCGGACAGGAGGTGACCTGGACCATCCCGCAAGAGGGTTTCCGGCTGGCCGTCAGGGTAACAGGCGCTGAGCGGTTGATTCTGCGTTCCGGTGAGAACTTCAAACCCCGTCCGGCACCGGGCTTTGGTGGTTGGCTGGAGCAGGTTCGGTTTATCGGAATTTCATCAGCCGGTGTGGACCAGATCGGGCTGGATGAAACCGACACGAGCCAGCTGCATGCGGACTGGGCCGGGTTCCGAAATCGCTTCTGGACGCTGTTGGCCAGCGGCGAAACTGAAGGTGTTTTCAGCATCAACACGTCAGCGGAATCCACCGGTGCTGAACTGAGCCGTGCGCATGAGCAGGGCAATCTCGATTACCTTTTCTACCTGGGGCCGGTGGAACCGACAGAGCTGGCCGCGGTGGATGAGATTCTCAGTGATGTCCTGTATGCCGGCTTGTGGGAGTGGTTGCGCTGGATCTGCTTTGCGCTGTTCTACCTGTTGGGCTGGATCCAGTCGGTGGTACCGGTTTGGGGTATTGCCATCATGTTGTTGTCCCTGTGTGTGCATATTCTGATGCTGCCACTGAGCCGCATCGCTGACCGCCTGCAGCAGCAGGTGAACACCACCGAGGCCCGGCTGGCACCCGAACTGGCGCGCATCAAGCGTGAATACAAGGGAGAAAAGCAGGCGGCCAAAATCATTGCTTTGTACAAAACCGAGCGCGTGCACCCGCTGTACAGCCTGAAAAGCATGGCCGGTGTGGCGGTGGTCATTCCGGTTTTCATCGGGGCGTTTGACATGCTGGCCGAGAACATCAACCTGCTGAATACGTCCTTTTTGTGGATCAGCGACCTGTCGCGGCCTGATGCATTGATGGCTCTGGGGTTTGAATTGCCGTTTTTCGGCGCCCAGTTCAACCTGCTGCCGCTGATCATGACGCTGTTGTCGGTGCTGGCTTCCGTGCTGCATAATCCACCGACACTGGACCGGGCATCACGAAACCGCCAGGTGCGTAACATGTTGTTACTGGCAGTGGTATTTTTCGTCCTGTTCTATACGTTTCCCGCCGGCATGGTGTTGTACTGGACCACCAATAACCTGATCTCTGTGAGCAAAAGCCTGTGGCAGCGGCTCACCCGCCGTGCCACTGGCCAAACGGGTGTACCCATCAATGACTAGCAAGCACATACTCAGTCCTGCGCAAGTGGAACAGTTTCGCCGCGACGGCTTCCTGGTGGTTCGCGGCATGTATGACGCTGAAGAAACCGCGGAGATCTGCCGCTGGGCTGACGAGGTGGCCGCGGCACCGGAACAGCCGGGTAAAGCCATGATGTATTTCGAAACCAGCCAGCGCGATGGCTCGCGCATCCTCAGCCGCATCGAAAATTTCATCCCGTTTCACGAGGGCTTCCGGCAATTGATTACCACCCGCCGCATGCAGCAGGCGGTGTCCGAGTTGCTGGGCGAGCCGGCGGTATTGTTCAAGGACAAGATCAATTTCAAACTACCGGGCGGTGACGGGTTCAAAGCCCACCAGGACGTTCAGGCAGGCTGGGATGTGTTTGCCCCATTGCATGTCACCGCCATGGTGGCGCTGGATGAAACCAATGCAGCCAATGGCAGCCTGGAAATGATGGCCGGCAAGCACCGCCAGGGTGTGCTGGGTCAGATGTGGGCGCCGCTGAGCGATGAAGACACCGCTGATGGCGTTTATCAGGCAGTGCATTGCATGCCCGGTGACGCGGTGTTTTTCGATTCGTTCGCGCCGCACCGCTCAGCGCCCAATCGCACCGGCCAGGCACGGCGCGTGTTATACGTGACCTATAACGGCCAGTCGGCCGGGGATTCACGCCAGCGCTACTACGCGGAGAAACGCAAAAATTATCCGCCTGACATTGAACGCGATCCTGACCTCGATTACAGCTTCAAGGTTTGAGCAGGGCGGCAAAGCCCGGGAGACAACATGGAAAATATTCTCGTTCCGGTTTCGCCAGGGGAGGTGCTGGACAAAATCACCATTCTCGAGATCAAGTCTGAGCGCATGAGCGATGCGGCCAAACTGGCCAATGTTCGCGCCGAGCTGCAGTTGCTGCGTGCCACCTGGGAGCAATCAGTGGCGGTAGACGACACCATTGAGCAATTGCACCGGCAACTGAAAGAGGTGAACGAGGCCTTGTGGGTGATCGAGGACGATATCCGCGACAAGGAGCGCGCAGGTGAATTTGACCAGAGCTTTATCGACCTGGCAAGAAGCGTCTACGTGACCAATGACCGGCGGTCCAGGATCAAGAAACAACTGAACCTGCACCTGGGCTCGGACATCATAGAAGAAAAATCCTACCAGGATTACTGAACAACAAATAATACACAGGGCTTGCGCGCCGCCATGGGTTTCGCCTAGAATCGAGCCTTACTCATTCAGACCGGCAGAGGGACTGGCCCTTAGATGCCGGGGCAACCTTCGAAGCTAACCACTTCGAAAAGGTGCCAATTCCAGCGGACTCCAGTTTTGGGGTTCGGGAAATGAGTGACCAGGCAGCTATTCTGATGGGTCTGGTCATGCTCAGCCTGCTTCGCGGGATTTCCGGATGAGAAGTTGAAGTTCACCGGAATGAATGGAGAAGCAAGATCATGAGCGCACTTTCAACCCCCAATGGTTTTTCCCGGCCGCATTGTTGCGCCGAAACGTTTTGCTGTGGGGGTGCACAATGAGCCGGCCACAACTCGATACCGTAGTCGCCCGTCATGCAGTGGATACCGATGGTAATCACGGCGCCGTGATACCGCCGCTGTATATGAGCTCCACTTTCGCCTTCAGTGGTTTCGGCGAAAAACGGCAATACGACTACACGCGCTCCGGTAACCCCACTCGCGACCAGTTCGCCAGCGCACTGGCCGCCATCGAAGGCGGAGCAGGCGCCGTGGTGACGTCCTCGGGTATGTCAGCAGTGCACCTGGTCACGCAACTGCTCAAACCCGGTGATGTGCTGGTGGCGGCCCATGATTGCTATGGCGGATGTCACCGCCTGTTTTCCGCCGGAGCACGTAAGGACCAGTTTGATCTGCAGTGGCTGCCATTGTGGGAAACGGAACATTCGGCCGAGTGCATTCGCTCGCTGCAGCCAAAAATTGTCTGGATCGAAACCCCCAGCAATCCGCTGCTGCGCATTACCGATATCGAAGCCATTGCCGCAGTGGCGCATGAGTCCGGTGCGCTGGTGGTGGTGGATAATACCTTTCTGTCACCGGCCGCACAGAAGCCGCTGGAACTGGGCGCGGACATTGTCATCCATTCCACCACCAAGTACATCAACGGGCATTCCGACGTGGTGGGCGGTGCGGTGATTGCCAACAGCGAAGAACTGGTGGAAGAGCTGGGCTGGTGGGCGAATTGCCTGGGGCTGACCGGTTCGCCGTTTGACAGTTTCCAGGCCTTACGCGGCCTGCGCACCCTGGGTGTGCGTTACCGGCAGCACCAGGAAAACGCACTGCAGCTTGCGCAGGAATTGCAGCAGCACAGCGGTGTGGCACAGGTTTATTTTCCGGGCCTGGAAGACCATCCCGGCCATGAGGTGGCGCGCCGGCAGCAGACCGGTTTCGGCGCGATGATCAGCTTTGAAATCGCCGCCAGCCAGGAAGAGATCCCGGTGTTTCTGGACGCATTGCAGCTGTTCACTCTGGCCGAATCGCTGGGCGGTGTGGAAAGCCTGATCGCCCACCCGGCATCGATGACGCACGCCGCCATGTCGGAGGAGGACCAGCTGGCCGCCGGTATCACCAGCAGCCTGCTGCGGCTGTCGATCGGCATCGAACACGTGGACGACCTCAAGGCTGACCTGCAGCAGGCCTTTGCCGCGGTTGAGGCCTGGCGCGCACGCAAGCCGGTGCGCGGGGTAGCCTGAGGAGACCGCCCCGGCGTCAGCTGATTTTTCCGCCGCTCAGTTGCAGCAGGCGGAAAAACTCGCGGCGCGTTTTCGGCCCGTAAGTGGAAAAATGCGGCGCGGCCCGCGTGGCGTATTCTGGCTTTTGCCGGGCGATGTCGTCGCTGGCCGCACTGTTCAGCACTTCTTCAACACTGATGCCGTATGGCACGGTGGCATTCAGACCGAATATCCTGGCGCGCAGCAGTGGCGTGATTTCCGCATAACCGTATTGTTCACGTAATTCCGCGGGAATCTGGAAGGCCCGAAACGCCTGGATCTGGTCTTGCGGCGAGCCATACCAAACTGAATCGGTACCCCACAGCACGTTATTGGCACCCACATAATGAATCAGTTTGCCCAGCGTATGAGCAGCACTTTGCGGATCGCGCATGGACAGAAAACGCCAGGTGCTGCCCAATTCAGCATATACATTGGAGTTGGGTGGAATGTCATTGTGCAACAGCGTCCGCACCAGCGAGTCGACGCCCTCGTTTCGGTCCGGGTTGTACGGCCCCTCCGCCTGGCCGGGTACATAACCCGAGTGGTAAATGAGAAAATTCACATCGGGGTAGCGCCGGGCCACCACCCCGATATCATCACACAACGAGTGTTCGTATGATTGCTTGCCAAAGGGTATGCCTTTGTGCACGCAAATGTTTCGCACCCCCAGCTTGCGGGCTTTCTCGATGTAGGGTATGCCGCTGTCTTCATCACTCAGGAAAAAGCCTTTGCCGTCGGGGCCGTACTGCGTATAGCACTTCCAGGCCGCGACCTTCCACTTTTCAGCCAGTTCATCCATCAGGTCCAGGTCACCGGGCTGGTTGGGATTGCAGCGTCCGTGCAGCAGCAGACGCTGGCTGCCCTCCAGCCGGTCGACCATCTCGCGGGTGCGGGCTGCCTCTTCAATCGACAGCGGCTCATTGGCATGGGTGGATGGAATGAAGGACAGGGCCATCAGGTCGGTGTCACTATCCAGGAATACATCCTTGATGAAATTGTCAGCGCCCAGGCAACTCATGTAATCGCGTCCCAACAGGTCATGGTCATCCTGGCACTGGGGCTTGAGAGTGCGCGCCAGGTTAGGCGGCAGGTAGTGACCCTGCACATCGAATATGAATTCTTTGCCTTCCAGCTTGCTGGCCGCTACTTCCGGATCAAAGGCTGCCGACGCAGGCAGATCAAAAACCGCCGGTGCACCGCTGAATGCATGCGCCTGGTTGAATGCCAGCAGGGTGGCCGCCGCGCCACAGCTCGATGCCAGGAATTCACGCCGTTTGCGCCCGGTT
>JBFIHZ010000135.1:0-9600 GCA_041601535.1 Lysobacterales bacterium | reverse complement strand
ATCGCGGCAGCGGCTTTTGGCCGCGCCAGAACCGGCATCATTCCGTTCAGTGAATCCACCCAGTTGCTTACCGGCGGGCTGTACCGTTTCACGCGCAACCCGATGTACCTGGGCATGGCGCTGGCGCTGGCAGGCGCGGCCGTGGCACTGGGCTCGCTAAGCGCCTGGATTCCTGTGCCGCTGTTTGTGTGGGTAATCCAGAAAAAGTTTATCGTGCGCGAAGAAGCCTTCCTGGAAGAAATCTATGGCGAGGCCTACCGGCAATACTGCCAGCGGGTCAGGCGCTGGCTGTAAGCGCTGCATCGCCCGGCTGCGGTGACAGCCCCTGATCCCAGCCTGGCGGCCAGGCGTCCGGCCGCTGCCTCAGCGGCCAACAAGCCGCTGTCCAGACGACAGAACCTGTATTGGCCAGGCGGTATGCCCCATGCGGCCTCTTCCGGGGTTAATCTCCCGGACCCGGCAACGGTAAAACCACCAGGCAAAAAAAAGGAGCCGCCCGGCTCCTTTTTTCCGTGATCTGCCAAAGCCTACAGGTGCACCTGTGAAGCCAGCATGGCCACGCGTTTGTGCTGCATTTTCAGGCTCTTTTCCAGCTCGTGGTAGCGGGCGGTCAGCGAAGCGGTTTCATGTTCAATCCGCTCGGTCAGTTTCTGCTTGCCGGACTGCACCCGTTCCATCTGCAGCTGCTGCCACTGCTTGACGGTTTCGGCGAACTGGGCGTATTCCTGCTCCAGCTGCTCTATCCAGGTGCTGGCATCGCTGCTGTTTTCCAGTTTTTTGCGGGCGTTCTTGAACTCCATGTTCAGGCGGGCGCGCAAAACCTTGAACTGCGGCACGCGCTTGCGGTTCTTCGCCAGACCCAGCATCGCACACAGGGAAATAAACCACTTATTGATGTCCAGGTGCCACCAGCGGATGCCGTTGCGGTAATCGGTCTGGAACAGGTGGTGGTAATTATGATAACCCTCGCCATAGGTAATCAGGGCGAGGAAATGGTTGTCACGCGCTGAATTTTCATCGGTGTAGGGCTGCTTGCCCCACATGTGAGCCAGCGAGTTGATAAAGAAGGTGACGTGATGGCTCCACACCAGGCGCAGTACGCCGGCCAGCAGGAACACACCCCAGACATCGCCTACCATCCAGCCGAGTAAAAGCGGCAGGGCCAGGTTGGTGGCCCACACCAGCGACCAGTAGTTGCGGTGCTGCCAGGCGCATACCGGGTCTTTTTGCAGGTCAGGCACCAGGCTGAAATCCACTTCGCCGCTGGGATAATCGCGCAACATCCAGCCGATATGCGCAAACCAGAACCCGCGTCCAATGGAATACGGATCCTTGTCGTTATTGTCCACTTCCCGATGGTGAATGCGGTGGCGGGCACACCAGATCAGGATACTGTTCTGCAGGGACATTCCACCCATGATGGCCAAAAACCACTTCAGAATGGGGTGCGCTTCATAAGCGCGGTGCGACCACAAGCGGTGATAGCCGCTGCCAATGCCAATGCCATTGAACAGCACGAAAAACCCGAAGACCAGCCAGGCCGCGGTGCTGTAGCCGTGCACGATGCCATACCACGGCACCACGGTAATCGCGGCGATAAAGGTCAGGGTGAATACACTGGTTACCGCCCAGTTGATCGGTGGATTGGCATCCTGGACGGGTGTGGAAACGGGGTCTGTCATACTGATTATCCTGCTTGGTTCGATTTAGATTGAAAGATCCGGCACTTTACTACAGGCACCGGCCTATCGGAATGTTAGAACTTTACCCTAATTGGGCCGCCACCGTATGAAAAATTGATGCTGTGGTGTATTTCAGCTGCGCAAGCCGGTACCCCGGCCCAACAGCCACAGGCACCAGGCGAACAACAATGCGCCGGCCACCAGAATCACGGAATAGGTTTGCACCAGGCTGACATCCGACACCCCGAGGATACCGTACCGGAAGCCATTAACCATGTATAAGATGGGGTTGAACACCGAAACTTTCTGCCAGAATTCCGGCAGCATGTTGATGGAATAGAACACGCCACCCAGGTAGGTCAGCGGCGCCAGCACGAAGGTCGGGATAATAGCTATGTCGTCAAATTTCTGCGCGAAGATGGCGTTCACCATGCCCGCCAGCGCAAACACGATTGCGGTGAGAATCACTACCGAGATCATCACCAGCACGTTGGTTACCTGCAGGTGGGTAAAAATCAGCGACACCAGCAGCACCACGGCGCCCACCATGAAACCACGCATCAGCGCGCCGCTGACATAACCGGCCAGTATCACCCAGTTGGGCAAGGGTGAGATCAGCAATTCTTCGATATGCTTGCCAAACTTGGCACCAAAAAAGGACGACACCATGTTGCCATACGAGTTGGTAATGACTGACATGATGACCAGCCCCGGCACAATGAACTCCATATAACTGTAGCCGCCCACCTGGCCAATGCGGCTGCCGATCAGTTCACCGAAAATTATGAAGTACAGTGACATGGTTATGGCCGGGGGCACGATGGTCTGGCCCCAGATGCGCAGGATGCGGGTGACTTCCTTGCGCACGATGGTCTTGTAACCCACCCAGTTGATGGCGGCAGTCATGGTTGTGCCTCCCCGGCTTTTCTGCTGGCACCATTTTCAACCAGGTTCATGAACAATTCTTCCAACCGGTTGGCCTTGTTACGCATGCTCAGCACGCTGATGTTCTGCCGTTGCAACTCGGCGAACAGGTCGTTCAGTGATTTTTGCTTGGGCAAAGATGCCTCCAGCGTGGTGTTGTCTCGCAAGCTGATATCCACACCGTCCACGCGGGGGCAGTCAGCCAGCGGCTGTTGCAGATCCAGCACAAAGGTCTCGATATCCAAGGTGGCCAGCAAGGACTTCATATCCGTGTTCTGGATTATGGTGCCATGGTCGATGATGGCGATATTGCGGCACAACTGTTCCGCTTCTTCCAGGTAATGCGTGGTGAGAATCACCGTGGTGCCGGAATCGTTGATCTGCTTGATGAATTCCCACATGGACCGGCGGATTTCAATGTCCACCCCGGCCGTGGGTTCATCAAGAATCAGCAGGCGCGGTTCGTTGACCATGGCCCGGGCAATCATCAGGCGGCGCTTCATCCCGCCCGACAGCGAGCGTGAGGTAAGGAACGCCTTGTCCCAAAGCTGCAACTGACGCAAATATTTTTCCGCACGCTGTCGCGCGATATCAACCGGTATGCCGTAAAAGCCTGCCTGGTTGACCACAATCTCAAACGGCTTCTCGAACTGGTTGAAGTTAAGTTCCTGGGGGACCAGGCCGATATGTGACATCGCCTTGGAGCGTTCGGATTGCACGCTGGTGCCGAACACCAGGGTTTCACCCGAAGTGGCGTTGACCAGTGAAGAAATGATGCCGATCAGGGTGGATTTTCCCGCACCGTTGGGGCCCAGAAAAGCGAAAAAATCACCTTCCTGGACTTGCAGCGAGATGCCTTTCAGCGCTTCAACGCCATTGGGGTACGTCTTGCGCAGGTTGTTAACTTCCAATGCATACATCAGACACGGATTCCGGCTATTCAACAGTGAATGACAGGGGGTAGCAGGGTAAATCAAGCCTGGTTTTGTTGCCATCCCGGCGTGCACCAATACATGGTGTGCCGGTGTATTGTTTTCAACGCCCGTGCGGCAGGCGGACTGGACCGGAACCCTGTGCATATGGACAGGGGCGCGCAGAACCCCTATCTTTGCGGCTGCCTAATAACCAAGCATATTGAATGATGAGAAGGAAAAATCACTGGCCGCATAATCAGCCTGACAGTGGAACGGCGACCGGCCGGCGCAGCGCAGCGCTGGGTTTACTGCTGGCCGCCGTTCTGCCGTTGCCGCTGGCCGTTGCGGATGAGAAGCCTGCGCCACTGGAGCTGACCACCTGCGAGCTGACCCTGCCGGGCACCAGCCTCACCACCCCGGCCGAATGCGGCTGGTTCGAGGTAGCCGAGAACCCCGCCGAGCCGCAAGGCCGCCAGATCAAGCTGCGCGTGGCACGCATTCCGGCAACCGATTTCAGCGTGGAACCCGACCCGCTGGTGCTGCTGGCTGGCGGACCCGGCCAGGCTGCTTCAGAAGCCTGGCTGTACGTGGCACAGGCGTTCCGCAAGTTAACCCGTAACCGCGATGTTCTGCTGATCGACCAACGCGGCACCGGCCAGTCCAATGCACTGCGCTGCCCCCAGGTGGAAATGGCCGAAGCACTGGCGCTGGACTGGGATGAACTGGAACATTCCACACGCGCCTGCCTTGAGTCGCTGGACGGCGATCCGCGCTTTTACACCACCGAAATCGCCATGCGCGACTATGACCAGGTACGCGCCGCGCTGGGCTACGAAAAACTAAACCTGTTTGGGGTTTCCTACGGCACCCGCGCCGCCCAGGTGTACCTGCGCCTGTTCCCCGACCGGGTCCGCACGGTGGTACTGGACAGCGTGATTCCACAAAGCCTGATCCTGGGCACCGAACACGCGGTAAAACTCGATCAGGCGCTGCAGCGCATATTCGCCGCCTGCGACGCGGACGATGCCTGTGCCGCGGCCTTTCCGGACACGGCAAGGAAGTTGCGGCAATTGATGCGCACCGTGGATAACCCCCCCGTGAATCTGCGCCTGGCCACGCCGCCGGCGGACGGGCAGGCAGCCGAGCCGGACAAACCAGGGCACATCACGGTGGCTCACCCGCTGACCGGCGAGCCGTTCGAGCTGGACTTTGACCGCGACGTACTGGCCTCGGCCATCCGATTCCTGGCCTATTCATCCGAGACCCAGGCCATGCTGCCGCTGCTGATCCACGAAGCCGCCACGCAGCACACCTACCAGCGGCTGGCCAGCCAGATGCTGATCACCGCCAGCGGACTGACCGAAAGCATTGCCCAGGGCATGGAGCTGTCGGTGGTGTGCTCCGAAGACTACCCCTGGTTTCCACCAGAAAACGACCGCGACAACAGCTACCTGATGGGCAACAGCATGACCCGCGCCACACATATTCAGTGTGGGCTGTGGCCGCGCGGTGACGTCTCGCCGGACTTTCACCAGCCCGTCAGCAGCGATGTGCCGACCCTGTTGCTGTCGGGCGAATGGGACCCGGTGACCCCGCCGGAATATGCCGAAGAGGTGAAACAGTATTTTTCCAACAGCCTGCACCTGGTGGCACCGGGCCAGGGCCACAGCGTCACCGGCCGGGGCTGCCTGGGCGGGCTGGTATCCGACTTTATCATCGCGGCCAGCGTCGACGAACTGGAAACGGACTGCGTAGCGCAGCTGCAGCCGTCACCCTGGTTTATGTCACTGATTGGGCCGAACCCATGATTACCGTTAACAATCTGCACAAATCCTTCGGCGAAGTTAAAGCCGTACGAGGCATTTCCTTCGAGGCTCGCGACGGCGAGATCACCGGCCTGCTGGGCCCCAACGGCGCGGGCAAAACCACCACCTTGCGCATGCTGTATTCACTGCTGCCACCGGACGACGGTGAAATCCGCATCGACGGCCTCAACCCGGTGCATGATGCGCTGGCCATCAAGCGCACCCTCGGGGTGGTGCCTGACAGCCGTGGCCTGTACACCCGGCTGACCGCACGCGAAAACATCCGCTACTACGGTGACCTGCACGGCTTGCCCAAGGCTGAACTGGAGCAGCGTATCGATGAGCTGACCCGTACGCTGGATATGGACGACTTTATCGACCGGCGCACCGACGGCTTCTCGCAGGGACAGCGGGTGAAAGTGGCCATCGCGCGGGCCATGATCCACCAGCCACAAACGGTGCTGATGGACGAGCCCAGCAATGGTCTGGATGTGATGGCCACGCGGGCCTTGCGGGAATATATCCGCAGCCTCAAGGCGCAGGGTCATTCGGTGATTCTGTCCACCCATATCATGCAGGAAGTGGCGGCATTGTGTGACCGCATCGTGATCATCGCCCAGGGTGAAATCGCGGCTGACGGCACCGCCGATGAGCTGCTGCAACGCAGCGGCTGCGATACGCTGGAGGACGCATTTGTGAAACTGATCGGCAGTGATGAGGGCTTGCTGGCATGAGGGGCCTGGTTACCGTATTACGCAAGGAGATCAAGGAAAACCTGCGCGACCGGCGGGCCCTGATCAACTCCCTGCTGCTGGGCCCCATCCTGTTTCCGGCCATGTTTATGGCGCTGATGTGGTTCACCAGTTCCGCGCAACAGGAACGCGCGGAAAAAACCCTGGAAGTTCCGGTGATCGGCGCCGAACACGCGCCCAGCCTGATGCGTTTCCTCGAGCAGCAGGGCATGGTCATCAAACCCGCTCCGGAAAACCCGGAAGAACTGGTGCGCAGCCAGGAAGAATTTGTCATCTTGCGCCTGACCGAGGAGTACCCGCAGAAATGGAACCGCGGCGAGCCTGCGCCGGTGGAAGTGATTGCCGATCTGTCACGGCAGGAATCCGAACTGTCGGTGCTGCGGGTGAAGCGCCTGCTGTCTGCCTATGGGCAGCAAATAGGCGTGCTGCGCCTGCATTTGCGCGGTGTGGCGCCGCAGGCCACCCAGGCCGTGACCATTCACGATGTGGACCTGTCCACACCCAAGAGCCGCGCCATCCTGGCGATGATTTTCCTGCCTTACATTCTGATGATTACCGCGTTTACCGGCGGCATGCACATCGCGCTGGACACCACGGCCGGCGAGAAAGAGCGTAAAAGCCTGGAACCCTTGCTGATCAACCCGGTGCCGCGCTGGCAGATCATGTCCGGCAAACTGCTGACCACGATGATATTCGCCATGGTGTCGCTGTTCCTCACGCTGGTGACTTTCAAGCTGGCGTTCCGCTTCGTGCCGATGGCGTCGATTGGGGTGGACCTGTCCATTACCGCCACGAACATGATGCTGATCCTGCTGGTGATTGTGCCGGTGGCGATACTGGCCGCCAGCCTGCTTACCCTGCTGGCCGCCTATGCCAAGACCTACCGTGAAGCGCAGTCATCCATGAGCCTGGTGATCCTGATTCCGTTGATTCCCAGCCTGATTTTCATGTCCAACCCGGTTCGGCCGGATACCTGGATGATGACCATTCCGCTGTTTTCGCAGAACCTGCTGATTGGCGAAATAATGCGCGATGAGATGATCAACCCGACGTGGTTCCTGCTCTCCATCGCGTGCACCCTGGTGGTGGGCCTGAGCATGGCTGCCGTGGCCGCCACGCTGTACAACAAGCCGCGGCTGATTTTCAGCGGGTCCTGAGGCGGACGCTAAGGGGCGCCCGTGCGGTGAGGGGCCCGGGTTCACGCCCAGCCACCCCGCCGGCCCGGGCCGGAACCAGCCGGTAAAGTCGCGGTCTGAACCGGCAAGCGCAGGCACAAGCCGCTGAGCGCGCGCGGACCGCGCGAAGCAGTCCGTGCCGTGCAACAACCAGGGCAGTGCAATGACCCGGGCAGCCAATTGCGCTAGCATGAAGACGGGTTTCAGTGTGAATCAACCAACGGGCCTGCCGGGCCGGGAGCATGAGTTATGTATCGTTATTTATTGGCACTAATGCTGGCGGCGGTTAGCCCGCTGATGCCGGCGTCAGATACTCCCGAGGTGGGCAGCGCAGCACCGGGCTTCAAGTTGCAGGACCAGAACGGTGACTGGCATGAACTGGGCGATTACAACGGCACCTGGCTGGCGGT
Source organism: Lysobacterales bacterium (assembly GCA_041601535.1). Classification (GTDB taxonomy): domain Bacteria; phylum Pseudomonadota; class Gammaproteobacteria; order Xanthomonadales; family SZUA-36; genus JBFIHZ01. The sequence continues at coordinate 1,938 of JBFIHZ010000135.1, read as the reverse complement.
GTATTTCTACCCCAAGGACGACACCCCCGGCTGCACCACCGAAGCCTGCAATTTCCGTGACAACATCTATGCCTTCAAGGCCATCGGCGCCGAAGTGGTCGGCATCAGTGTCGACGATGTGGATTCGCACAAAGCGTTTTCCACCAAGTACAAACTGCCGTTCACGTTGCTGGCTGACGAAGGTGGCCAGACCTCCGCCGCCTACGGCGTGCTGCGTGATTACAAGCTGATGAAAATCGCCAGCCGGCAATCGTTCCTGGTCAATCCGCAGGGCATTATCGTCAAGCATTACGCGGATGTTGACCCGGACACGCATACCGACGAGGTTCTGGAAGATCTCAAGCAGCTGATGGCCGACGAAACCGCCGGTTAAGCACCACCCAGGCCGGCACCTCCGCGGACGCGGGGCTGCGGCGCTGCCAAAATTCCGGACTTATTGCGGCCTGGCCGGCAGCCGGCGCGGTGCGTCCGCTTCGTCGCCGCGCGCAATACGCGCATCCCGCACCAGCTGGCGCACGTCCGCCAGCAGCGCCTGCGCGTCATACACGATGCCGTCCTTGATGGTGTAGCGCACCCCACCGGTGCGCACCGGCTGATTGGCCGTATCAAGGCGGAAATGCCCGGTGCCATACAACACCTTGAAGTTGGCCAGCGGATTTTCTTCCACCACCACCAGGTCCGCCAGTTTGCCCGGCCGGATGGAACCCAGCTGATCGTCCAGACCCAGGGTTTGCGCGCCGTGCAAGGTGGCCGCGCGAATTACCTCCAGCGGGTGAAAACCTGCCTCCTGCAACAACTCCATCTCACGGATATAGCCAAAGCCGTACAGTTTCCAGATATAGCCTGCATCGGAACCCAGGGTGACCCGGCCGCCGTGGTTCTTGTAGTCGTTCAGGAACTGCATCCAGCTGCGGAAGTTGTTTTTCCAGGCGATCTCATCATGGGTGGTCCAGTCAAACCAGTAGGAGCCGTGCGCGGCGCGCGAAGGCTGAAAGAAATCCCACAGGTTGGGGTGGGCATACTCGGTTTGCCAGTCGGCATTCATTTCCCGCATCAGGTCGCGGCTGGCTTCGTAAATGGTCAGCGTGGGGTTGAGGGTAAATTCCAGTGCCAGCAACTCGTCGCGCACCGCGTTCCAGGTGTCGCTGCCGGGTCCGGCAGCCTGTGCCCACAGCCGGCCAGCCTGACCAAAACGATGTTGCTCATCGCTGTAATTGTAGTTGGCCGGATAATCCTGCACCGTGCGGTCGGTAAACAGGGCTTCCGGCAGCCCGTACCAGTGTTCCATGGTGGTCAGGCCGGCGCGGGCCGAATCCACCACGTACCAGTGCGCCACGTCCCGCTGGGCGTGGAGCATGGCTGTTCCCAGGCCGCGTTTGCCCGCCTCGTCCAGCGCGGCCCGCATCACGTCCGGCGGCGCGCCAAAGAATTTGATGCCCGCAGCCCCCTGGTCAGCAATGTCGCGCACCCAGCGGCGCGCCTGCTCGGCCGTCAGGATTGGGTCATCCTGGCCCATGCCGAAACCGACATAAGGCACGATGCGCGGCGCGGTGATCTCATTGCGTTCACTGCGGCGTTGCTGCTTCTGCACCCAGTCCAGGCCATTGAAACTGCCCGGCTCGCGGATGGTGGTAATACCATGAGCCAGCCACAACTTGGCTGGATACTCCGCCGGCACGCCCTGTTCGTCACCGCCAAAGTGGGCATGCATATCGACAAACCCCGGCAGCAGGTAATAGCCTTCAAGCTCCATTACCTGGTCCTGCGGCCCGGCTTCGGGCCGATTCGAAGCCTCACTGGCGATACCCGGATAGCCAACGGTGTGCAGCGAGGCAATGCGGTTTTTGCTGATCACCACGTCAACCGGGCCAATTGGTGGTGCGCCTTCGCCGTTGATCACGGTCACCCCACGCAGGATCAGCCGTGCATAGGGGCCTT
>JBFIHZ010000134.1:0-9713 GCA_041601535.1 Lysobacterales bacterium | reverse complement strand
CAGGGATCAGCTGATTGCCTTTATGCAGCAGGACGCGCCGAGCGCTGATGAAGTGCTGGACCTGGATGCCAGTGGATGGAACAACACCACCTGGCTGGCCTATGTGCCGCAGCGGGTGCAAACCCTGGTGGCCAGCATCGCGATGTTGCCAGACAACATGCTCCGTTAACGGCTACAGGGATTGTCAACCATGAAACGCAGAAACTTTTTAAAAACGGGTGCACTGGGAACCCTGGCGGCCGGTTCCCTGTCGCCGCGCATCAGCCAGGCGGCTGGCGCGGATAATGAAGAAATACTGGTGCATATATTCCTTCGCGGCGGTATCGATGGCTGCAATGTCGTGGTGCCGCTGGACGCCAATGACCATGCCTATTACTCCATCATGCGCCCGACTCTGGCAATACCGGACAGCGGAACAGGCGCTGCCATTCCCTTTGGCAATGCACCGTTCGGCTTCAATCCGGTGGCCGGCGCGATGAAAGACCTGTATGACGCCGGCCACCTGGCGGTGGTACAGGCCGTGGGCACACCCAATGACATCGCCTCGCGCAGTCATTTTGATGCGGAAAAATACATGGAACTGGGCACGCCTGGGTTGGTGGGTACCACGTCCGGCTGGCTGCACCGGCATTTTTATTCGATGAGTACCACCCTGGACCTGTATCCAGATGAGATTTTTCTGCCCATCGTGGCGTTTCGCAATACGCCGCCGGCCAGCTTGCTGGGCAATACATCTTCGCTGACCGTCTGGTCGCCGAGTGACTTCAAACTGGATAATGCATTCTGGCGCTGGAATTATCAGGAACCAGACTGGTCCGGAGAAAAAGGTCTGATGCAACTGGAGTTGCTGCCGGACATCTACGCACTGGGCGCGGATGGCGTGAGCCAGGCCGGCAGCCAGGCACTGGCGGCCGAGGCCATTCTGCGGACCAGCTTCAACCCGGACTATACCGGCGCAGGCAGCATTGGCTATGGCTCCAGCCGCATCGCTGACCAGATGCGCGATGTGGCACAGATGATCAAGCTGGACCTGGGTACACGAATTTTCGCGCTGGATTACCAGAATTTTGATACCCATACCAGCCAGGACAATCCGGCCAACTACAACGACCTGCTGCAGGAACTGAGCAATGCACTGGCGGCCTTCCTGGATGACCTCGAGCAGAGTGGCGGCGCTTATGCTGACCGCACCACGGTCATCATTCAGAGTGAATTTGGCCGGCGTTTATACCAGAACATTTCTGCAGGTACCGACCACGGCAACGGCAACATGATGCTGGTTATGGGCAAGAAGGTGAACGGCGGTTTGGTCTATGGTGACTGGCCGGGAATCTACCCCGGCACCGCCGATGGCTGGGTAAACTATCCCAACCCAAAGAATGGCACTACCGAACCGGAGTTATTCCAGGGGGCCCTGTCCACTACCACCGATTTCCGGCGGGTGTTGAGCGAATACCTTTCCGTGCGCTGCCAGCACACGCAGAGCACGCTGGATTTCGTATTTCCGGGTTATAGCGGATACACGCCAATGGGGATATTCCAGTCCCCACCCCCTCCGGACGAAATGATTTTCCAGAGTGGCTTCGAGCCGTGAAATCACTGCCAGGTGGGTTGCGACGTGTTCATTGAGGCCCTGACAGATCGATTCCATTGTTTGATTGCCGCCGCGTTTGCCGGCCTGTGCACCGTCACGCCGGCGCTGGCTGCCGAGCGCGTGGTGCTGCATCCATCACAGGACAATACCCTGTATGAAACCGCAATGGATACCATGGAAGAGCAGTTCGAGCTCAGCAATGGGGCGGGTAACTTTATCTTTTCAGGCCGCACCGGTTTTGACGCCGGATTCAAGCGGCGCCGGGCGGTGTTGCAGTTTGACCTGCAGGCCGCTCTGCCAGCCGGCGCGGAAGTGCTTGCCGCGCAACTGACCCTGTACCAATCCAAGGCCGCGCCCGGCAGCCCGCCAGCCAACATGGGTTTGTACCGTGTGCTGCAGGCCTGGGGTGAAGCCGGCTCCAAAGGAATTGGTGCGGAAGGGCAGGGCAATTTCGCCGAAGCCGGCGACGTTACCTGGCATCATCGTCTGTATCCGGATGAGCTATGGGATACGGCCGGCGGGCATTTTGCCAACCAGGCCTCGGCCACGGTCATCGTGGGGGAGTTGCTGCAGGACTATTCCTGGCAGTGCACCGAGGAGTTGCTCGCAGACATACTTTACTGGCAGGACAATCCGGCGCAGAATTTTGGCTGGATCGTGGTGGGCGGCGAAGAGGCGGGGCAGAGCGCGCATCGCTTCAATAGCAGGGAAAACTCCAATACCCAGCAGAGACCCCGGCTGGAGTTGTTGTATCGTCTGCCCGGCGAGCTGTTCGAAGATGGTTTCGAAGCAACCCTCAGTTGTGCTCAAGGAGAGTGACGATGGCTTCACAACCAGTTGAGTTTGAAACCCGTACGCGAAGTTATGACTATGCGGTGGCGCCGTTTGATGCCGCCCATGCCCTGCAGGTCAGCGGCCTGGAATACATGCAGGCGCTGGTTGCCGGCGAACTGGGCCCACGGCCAACCATCCTGGACACCATGGGCATGTCCTTACCGTTCAACCTGGCGCATGGACAGGCGTCCATCGAAGCCCATCCTGCCGACTTCCTGATGAATCCGCTGGGTGTGGTGCACGGTGGCTTTGCCGCCACCCTGCTCGATACCGTGCTGGGCATCGCGGTGCATACAGCGCTGCCGGCCGGCATGGCTTATACCACGGCGGAACTGAAAGTGAATTACACGCGCGCCGTCATGCCGGATGGCGAACGGTTACGCGCGGACGGAAAACTGATTCATATGGGGCGGCGCATGGCCACCTCAGAGGCCCGTTTGCTGGGCGTTGAAAGCAGCAAGCTTTACGCCCACGGTTCCACCACCTGTTTCCTGTTCCCCTTGCAGGCCAACCCGGGCTGAATCAAATGTTGGGTTTGACCAGTTTTACCGATCCGGTTGCAACACCAGCTGCCTGAGTCTGAGCCGGTTTTCCGGGCCAGAACTTCATGCCGACAAAATAGATCAGGGCGGGCAGTACAAACGCCGCGATGGAAGCCGGGCACCAGGCAAACAGCCAATGCGCTTCATCGGTAAACGGGTTGTACACCAGGAAGTAGGTTAGCTGCCCGATCACCACACAGGCCAGCGCCAGCACGTTGAAGCCGCCGGTGAAGTGGTATTGCCCGCTGGGCGCCGACTCAAATATAGAGGGCAGGTGCAAGCGCTGATGGCGCAGCAGGAAGTAATCCACCAGCAGGATACCGCCCACCGGGGCATGCATGGTGCCGTTGTACGCCAGGAAGGCATCGCCCAGGTCATACAATTCCTGTGGCCAGAAGATAAAAAACAGCAGCGGAATGATGGTGATGACTATGATCTGCCACCAGGCACGTTTGTGCAGCCCCGGCAGGTGTCGCAGGGCCAGACCGCTGGCAAACAGCGACACGGCGGTTGAGGTGATGTTGGCCAGTGCGACGAACAGCAGTGCCAGAATACCCATGACCACGCCGCCCAGCGGCACCATCCATTGTGTGGGGTCGTCCGAACCCACCACCAGGCCGGAGAACAGTGCTATGGAACAGACTACCCCGAATACCAGGCCCAACTGCAATACCTCGGGATAGATAGCGTTGCGCCGGGTGCGCGTATTGCGCGCCAGAAAACCAATGCCGCCCCACCACGACATACCGGAAGCAATGCCCAGTTCCAGCGCCACCGCGTAGTTCATCCACGGCGTCGGCAGCGGATCCAGCGGTGGCGCGGAAAGGATTTCATCCCAGCCGTGAGAGGTGATCAGCATGTAGAACATGAACAACACGATGATCACCAGTGCCGGCGTGATGATGGCATTAAAGCGGCTTAGCAGGTGCACGCCGCGGGTGGTCAGCAGGTAAGTCAGCCAGATACCCAGCGCTACCCCGGCACCTACCAGCCAGCCAGCTGGCTGATATCCCAGCGCCGAGACAATGTTTGAAATGCCATTGCCAAACATCACCAGGATCAGGCCCGACCAGCCGATCATATTGGCCAGGTAAAAGATCAGAATCACCTTGGCACCGTTCTGACCGAATGAAGGCTTGCAGAAGTCGATCTGTTCCAGCCCGTAGCGCTGGCAACCCGCCGACAGCGGCGCGCTGATGAGGAACACGCCAATCAGGTTGCCGGCGATCAGGCAAACCATGCCCTGAACAGCGCCCACCAGTTGTGCGGCATAGCCGCCGGTGAGGAAACACCAGGTGGCGATGGCATAAGCGAAACAGGTACCGTGCGCACTCCAGGTGCGGTATTCGCGCTCTTCCGGCAACAAGGGCATACGCCCGTAAATGCTCAGGGGTTTGCCGGAAAACTCGCCTCCGCTTGCGGCCGCCGGCCCGCTCATTGGGCCATCACCACAGCGATAACCGGAATGACGATGGACGCCAGGATCAATATGATCCAGTCCAGCTTGCCAAATGTCCCCAATTCGGAATCATCCATGTTTTGCAGCGTTTCTATGCGCCGTTCCAGGTCACGTATCAGTTCGTCGTTCTGGCCTGGATGGGCTGTTGCCGGGTCTGCGGGAGAGTTCATGCTGACATGTGCCCCTTTTTAGTGAGAAGTTAATACAGGATTATTCTTTACTTTTGCAGTTGATACCAGTCCGGGCAGTGTCGTCCCCGCTGCCGCTTACAGGGTCTGTTTATAGGTAAAAATACAGTAATTGAGGCTGCCCCGGTCCGGCTCGTAGTCCGGCAGCGGTGCCGCGAACACAAAGCCCAGTTTGCGGTACAGCGCCAGGAAGCGGTCGTCGATTTTTCCGGCGCTGAAATCCTCGATAAATTGTTCAATGCTGTTGCCGGTTTTGCGGTGATAGGGCGCGAACTGGCAGCGCAGTGCGGATACGCGATGGGACAGGCCATTTCTGGCGGCCACCTTGAGGCTGTTTTTAACCAGCGCGGTACCCACGCCCTGACCCTGGTAACGGGTTTCAACCGCGGATGATGTGTTTACCAGGCTGTTGAAGTTGCGCCCTTTTTTCTGGCCAGCCTCGTATTCCTCAAACCAGGGCCGGTAGTGCGGTTTGCGGTTGCGGATAAATCGTTGCAGGTCCGGCCTGGGCCAGTCCAGATGGATGGGCACGCAGGTATTGAAACCAGCCACCTCACCATCCAGTTCCGCTACCCAGATACCAAACACGCGATGACGGTACTCCAGCGTCGCATGTTGGGTTTGCAATTGGGGTGGATAGCTGCGTTTTTCAATTTCAAATATTCGGGCGAAATCACTGTCGCGGGCACGGCGGACCTTGATGGTCAAAGCAGAGTCTCCTGTTATCTGGCGCGGCAAGCAAACAGCAAGTTACCACATTTGCAGCCGCGAATTAACTGCAGTGGAAACGCCGGCGAAATCCGCCGGGCGGGCCGTCAGGGGGCAGATTTGCTGACGCACCCGGCAGTTTGGTTATGCAGGGCGCTGCCGCGGAATACGTGGAGGGTGCTGATGCTGAAATGATGTTCATTCGTTGCAGTACTGTTGAGGCAGATTCAGCTGCGTGTGAATCACCGCATCAGGGTTTAATCCATGCTCTCAACGCACTGAAGCATTCGACGGATTTGCCGTTTATGCGTCGCCACCGAATTGGGTCAGGTACGGGTTAGCAGCGGCAAACTCAATGCCACATGTGTGGGCCCACCACGCGGTGGCAACGGTAGTGCAAATCGTCAGGGCCAAGGATTTACAGGTTAATGGACTGCTAAATCACTCTTCCCCTGCTGACGCCTGTGCACGATGCAGCACCCAGGCACGGATCAGCTGTGCCTGTTCAGTGCTCAATGCGAACGCGGGCATTCCGGCAGATTGGCGGGCTCCGCCAATCACAATGCCATCCCATTGCAGATGGGTTTGGGAGTCGGCATAACGCAGATCAGGCACGCTGCCGCCAAAACGGGCAACCGCATTCTTGCCATGACAGCCGCTGCAGTTTGCCTGGTACAGCTCATGTCCCTGTTCCAGTTGTTGCGCGCTGGCGGGTACCGCCGAGATCGCAGGCAAGACGCGGGTGGTTGATTGCGGCGGTGGCATGGTGGATTGACCCTGCAGCGAAAATGACATCAGCCGGGCCGGGCCCTGTGTGGCTTCAGCGGCGTGAAAACTGGGATAGGCAAACTGCATCGCGCTGCCAGCGCCAACGGGCACCAGGACACGTTGCCGTCCGTTAAGAAGATAGGTCACCGGCGCTGCGCTGATGGCCGAGCCAGTGGCAACCGACCATAGTGAGGCGCCAGTGTCTGCCTGGTAGGCGGTGAAGTGCCCTTCGGCATCGCCCTGGAAAACCAGCTTCCCGGCGGTGGTGAGCACGCCTCCGTTGAACGCCACGGCATGGTCCACCGACCACTTTTTGGTTTGCGTGACCGGGTCCCAGGCAATCAGCATGCCGGGCACATGTGGTTTGCCATCCACGGTATCGTAGACCGCCAGCGTGTCGGAGAAATCGCCATCTCCATGCCATTCGACCACGCTGGGCACATTCACAGCGGGGATATAAGCCAGCTGGCTGACCGGGTTATAAGCCATCGGCTGGGTGCTGTGCGCACCCCACATATTCGGCCAGATATTGACCGTGGTTCCCGGTGGGGCTTGCCAATACATGCCTTCGGGATCGAGTACCGGGCGGCCGGTTTCCATGTCGATATGCGTGGCCCAGTTCACCTTGACGTAGTTATTGGCCGACAGCAAGGCGCCGCTGAGGCGGTCCAGTACGTAGAAAAAGCCATTTTTCGGCGCCACCATCAAGGTCTTGCGCGTTGTGCCCTGAAGGTCGAGGTCAGCCAGTATGATGTTCATTGTGGCGTTATATTCCCAGCTGTCCTGCGGCACCGTCTGGTAATGCCATACATACTCGCCGGTGCGGGCGTTGACCGCGACGATGGACGAGGTGAACAGGTTGTCGCCGCCGCCCGGGCTGCGCTGTTCATAGACATAGGGCAGGGCACCGCCGGTGCCGAAGTACAGCAGGCCGGATTCCGGGTCGAAGGTCATTTCATTCCAGTTGCTGCCACCTCCGCCGAACTCTTCCAGAGCCGTTCCGCTCCAGCTTGCATAGGCCATTTTCATTGCCGGGCTGGTGTTTTCTTCAGGCTTGTGGCTGGGCACGATATAAAAACGCCACAGGAAACTGCCATTGCTGGCGTCGTAGGCGCTGATGTAGCCCCGGTTGCGCACGCCTTTTTCTGAGCCGGCATTGCCGACAAACACCTTGCCATCGCCCACGTGTGGCCGGTCGGTAATGCTGTAGCCGGATTCAGGGTCACAGGTTAGCTGTGACCACTTCAGTTCGCCGGTTTGCCGGTCCAGCCCCTGCAGCCGGCAGTCGGACACGGTAACCAGCACGGTATCGCCCCAAACTGCCACCCCGCGGTTGACCCGAGCAGTCCAGTTGTTGGAGCTGGTGATGACGGTGTTCGGATCATGGCTCCAGCGGGTGGCGCCGGTGGCCGCGTCAATGGCGAATACACGGGAGAAGGCGCCGGAAAGGTAGACCGTTCCATCCACCACCAGCGGCGTGGCGGCGATGCCATCGGGTAGTGGCAGGTCCACCCACCAGTCCAGCCCCAGCTGCTGCACATTGGACGCATTGATTTTGTCCAGTTTGCTGAAATGTTCGCCGCGGAAACTGCCGCCGTTCAGATACCAGTGTTTGCCCTGCTGTGACTCGGCCAGGAGATCGTGCTCTTGCCCGCTTGCCAGCAGATTTGCCGAGCCGAAACAAACACAAATAGACGCCAGTAACAGCTTGGGCTTCATGCAGGATGTCCCTCTATCGCAGTGGGTTGATGACGTGCTCATGCTAACGCAAATTCCGCTGGCCGGTTACCGCGGCAGCCAAGTGATGGATTTTGGTGCCGGTAAAGCGCACGAAGCGGGCATGAGTGTGGAAAAGTCTATGTTAAGATGGGCCGGAGCATGGGCTGGCCGGTACCGTCGGCAGCACTATGTGTTTCTTTTTCAGCTCAGGTTTTCAGGTCCCGGAGGTCTGGTCTTGGCCAATATTCTTGCCAATATTTTTGGAACGTCACCCGTACAGCCGCTGGAGCGGCATTGCGATCTTGCCTATCAGTGCAGCAAACAGCTCAACGAGTTCTTTGCGGCAGTGGTCAAACAGGACTGGGAAAAAGCCGCGGCTTCACGCGACCTGATTGATCAGCTGGAACATCAGGCGGATGACCTGAAAAAGGAAATCCGTCTGCATTTGCCCAAAAGCCTGTTTATGCCGGTGCCACGCCAGGACCTGCTGGAACTGCTGCTGGTGCAGGACAAGATCGCCAATCGGGCCAAGGACGTTTCCGGCCTGGTACTGGGCCGTAAAATGGAGATTCCTGAGCCCATCGCCAAGGATTTTCTGGAGTTTGTCAGGCGCAATGTTGATGCGGCCAAGCAGGCCCGCAAAAGCGTTCGGGAGCTGGACGAATTGTTCACTACCGGGTTCAAGGGCGCCGAGGTCAGTCTGGTAGAGTCGCTGATTGAGGAGTTGGACCGGATTGAAAGCGACACGGACCAGCGTCAGGCCGGGTTACGCGCCGCATTGTTTGAGATCGAGCGGACCCTTGACCCGGTAACGGTGATTTTCCTTTACCGGGTGATCGAACTGACTGGCGAAGTGGCAGACATGGCAGAAAGGGTGGGGCGGCGCCTCGAATTACTGCTTTCACATTAAACAGCACCTAAATATACAGTAATCGGGGACGCTTTGGATGGAAGCTGAAATTCTCTATATCTCACTGGCTGCGGTTTTCGGCATTTTCATGGCCTGGGGCATCGGTGCCAACGACGTAGCCAACGCCATGGCCACTTCCGTCGGGTCGCGCGCACTGACGATCAAGCAAGCCATCCTGGTGGCTGCCATTTTCGAGTTTCTCGGTGCAGTGTTGGCGGGCGGGGCGGTTACCTCCACCATTCGCAAGGGCATTGTTGACGCCAGCCTGCTGGGAGATACGCCGGAATTGCTGGTGTATGGCATGCTGGCCTCCCTGCTGGCAGCCGGCACCTGGCTGCTGATTGCCTCGCGCAAGGGCTGGCCGGTCTCCACCACCCATTCCATTGTCGGTGCCATCGTGGGTTTTGCTGCCGTAGGTATCGGGCTGGATGCGGTGCAGTGGTCCAAGGTCGGCACCATCGTGATGAGCTGGGTCATATCGCCCGCACTGGCTGGTTTTATCGCCTACCTGATTTTCGCCAGCGTTCAGCGCCTGATTCTGTCACAGCCCGACCCGCTCGCCCGGGCACGGCGTTACGTGCCGATTTACATCTTTTTCGCCGCATTCACCATCACACTGGTCACCATACTCAAGGGCCTGTCGCATGTGGGGCTGGAAATCAGCACGATGCACAGTTACCTGCTGGCCGGCGGAATCGCCGCCGTGATTGCGGTGATTGGCAAATTCGCCATAGCGCGCATCGAACCCAATCCCAAGCTGGAAAAGAAGCAGCATTTCCACACGGTAGAGCGGGTTTTCGCGGTATTGATGGTAGTCACAGCCTGTTCCATGGCGTTTGCCCATGGTTCCAATGACGTTGCAAATGCGATCGGGCCACTGGCTGCAGTCATTAGTGTGGCCAAGAGCGGGGTGATCGGCAGCAAGTCGGCCATTCCGATGTGGGTATTGGTCATCGGCGGCGGTGGAATTGTGATCGGCCTGGCTACATAT
>JBFIHZ010000133.1:0-9778 GCA_041601535.1 Lysobacterales bacterium | reverse complement strand
GGATCCAGCTCGTGGCGGTCCCAGCGCAGCGCCGGTATCACTTCCCAGCGGCCCGAACCCAGGCTGATCTCATCCTGCACGAACACGCCAATCTGGGTGCCGCGGGACAAGGGAAAATCCCGCAAGGGAAATATCTCACCCAGGATGGAATTGCGGCTTTCTCCGGTAGCCAGGTTGGTTTCCACGCCATCGCGCTGCTCGGTGGCATCGGCCTGTACCCACTCCAACCCCACGCCTATGCGGTGAGCCGTGCCGCCCAGGCGCTCCTCACGAAACAGCGTGAGGTCGGCCCCGGTGTGCTGTTGCTGGTAGCTGAACCGGCGGGCAAGGCCTACCGCCGGGCTGGCCTTGGCGCGGGTTTCCAGGGTCAGTTGATCGATGGAGTATTCCGTGCGGTAGAGCTGGATTTCGCCCTGCTGCCAGCCCCCCAGGGAAAACGCGTAATCCAGCGCATAGCTCTGGCTTTCATCGTGATCGCTGCCCGCCAGCGCCGTGGTGGTGCGGAACCGCCGGCCAAACCCCAGCGGCGAAACCATCTGCGTTTCGGTGTCGCGCTCCATGCCTTGTACCGTCAGCCGCAGCCGGTGACCGGCGGCGGTATCAAACGTATAGCGCAACTGTGCATCACGGCTATCACGATCCTGCGGATCGTCCGGCGTGCCCGCCGGCGCCTGGTGCTCCAGTTGATGGCCCTGGCGCCAGCTGGCGGCCAGCAGCAGCCCGTGCGCCTGGTGACCGCTGGCCAGCATGGCTGACCCCACCCAGCTGTTATCACTGCCCTGGTACCCTGCCCGCACACTGGACCAGACGGACCCCTGCGTGCGGCTGAGCAGATCGGAAGGATCCCAGGTGGTGATGGCCACCACGCCGCCCAGCGCCCGCGAACCATACAGCGCCGATGCCGGGCCATACAGCACTTCCACCCGCTTGATGCGGTCGGTTTCCAGCAGGCTGCGGCCACCGTTGGAAAAAGCCCCGACTGAAAAACCGTCCCGCAGCGGAATGCCATCCTGCTCTATGGCCACGCGATTTCCGGCGATACCGCGGATATTGATGCCGCTGGCGCCAAAGCGTGTGCCGTCAACCGTCATGTCCAGTCCCGGCTCGTAGCGCAGCAGACCGTCAAGGTCTTCCACCATGCCCCGGGCCGCTTCCGCAGCGGTGATCACACTGACCTGCGCGGCCACGGCGGCTATCGGCCGCGGCGACTTGCTGGCCACCACCACCACGAGGTCCAGTTCCATTGGCTGTTCAGCAGTCTCGGCCGCAAAACCGCAAAGGGAAGGCAACAGTGCGGCGCAGCCCGCCACAAGGCGGCTCAGGCGGCTGAAAGTTTGCGTTAAACGGCTGCGGTGAACAGATGGGTGCATCGACGGAGTCCAGGTGAAACAGCAGGCGTGAAGAATAGATGCGAATTGGTGCATCATTTCTGACCTGGATCAAATCCGCCCTTGAATCCGGCGTGAACAGCGCTGCTTGCAGGTAACTCTGCCGGCCATGGGCCGCTTGATTGACCTGTATCAAACGGCCTGCTGCGGCGGATTGCTAACTTCGGCTGTCCGCAACTGAACTCCGCTGGCCTGGCCATGAAGCTCTCCCGTTTCACCGAATACTCGCTGCGTGTCCTGATCTACCTCGGGCTGCGGCAAGATAACCGTTCTACCATCAAGGAGATCGCCAGTGCGTTTGCCATTTCACGCAACCACCTGATGAAGGTCGTCAGTCATCTGGTACGCAGCGGTTATGTGGATGCCCGCCGCGGCCCCGGCGGTGGCCTGGCGCTGGCCCGCCCCGCCGAAAGCATCAACCTGGCGCAACTGGTGCATGACCTGGAAGAGGACATGAACCTGGTGGAGTGCTTCGATACGCCGGATTATTGCGTGATTCAGCCTGTTTGCCGCCTGCGCAAGGCACTGGCCACGGCGCTGGATGCCTACATCCAGGCGCTGGGGCAGTTCACCCTGCAAGACCTGTTGCAGCCTGCCGGCGAACTGGAACTGTTGCTGGCAATCGAAACCTGAACCACCCCCAAATCCCGAGTCCCTCAATACCGGCGGGCAAACTCCATCAGTTCCTGCAGGCCCTGACGTGCTTCGGGCAACGAGGCGAACAAGGTGTGATCATGCGGCATGCCGGGCCACACCCGCAGATGGGTCGTCACCCCCTGCTGGCGCGCCTTGGCCTCGGCCAGCAGCGAGTTGTCCAGTAGCAGCTCTGCACTGCTGACCTGGAACATCAATGGCGGAAAACCGGTGAAATCGCCCCAGTACGGACTGGCCAGGGGATCGGTGGGATTGTGCATGCCGAGGTACCACTGGCGGAACAGCAACAACATCGGCAGGCAGAACATCACTTCGCTGTGTTCATTGGCAATGGCTGACAGGCCCATGCTGGCCAGGTCGGTGGCTGGCGACATCAGCAGACAGCAACGCGGCATGTCTCCACCGTGTTGCCGTACTCTTCCCAGCAAACCCAGCGCCAAACCGCCTCCGGCCGAATCTCCGGCCAGCACCACCTCGCTGGCTTGCACGCCGGAACGCAACAGGCCTTGCCAGGCCTCCCAGCAATCATCCGGCGCGGCCGGAAACGGATGCTCCGGGGCCAGCCGGTAATCCGGCAACACGGCCTCCATGCCCAGCCCCAGGGCCAGCCGCGCTCCCAGCCCGGCGTGCAGGTTGGGTGTCTTGATGCACCAGCCGCCGCCGTGGATCAGAAACAATGTGCCCTTGACCTCGCCACCGGTGGGGCGGATGCGCTGCACCGGTATACCGGCCAACTGGTCATCCTCAACCACCACCCGCGTCGGTGTGCGGGCAAACCAGCGGTCAACGCGCGCGGCCTTGCGGCGGATGACATCAATGCCGGCTTTGCCCGGCCGCCGGCGCACCGTCAGGCGCAATATCAGGTTGGTCAATCTGGCCTGCCTGCTGATCATCAGTGATTTTCGCTGTGCGCCCCGTGGCTGTGCTGGCTCAACTGTACCACTGCCACCCGGCGCCTGGAGTTTCAATGTCCCATCCGCACCCGTGAATCACACCCGTTTAATCGACCGGCCTCTCAATGGTTTCGCTTACGCTTCCTTTCCAGCTGCAACATCACGTCAATGGCCAGGTGATAGTCCATTTCCTCCCCCAACCACTGGCTCTGCGCCGTTTCGGGTGTGATTTCCAGCCCGGCCTTACGGTGCTGTTCCAACAGTTCAAAAACGTTCCCGCGGGAACGTGATTCGCCACAAGTGGCAATGATATGGCCATCGGGATGGCTGAACCGTACATCGCCTGCAGCATCCATGCACAACCCGAAACCACCTTCATGCACCAGCCGGTGATGCTGGCGGCATAACATCACCAGGTTGTTCAGCGAGGTCTCGCCCCCATCAGCCCAGTGGTGTATGTGATGGGCATCGACAAAACGGCTGCAAGTGCAGCCCGGAAACCGACAGCCGCCATCGCGTTTGCGCAGTGCGCGGCGAATTGCCGGCGGAATACTGCGAGTTTTACGGCCAACGCTGAGCGGTTGCCCTGAAGCCGTTTCGCACCATTGCACCACGCCGGCATCGCAAGCCAGGCGACGAGTGGTTTCCGCACAAACCACACCACTGTCTTCCAACTCGGATTCAGCGCCAGTTCCATTGGCCCGCAAGGTATTCATGCTGGTGTGCACATGCACCACGAAACGATCAGCACTGTTGCATGCTTTGCTGCTGGATGCCTGATAGCACAGCGCCATACGCCCCAGAGCATCTGCCCGGCGGCAGGCAATGGGCTCGGGGCGTGCATGGATTTCATCCGCCTCGGCCGGTGAACACGTTCCTGCGGGAACGTCCTGCTCATCAGTCGCCATATCTTCCATAATTTGAGCGAGCACCTTTTCCAGCAGCGCGCCCTGTTCGGGTGTAAAGCGCCCACGCAGCACGCAACTTCCGTCGTGATCATAAAACATGTTCAGTTCGCGATTAATGTGCCGCTGATCTTCACGCTCGGCGGCTTCAATGCGCTTGACCAGCCGGAAGTTGCGCACGTGGCGTTCGACGTGAGTGGCGGTGCCGTGGCGGGCGATCATCAGCAGATAGTTTTCATTCTGCGGGGTGGCCACCCGCGTCATCGCACGCACTTTGGAGTAACTCAATTGCCCAGCACTGAAGGACGCGCTGATCTGCGGCAAGTCCACCAACGCATGGGCCACCCGCACCTTCTCTCGCGCCGCGCCCAATGAGATGCCGCATTTCCAGTTCAGCCAGTGAGCACAGGATTTGATACCTTCACCGCCCCAGCCTTCACAGGCATCAAACTGCTGCACCAGCCGCAGCAGACGGTAATTGGCCGCGTGAATGTGGCCCATCAGTTCAGTGATTTCGTTTTCCAGTTGACTTCGCAGATCCTGACGCTGCTGGCATTGTTGGCGATCCAGGTATGCAGGTACTGCCAAATGATTACTCGTGGTGATTGCTTCAGCCGTTTTCATGAAATGCCTCAAGCCATAAATACTATATGAATATACAGTACTTTGGCTCGAATTTCCAGTACATAAGACCTGAAGCCCCGACGAAACATGCCGTGCAACCGTTGCCCACGTGCACGCACCTGGCGCCTCAAAAAGCAATCGGACTTGGAGCAATTCCGGATCCAGAAAACTTCGGTACTGCCGCTTAGAGCGCAGTTTTCACGGCACAAAATAGAAAGGACAGGCCGGAGCCTGTCCCTTAGATGGTGGTGTAAAACCTTATTAACGGTTGAAGACCACGATTTCTTATTTGCAGTCCAATCCTTCCATAAAGATTGCAATTGGTCAAGCCTCTAACCGGAACGGTGACACTCCAATTACATATTAGTACGCATACGTACGCTCAAAGACAGTTCGGTTACCTGAACCGGGAAAACTGCTGTTACGACAAATTCATCGGAGTCACAACTGAGAGATATTCAAAACTTCCTTCACATTAGTATTATTAAAGGATATATTTTTCTACACACAGGCTCTCGACAAAATTCAGCCCGTCTCTCGAAGTTCTCACGTTTAGATTCAATCGCGGCTCGTTGAAAGCGGGTTATCAGGGGAAATTAAAATGTCACTTAAGTACAGACTCGGACTGGACATGGGCTCTACATCCATCGGCTGGTGCGTATTGCGCTTGAATGATGCTGATCAGCCAATAGGCATAGAGGATATGGGAGTCAGGATTTTTAGCGATGGACGGAACCCGAAAGACAAGAAACCCTTATCGGTTATACGACGTGAGAAGCGCGCGGCGAGACGCCGCAGGGACCGATTTTTTCTACGTCGCAAGGATTTAATGAGTGCTCTAGTGCGTCATCAACTCATGCCGGAAAGTCCGGCAACACGCAGGCAACTCGCTAACCTGGACCCATGGGAGATCAGGAACCGAGCTGCCACAGAGCAAATCAGCCTGACCGAACTGGGCCGCGCATTGTTTCACATCAACCAACGTCGTGGCTTTAAAAGTAATCGCATTGTTGACGATCAAGAAAACGCCAAAGAAATAGCCGGAATGAAGTTAGGAATTGAACGCCTTAGATCCGATCTGGGGGAGCTGACTTTAGGCCAATTTCTCTATAAACGGCATGTAAACAAACAAGCAGTTCGAATGCGGCCCAATCAGGTAGCAACAACTCGCAATGAGTGGGATTTTTATGCCGACCGGTCAATGTACATTGATGAATTCAATCGCATTACCGCAATGCAGGCCAAATTTCACCCGCAAATAACTGCAGAATTGATACAAGAATTGCATAACATCATTTTCAGGCAACGGGAATTACGTCGGCCAGAACCCGGCTGGTGTGCTTTACTTCACCACGAAAAACGTATGCCACAAGCCGACCCCCTTTATCAAAAATTCCGCATATTGCAGGAAGTCAACAACCTGGCAATTGAGAACCCCGGCCCTGACACACCTGAACTGTCTCCTGAAGACAGATCAAAACTGTCGCAGGTACTTACGCAGTCATTCAATGGCATTACCAAAGCCGGCTACCTGAGTTGGGCAGGTATTCAAAAAACACTCAAAATTAGTGGCAAAGTCACTTTCAATCTGGAGCGATCAGGCCGCAAAGGGCTGGACTGTGACAAAACATCCCGGCTTCTTTCCGCTCCGGAGCACTTTGGTGAAAAGTGGTTTCAACTCGATTCCGATACCCAGACAAAAGCGGTAAACATGCTGCTCTTTGAGCAAAGCCGTAAAACCGTAGTTGAGTGGCTTGAAAATGACTGTAGCCTTCCAAACAGCAAATCTGAAGCGATAGCTTCAATCTCCTTGGTTAAGGGCTATGGCCGAATCAGTTATTCAGCTGCCAAGCGCTTGATTCCTCACCTGGAGTCCGGCAACACCTACGACAAAGCCTGTAGTCTTGAAGGGTTGAATCACAGTAACCGACATACTGGTGAAATTTTTGATCGCGGAGACCTCCCGTATTACGGTGAAATTCTAAGTCATCATGCATTGGGGGCGGACCATACAGTTTCCAAGCACGAAAACCCGGAGAAACATTTCGGGAAAATCAATAACCCATCCGTACACATTGCCCTGAATCAATTGCGGTTGATTATAAATACGCTGTACAAACGATACGGCAGCGCCCCCCACGAAATATTCATTGAGCTTGCCCGGGAATTGAAACTACCCGTAAAGAAACTCAAAGAAATTGAAAGCACTCATAAAGCGAACAGGGCTTTGAATGATTTTATTAATACAAAGCTGGATTCGCTGGGTGTAACGAACTCATATGAAAACCGCATGCGATACAAACTTTGGATGGATCTTGCTGCTGAACCAGATCGAAGGGTGTGCCCTTTTTCAGGTCAAACAATCCCGCTGTCCAGATTATTTACAGATGAGTTTGAGATAGAACACCTTTTGCCATTTTCCAGAAGTTTTGATGATGGACGAGCCAACAAGGTTATCTGCTCCCGGGGCGCCAACCGCGATAAACGCAACCGCACACCTTTTGAAGCGTTTGCCCACAGCCCTGCCGGCTATGACTGGAATACGATCATGGCCCGTGTCGAGAATATGCACCACAGCAAGCGCTGGCGGTTCAGCTCCGATGCAATGGATAAAATCAAAGGCAACCAGGACAGCATGATTGCGCGGCTATTAACTGACACGCAATACATGAGCCGTATTGCGGCGGAATATTTGACGTACGTACTCGACAGCCCACAGCGCGTGGTGACGTCCACCGGCAAGCTGACAGCAAAACTGCGCCATCACTGGGGCCTGAACACCCTACTAAGTCAATCTGATGTCAAAGAAAGAGGCGATCACCGGCACCACGCCATCGATGCGCTGGTAATTGCCTGCACGTCGAGAAGTACCATTCAGAAACTGAATACAGCGGCAGCCAAAGCTGAAGAATCATTTCTTGAAGTGGCTATTTCCGATATGCCACCTCCGTTTGTGGGTTTTGAGCGAAGCCGCGTCGAACACTTGGTTACAGACATAACAATTTCCCACAGACCCGATAACTCCAGTCCGGCGAGAACAGCTGCAACCGGAAACACCAAGGGGCAACTTCACGATGAAACCAACTGGGGCTTTGTAGCGCCATCGGATAGAAAAGGTTACGCAGTTTTTGCCACCCGCGTGCCGCTGGCTTCACTAAAAAACTCTGTTAAGAACATTGAGGAAGTTGCCAACCAACGAATAAGAGCGGACCTGATGGAGGCGGCATCTAAAAACCGCACCAACGCAGCCTGGGGAAAATTCCTCAATGACTATGCAGCCCGACACAAAACCCGGCGGCTGCGAATCCATCGTGAGAAGAACGTTGATGGCATGATTCCGATACTCGACAAAAACGGAGTGGCTTACCGTTACGTGCAGGGTGGAAGCAACTTTTGTATGGATATCTGGTGCACAGACAAGGGCAAGAATGCCGGAAAATGGCAAGCTTGCGCCATATCCATGTTCGATGCTCACACGTGCCGTAAACAACCGAAGTGGAGAGACCAACAGCCAACCGCCTGGAGAGTAATGCGGCTTCATATCAATGATGTTGTAGCATTTGATGAAGTTGGAAACCTCAAGCTTGCGCGCGTCAAAAAGATTAAAACAGCAGGCATCGTTGTACTGCGGGATTTGAAGATTGCTAACGAGGATGGAGATAAGTTGTCTTGGGCTGCTTCGGCCAAGCAACTCCAACTGCGGAATGCCAGACGTGTTTGGGTTGACCCATTAGGTCGGGTACATGACGCCGGCAAGGCTCGTAAAGCAGAGCTTCAGGCACCAGCCTGATGCAGTTGGTGGAAGTATCAGGGGATGGACGGTACTTATCGTCGGAACGCGGGTTCCTGGTAGTAAATAATGACCAACAAAAAATCGGGAAAGTCCCTCTCGACAATATTCTCGGCGTTATAGGTGCCGGACACGGGATAGTGTTAAGCCAGAACCTGCTCGTCCGGCTGGCACGCTGCGGCATTCCCTACGTAGTGTGTGATAACAGTTTCAGCCCGCTTTCCGTCGCCTGGCCCTTGATAGGGCGCCATGACCAAACAAAAGTTGTCAGAAGTCAACTTGAGGCTCGTTTGCCTTTGAAAAAACGCCTCTGGCAATCGTTGGTTCGGGAGAAAATCACCATGCAAGCCAGGGTATTGGAGCAAACCGGCGTTTCTTCAGCTCTGCTAATGCGTCTCGCCAGCAAGGTGAAATCCGGAGACCCTGATAACCTGGAGGCTCAAGCAGCACGAAGTTACTGGCGTGCTTTATTTGGGCGAGACTTCAGGCGTTCGAGAAACGGTAAATCCCCCAATGACCTATTGAACTACGGATATACAGTAGTCAGGTCAGCGGTGGCTCGTTCAGTGGTCGGCTGCGGGTTACACCCTTCTGTGGGGTTGTGCCATCGAAATCAATACAACTCGTTTGTGCTGGTAGACGATTTACTCGAACCGTTCAGGCCCTATATTGATTTGAAGGTTAAGACGCTGTCTGATTCAGGGTTCACGTTATGCACGGAATCCAAACAGGCGCTGGTTGAAGTGCTGCATTTTCAATGCAGCGGCCCTTCGTTTGCCGGCAGCCTGTTATCCCATATCCAGAATCTGGTGCGCTCATTGAGTCAAAGCTTCAAAGAACGTAGCTGTGTACTTGTTACGCCCAGACCAACCGGTATTGAATTAGATGGTTTGAGGAATTGATGGCTGCGCTTAGCGGATACAGGCTTATGTGGATGATGGTAATGTTTGATCTACCGGTTGTGACACGGGCGCAGAGAAAAAAAGCGACAACGTTTAGAAATCGATTGCTTGATGAAGGCTTTGAGATGAGCCAGTTTTCAGTCTATTTTCGATTTATTGGAGAGCGGGAAAAGTGCCCGCCACTGGTAAGACGCATCCGCCGATTTGTGCCAAAGAATGGTAAAGTTAGCATACTTCAGTTTACCGATCGCCAGTTCGGGGAAATCATATCAATACAGGATCGAGCGGTTGAAAAAGCTCCAGAAACCCCTGCCCAATTAACCATCTTTTAGACCGAAAATCATGAAAATCAACGAACAGAAACAACAAAAGCCCCTGCAAATCAGGGGCTTTTGTTACTCCGATTTTAGCAAATAAGAAATCGGGGCCTTACCGCAACTTACCGGTCCCGGTGTTCGCCGCGCCATCCATTTTAGCAAATAAGAAATCGGGGCCTTACCGCAACCGAATAGCTTGGCGGCCTGTTCGAGAGTGAATTTTAGCAAATAAGAAATCGGGGCCTTACCGCAACGGAGCGCGCGTAAATGAGCCTGATCAACATATTTTAGCAAATAAGAAATCG
>JBFIHZ010000132.1:0-9799 GCA_041601535.1 Lysobacterales bacterium | reverse complement strand
GCTCAGGTGTGGATCACCCCCGGCCACGTAGGGGGGGTTGCTGACCAGCAGGTCAAACCGTCCGGACAGCTCCGCGGTCCAGGAACCCAGGTGGAAACGCACCCTGGATAGCCCATTGCGCGCTGCATTGGCCTGTGCCACGGCCAGTGCTGCGGCACTGCAGTCGGTGGCGTGCATTTCCCAACCGGGCCGTTCCCGGGCCAATGCCAGTGCGATGGCACCACTGCCGGTACCGAGGTCTGCCGCACGGACTGCGCCGCCCAGGCCGGGCAATTGCAGTGCCGTTTCCACCAGCAGTTCGGTTTCCGGGCGGGGAATCAGTACATCCGGAGTGACCGCCAGGTCCAGGCTCCAGAAACCCTGTTTTCCGGTCAAATAGGCCACCGGTTCACCGTTGCAGCGGCGGCGCAACAGGGCAAGGAAGCGATGATATCGCTTGTGTGGTACCTCCAGTTCCGGATTGGCGTACAGGAACGAACGCTTGCTTTCCAAAGCGTGGGCCAACAGGATTTCAGCATCCAGCCGGGCGGAGTTGCTGCTGGCCAGCCGCTCCACAGCCAGGTTCAGAAGGTTGCGGATATTCATTACGGCACCAGCCGGTGCTCAGCGCCGACCGCCTGCATCCGGAGCGGCTCCCGCGCGCGCTGGCCGCTCAGGATCGCTGGGCCACAACCGCTTTGCGATGCTGCGCCGGAAGCGGGTGAGATCGTTCAGGATCAGGTACATGGTGGGAATCAGGAACAGGGTGATCACGGTGGCAAACAAAATACCAAACGCCAGCGCAGCCGCCATTGGCACCAGAATCTGCGCCTGCAGGCTGGGCTCCAGCACGATGGGTATCAGGCCGAAAAAGGTGGTCAGCGAGGTCAGCAGTATCGCGCGGAAGCGCTGGCGTGCAGCGTCCATCACGGCCTGCTTCAAGGGCACACCGGCCAGGCGTTCACGGTTGACAAAATCCACCAGGATCAGGCTGTCGTTCACCACCACTCCGGCCAGCGCAATAATGCCAAAGAAACTCATCATGCTCACCTGGATATCCAGTATCCAGTGCCCCACCAGTGCGCCGATGGTTCCGAACGGAATCACCGACATGATGATCAGTGGCTGGGCGTATGATTTCAGCGGTATGGCCATTAGCGCATAGATCAGAAACAGCGCAAACACGGCACCCTTGACCAGGTCGTGCACCACTTCCTGCTGGCTTTCGGTAGCCCCGCTCAGCTTGGTACGCACACCGGGAAACTGGGCCAGCACCTGTGGCAGTTCCTTGCTGATGATGTCCTGGGTGATTTTGCCGGGTTCAAAGTTTTCCTTGTCCACCTCGGCAGAAACGCGCACCGCGCGCTCACGGTCATACCGCCTTATGGTGGTGGGGCTCTCCGCCATTTCAACTTCTGCCACCGCGTGAAACGGAACCTGCCCGCCGCCGGGTGTGCGTATCCGCACGTTATCCAGGTAGCCGATGGAATCGCGCTCATCACGCGGATACCGCACCATCACCTTGACCTCGTCCTGGCCGCGCTGCACACGCTGCACTTCCTCGCCGTAGAAACCGGCGCGTATTTGGCGTGCCAGGTCGCTCAGTTTGAGGCCCAGCGCCTCGGCCTCGGGCTTGATGTTCAGTTTGAGTTCCGGCGTGCCGCGTGAAAACGAATTGCGCACATCGTAAACGCCTTCATACTGGCGGATGCGGCGTTCCAGTTCCTGCGAGGCGCGGGCCACCTGGTCGATGTTTGCGCCAATCAGCTGGAGTGAGATGGCCGGCCCACCGCCCGGGCCACCAGCGGCTCCATCGAAGCCAAGAGTTTTAACCCCGGGTATCTCACCCACTTGTTCGCGCCAGCGGCGTAAAACTTCGGGGCCGGTGATCACATCGTCGTTTTCTTTCACCAGCTCGGTAAAAATCTGCCCGCTGATGTCATTGCGTGCAAAGGACAGCACGCTGGTCACCACGGCGCCGGACTCCATGCCGTGCTCTTGGCTGACCTGGCGGTCCACTTCCCACAACCCGTCCTGGATTTTGCGCAATGCGGCATGGGTCTGTGACGACGGTGTGCCTTCGTTCATTTCCAGCGACACCTGCAGGAAATCAGCAGTGAAGTCCGGAAAAAACACGAATTTCAGGAAACCACCGGCCAACAGGCCGAACGACAGAACCAGCATGCTGATGAACAACGACAGTGTCAGGTACGGCCGGTCAAGGGATTTTTTCAGCAGCGGCGAGTAACGGCGGTCGACAAAATGATGCAGGCCTTCGCTGAAAAACCGCTGGAAACGGATAAACACATTGGACGTGTCCTTTTCATAGCGGCGGATTTTCATATGTGCCAGATGGGCCGGCAGGATCAGTTTCGATTCCACCAGTGAAAACACCAGGCACAGTATGACCACCCAGCCCACCGCGGCGAAAAACTGGCCGCTGATGCCGGTTACCAGCAGGATGGGCAGGAAAGCTGCAATGGTGGTCAACACGCCGAAGGTAGCCGGCAGGGCCACTTTCCTGACACCCTCAATAATGTTTTCCAGTGAATGGCCCTTTTCCCTGATATTGGTATACGCACTCTCGCCGATAACGATGGCATCATCCACCACGATGCCCAGCACCAGGATAAAGCCGAACAGGCTGAGCATGTTTACCGTCACATCCACCGTGGGCATCAGGAAGAAAGCACCGAGGAAAGCCACCGGCAGACCGACCATCACCCAGAAAGCCAGTTTCAGGCGCAAGAACAGAGCCAGGATCAGGAATACCAGCGCCGCGCCCATCACCAGGTTTTTCACCATCAGGTCGAGCCGGCCTTTCAGGTAATAACTCACGTCGGCCCAGGAGGCCACCTGGAGTTCAGCCGGCAAGGCGGCTTTTTTCTGTTTGATGTACTGCTGCACCGCAGCCGAGATATCCAATTCACTCTGCTGGCCCACAGACATCACCTGGATGGTGATGGCCGGTTGGTTGTTGTACTCGGAGAAGCGCTCGGACTCGACAAATTCATCGCGTATGGTGGCCAGGTCCTTTAACAGCAAGCGGGTGCCATCGGTATTGGTGCGCACCACGATGTTCTCGAAATCGGCGCCGGTGTAAGCCTGGCCCTTGGTGCGCACCAGCACGTCACCGGATTCGGTGCGGATCGAGCCGGCTGAAAGGTCCAGTGAGCCCTGCCGTACTGCCTGGGCCACATCAACCAGCGTCAGGCCGTAGGCCTGCAAGTCAAACTCGCTGACTTCGATACCAATTTCGTACTCGCGGGAGCCGAGAATTTCCGCCCGCGTCACGCCGGGCAGGGTGACGATCTCATTGCGCACCTGCTTGGCGTATTCCTTCAGGGTGCGCTCGTCCACGCTGCCATAAACCGATACCATCACGACCTGCTGCTGGAAGGTGGTTCGGGAGATGGTGGGTTTTTCGGTATTGTCCGGGAAGGTGGAAATCGCATCCACGCGGTTTTTGACCTGGTCCATCAGGTCGGTTACTTCATAATCAGCGTCCACTTCCACCGAGACGGTACCGATGCCGCGGCTGGCGGTGGAGATGATCTCCTCGATGCCCTCGATATCCTGAATGGCTTCCTCGATCTTGACGATGACACCTTCTTCGACATCTTCTGGTGTTGCGCCCAGGAACGGCACCGCCACGGTAATGATGTTGGTTTCAATGCGCGGCTGAATTTCCTTCTTGATGGTCAGCGCGGTATACAGGCCGCCCGCAACCAGGATGAACATCAACAGGTTGGCCGCAACCGAGTTGCGCGCGAACCAGCCGATCAGTGCATCGAATGGACTGTGGTCCGGAGTGCTCAAGGCCGGTCACCTGCCAGACTGCGTTGTTCCGCGACGGAATCAGTCGCGCCGGCCGGCGCAGGCTCACCGCTGATGGCCAATTGGGTGTTGGGCAGCGGGGCGTCCATCGCAGTGGTAATAACCCGTTCTCCATCGCGTATCCCGGAGGTGAGATAGACAATTTCCGGTTCAGCCCGCAATACCTCAACCGGGCGGATTTCCAGCTTGCGCTGATCATTGGCCACCAGCACGGTGTTGTCCTGCCGCAGCACGGAGCGGGGCAGCGCAATCACGTTGTCGGCCCTGATCCCCTCGATTTCAGCCCGCACGAAGGTTCCCATGCGCAACGCCGATTGTTCGCTCTGACCCAGCACCGCATACGGGTCTACCACTTCAGCCACCGCGTACAGCACCCGGCTGGCTTCATCAATCACACCTTCGGTGCGGATGATCTCCGCCCACCACTCACCGGTGATGCCGGAGCCGGCGGCAGTCAGCCGCACCCGCGGGCCGGTTTGCTGTGCATCGGCCGTGGCCGACGGCAGCTGCAGAAAGCCGATATCACGGCTGGTCAACGGCAGGCGGATTTCAGCGGTTTCAATTGAAAAACTCACCCCCAGCGGGGTGCCCGGTGATACATACTGCCCCACGTCAGCCTGCTTGTTGCGCACCAGTCCGTCATAGGGCGCGGTTATACGGGTGCGCTCCAGGTCGCGTCTTGCTTCCAAAAGGCTTGCCTGGGCCGCTTTCACCGCCGCCTGCGCTTCAGCCAGTTGCGGTTTACGCAAGGTCAGGTCGGAAGGTTCACCGCTGCGTCCGAGGTTTTTCCAGTCTTTCAGTGCCTGGTCAGAGCGCGCTTGCTGGTCTGCCAGTTGCGCTTCACGCGCGGCCAGGTCGGCCTGCGCACGTTGCAGCGCCGCATCATAGTCACTTGGGTCGATTTGCAGCAGGGTCTCGCCGTTGCGGAAAAAGCCGCCGGCGACGAAATTGGGGGATACCTGGATGATTTTTCCACCGACTTCCGCCACCAGGGTGGTTTCGGTGCGCGGTTTTACGGTGCCTTGAGAGCTGATGGTCAGATTCAGCGATTGCACCCGGGCTGGTATGGTTTCAACCAACACGGCCGCTTCGGCTTCTTCCTTGCGCTCGGGGCGCTTGCCCTGGGCCAGCTGGTACAGACCGGCCACAACGACAATTGCGAGCACGACCAGACCCGGCGGTAACAGAATCCGCAAAATCTTCCGCATCAATTTTTCTCCTTGTGCTCCGGAACAGGCCGGGCCGTCTGATTGGAGCTAATTATCCCAGTAGCGGCGCGTTTAGTCATAGGGCAAAAGGCATGTACAATGGTTTCTTTTGAGCTGGGCGCCAAAGTGTTTGAGTCCTTGCAAAACCTGTTGGGTAAACGCAAAAACATGGGTATTACATTAAAAAGCAGGGAAGAAGTGGAAGAAATGCGGGTTGCCGGACAACTGGCGGCCGAGGTGTTGCGCATGATCAGGCCGCATGTGCAGCCTGGTGTGACCACCGGCGAACTGGACCGCATCTGCCACGAGTACATCACCGAACAGCAGCAGGCCATTCCCGCTCCGCTGAATTACCGGGGTTTTCCCAAGTCCATCTGCACCTCTGTCAACCACGTGATCTGTCACGGTATTCCGGGAGACAAAGTGTTACGTGATGGCGATATCGTCAATATTGACGTCACCGTCATCAAAAATGGCTGGCATGGCGATACCAGCAAGATGTTCCAGGTGGGCAAGCCGACGGTTAAAGGCCAGCGCATATCAGACATCGCCTACCAGTCGATGGTTACGGGCATTGAACTGGTGCGTCCCGGCGCGCAGCTGGGTGATATCGGCGCGGCCATCCAGAAATACGCTGAAGGCCACGGCTGCTCCGTGGTGCGTGAGTACTGTGGCCACGGTATTGGCCGCGTGTTTCACGAAGATCCGCAAGTGCTGCACTATGGCCGCGAAGGTACGGGTGAAGTGCTGGTGCCCGGTATGGTGTTTACCATTGAGCCAATGATCAATATTGGCCGCAAGGAAACCCGGCTGTTGCCTGATGGCTGGACCGTGGTGACGCGTGACCGCAGCCTGTCTGCGCAGTGGGAGCACACCATAGCGGTCACCGAAGACGGATATGATGTACTGACCCGTTTACCTGACGACGACCTCTGATTATGTACGAACGGCTTGCCGCCCCGCAGGCATCCCGCGGGTGCCTGGACCCCGCGATGTTAAGGGCAGTTGACCTGGCCTGCCGCAACGCGGTGCGCTCCGCTGATACCATCGAAGAAATCCAGCAGCTGGCGGTGGAACTGCGCGAATCCATTCGCGATTCACTGACCCAGGCCGATGAACAGCTGGCCCAGCGCCTGTGGGATGGCGAAGATGTGGTGCAACTGGTGCGCTCGCGTGCCTGGATGGTGGAGCAGCTGTTGTTACTCGCCTGGCACCGCATCATGCCGTGCCTGGATGAAATCTGCCTGGTCGCGGTAGGCGGATTCGGTCGGGGTGAATTGCATCCACATTCCGACGTCGATCTGCTGATTCTGCTGGACCGCTCATTTGACGGCGGTCTGCCGGCGGAAGCGCTGGAAGTGTTCATTCAGTTGTTATGGGATTGCGGCTTCTACCTTGGGCATAGTGTACGTACCGTGGATGAGTGTGCGGAAGAAGCGCTGCGGGATGTAAGCACGGCAACCACCCTGATGGAAACCCGTCTGCTGGATGGCCCGGCAGAACTGTTCGATCGCCTGAATGAAGCCCTGTCGCCGGATAAAATGTGGCCGGCGGATGAGTTCTTTGCCGCCAAGTTTACCGAGCAGCAACAACGTCACAGCCGTTATCACGAAACCGCCTACAACCTTGAACCCAACATCAAGGAAGGGCCCGGTGGATTGCGGGACATCCAGATGATCGGATGGGTGGCCAAGCGCCACTTTGGTGCACAGACTCTGCACGGCCTGGTCGATCACGGCTTTCTGACAGACAACGAACACGCTGACCTGATCGAAGACGAGCGCTTCCTGTGGCGGGTGCGTTACGCCCTGCACCTGTTGGCGGGACGCGCCGAGGATCGTCTGCTGTTTGATTTCCAGCGCCAGATAGCGGAACGCTTTGGTTTCGTCGATAAAGGCTCCAACCTGGCGGTGGAACAGTTCATGCAGGGCTACTACCGCACCGTAATGCAGCTGGAGCGCCTCAATGAACGGCTGCTGCAGCTGTTCCAGGAAGAGCTGGGCCAGATCGAAGAGGAACCACTGCACAAACTGGGGGAAGAGTTCCAGGTGCGCAAAGGTTACCTGGAAGCGCGTGATGACGCGGTTTTTCTGCGCCGTCCGGCCGCGCTGATGGAAATGTTCCTGCTGCTGGCACAGCATGAGGAAGTGCGCGGTGTGGGCGCATCCACCATCCGCCTGGTGCGCGACAACCTGTACCTGATTGATGATGCGTTCCGCGCAGACGAGCAGGTGAATGCCTATTTCCTGGAACTGCTGCGCCAGCCAGAAGGGGTGTACACGCAGCTGCAGCGCATGAACCGATACGGTGTTCTGGCTGAATGGATTCCGCAATTCGGCAATATCGTTGGCCGCATGCAGTACGACCTGTTTCATGTCTACACCGTGGATCAGCACACCCTGTTCGCGGTGCGTAACCTGCGGCGCTTTGCCTACGGCAAGTACCGCGATCAGTTCCCGCATTCCCAATCGGTTTTCAAACGCATTGAACGGCCGGAACTGCTCTACCTGGCGGCGCTGTTTCACGACATCGCCAAGGGCCGGGGAGGGGACCATTCCGAGCTGGGCGCTGTCGATGCCCAGGAGTTTTGCTCCAGGCTGGATCTCGAAGCCGCTGATGTGGATATGATTTCCTGGCTGGTCAAGCAGCATTTGCTGATGTCGCGCACCGCCCAGCGCAAGGACCTGACAGACCCGGCCACCATCCAGGAATTTGCCGCGCTGGTGGGCACTACCCGTTACCTGGATCACCTGTACCTGCTGACCGTAGCCGATATCGCGGCCACCAGTCCCAAGCTGTGGAACGGCTGGAGAAACAGTTTGCTGTGGGACCTGTACCTGCAGGCCGGGGCGGCCCTGCGCCGCGGGCTGGATAATCCGATGCAGCGCGAAATGGCCATCCGCGAAACCCGCGCCAGTGCGCTCAGCCGCCTGCTGCGCCGCAACCTGTCATCCACCGCCATTCGCGGCATCTGGAAAACACTGCCCGAACACGCCTTTTTGCGCCTGTCCACGGAACAGCTGGAATGGTGCACCGAGGCGATCGTACGCGCGCGTGAAACCGATCCGCAAAAAGACGGCCATATCGCAGTGCGCGGTGTACAGCCTCATGGCGTTTCTGAGCTGCTGGTGTGCGTGGCGGATCACGACGGATTGTTTGCCTCCATCGTCACCGTGTTTGATGAGATGGGCCTGAATGTCATGTCGGCGCGCATCCTCACCACCAACGATGGCTACAGTTTTGACTTGTTCCAGTTGATGGATCAGCAAGGCAACGTGCTGCAAGAAACCGATGCAGATGAACTGGTGAAGCGCTTGCGCGCGGCCATTCAGACCGAAGACCAGCGGCCCATGGTAAAACGGCCGTTGCCGCGGCGCCTGCGCCATTTTATCAGTGATCCGGTGATCCGCTTTTCGCCGGATCCGGACCGCCTCGGCACCTTGCTGGAACTGGAGTGCAGCGACCAGCCCGGCCTGCTGTCGCGTGTCGCCGCCGCCATGGTGAAGGAAAACGTGCAGGTACATGATGCGCGCATTGCAACCTTTGGCGAGCGGGTGGAGGACATCTTCCAGGTCAGCGATGCCAATCACCAACCCCTCACCGAGCAAGCGCAGCAGGCGCTGGCCGAATCCATCCGAAACAATTTGATTAAAGGTTAAGAAATATGACTGAAGCCACCGAGCTGGCAGCAATGCAACAGCGGATCGAAGCAGCCTGGGAAAATCGCAGCGAAATATCGCCAAACACTGCGCCCATCGAATTGAAGGCCGACATTGAAGACTGCCTGGACCTGCTGGAAGCCGGCGAGCTGCGCGTGGCCCAGCCAGATACCGTCAGCGGACCTTCCCAATGGCTGGTTAACGAGTGGCTGAAAAAAGCCGTACTGCTGTCCTTCCGTACCCATCGCAACGAAGTCATCGAAGGCGGTGCCAGCCGCTATTTTGACAAGGTGCCGTTACGCTGGGGAGGTGAAGCAGCCAGCCATATTTCCGAGGTAGGAGCGCGCATTGTGCCGCCGGCCACGGTGCGGCGTGGAGCCTATATCGGACACGATGCGGTGCTGATGCCCAGCTACGTGAACATAGGCGCCTATGTCGGTGAAGGCACCATGGTGGATACCTGGGCCACGGTGGGTTCCTGTGCGCAGATTGGCAAGCACGTACACCTGTCGGGCGGCGTGGGCATCGGCGGTGTGCTTGAGCCGCTGCAGGCCACCCCGACCATTATCGAAGACGGCTGCTTTATCGGTGCCCGCTCCGAAGTGGTTGAAGGCGTGGTGGTTGAACGCGGCAGCGTGCTTTCCATGGGAGTGTTTCTCGGCCAGAGCACGCGAATTTACAACCGTGAAACCGGTGAAATCACCCAGGGGCGCGTTCCGGCGGGTTCGGTGGTGGTGCCGGGTTCACTGCCGGCCGCAGACGGCAGTCATTCACTGTATTGCGCGGTCATCGTCAAGCAGGTGGACGAGAAAACCCGTTCCCGCACCAGCGTCAACGAGTTGTTGCGCGATGTCGGCTAAGGCCGCCGGTACCGTAGTGATGTACGGGCTCAAGTCCTGCGATACCTGCCGCAAGGCGCAGGCCTGGCTGCGGCAGCAAGGCGTGGAGTTTGACTACCGCGACGTGCGCGCCGACGGCCTCGAAGCAGACCGGCTGGAGCAGTGGCTGGCATCAGATTACGCCGCGCAGCTGATCAACCGCCGCAGCACCACCTGGCGGCAGCTGACCGAAGCGGACAAGAGCCGGGCGGAAACCGGCCCGGTCAGCCTGCTGCAG
>JBFIHZ010000131.1:0-9806 GCA_041601535.1 Lysobacterales bacterium | reverse complement strand
TGGGATGGTTTCGCAGTGGACGATGCGGCGGTGTTGGCACGGCTGCCGCGCAAACGGGCGGGCGACACCCTGCACCTGACGGTGGAACGGCAAGGCGAGGTGCTGCAGCTGGCGGTGACCTACCGGGCGTTGTCAGTACCGCAGTTACAGCGGCAGCTTGTGGCTGCCCTGGTGGGCGCCTGTTTCGTGATCTTTCCGCTGTTGGCCGCCTGGCGAAAGCCAGGTGCGGCCGCGCGCAGCCTGGCACTGATGGGCCTGGGCCTTGGACTGGCACTGTTGCCTGCGCCGTGGCTGGCCGATTTCAGCATGCGTTCACTGACTGCCAGCCTGACCAGCCTGATGGTGTTTCTGGGCGTGGCCGCGCTGGTTCAGTTTCTGCTGCTGTTTCCGTTGCCACGCCCCTGGGCGGAGGAAAAATGGGCGGCCCGATTGCTGTACACGCCGGCCTTGGCCGTGTGGCTGCTGCTGTTGGTTCGTATCTGGGCGACGCCCGCGCCGACGGCCTTTATTCACCGGGCGCTGCCGTTGTTGACCGGGCTGGTCATGGCGGCTTACCTGCTGTGGGCTTTGCACCTGCTGTTGCGCAATTACAGCCGCACCGACCGGCAGCAGCGCCGCGCGCTGGCCCTGAACCCGATGATATGGGGCACTGTCGCCGCCATATTGCCTGCTACCGTGGCCCAGTTGGTGAACACCTTTTCGCCGCAGGCCAGCCTGCCCGGGCAGACCTTTTATTTTGTCAGTTTGGCATTACTGCCGATGACCTGGGCGCATTCACTGAGCCGCGGACCCGTTCCGCCGAAGGCGGCTGACCAGCAGGCTAACGTGACCGTCCGGCCGGCCTGAGCGTCAGTCCAGCCAGCCCAGCACGTCCTTGCCAATCGACCAGCGGGCTTCCTGTTTGTCGGCGCCGCCACCCAGTATCCAGTAATCATAAGCAGCCTGGATCTCGCCGGTGGATTGCTTGGCGTCAATCCAGCGGCTGAGCAAATCTGAAAACTCACCCTGACCCTTGGCGACGGCGAAGCCCGATGGCATTTTCAGCACCGGCGCGCGCGGCACCACGACGGTGTATTCGGGGTACAGCAGGGTCCAGGCAGTACCAATTTCAACGTTTACCAGCAAGGCGTCCAGTGCATGATCGTCTGATTCGAAAAATGCGCTGATGTGCGGAATCTTCTGCCACTGGATGTCCTTGTCCGGAAAGGCGCGCTCCAGCGCCGGCATGATGTAGTCCACGGTGCCGGCATAACCTATGGTCAGGGCGGTGTGCTGCAGGATTTTCTTGCGCGTGGCAAACTCGGAGCGCCGGTGATCGCGCACCACCAGTCCCATGGTGCCCTGCAGGTAGGCATCGGACAGGTCAAAATCAATCAGCATCTGCGTGGACAGGGGCACCGTGCCCATGATGTCGATCTGTGCGGCATCAAACTCTTCTTTCAGCGTGTCCCATGAGACCGGGATGAATTCCAGCGTTACCCCCATTTCACGCGCCAGCAGGTTCAGCAGTTCCACGTCAAAACCCACCAGGTCGCCGGAGTCGTTGATAAAGGTAAACGGCAGGCGTTCCGGGTTGTAGCCGGCGCGCAGTACGCCGCGTTCGCGGATACGGGCCAGCATGGAATGGTCGGTTGTGGGAGCGGCAGATGGCGGGCCTGGCATGCTATCGGATGAGGTGATGACCTGTGTATCCACGCCCGGCTCCATCAAGCTCATCGAGCGAATGAGCATGTCGTCGCGGTACGTTGTATCCACGGTGTGCAGCAGGAAATAACGCGTGCCCAGCATCAGCACGAACAGCAGTAGCAACGAAACAGCGGTGAAGCGCAGCAGGTCCATCAGCCGCACACGCAGGTATCCGGTCAGAGCTGCAGTGCCAATCAGGCTGAAGGCCAGCAGGTTCATGGCGGAGGTCAGGGTGTCGAACTTGCCGTTGATGATGCCGGTGGTGAGATAGACCTGAAACAGGTCCTGCGGAATCTGGTGCAGGTCCAGCAAAAACGGCAGGGCAATCTGTGCCTTGGCAAAATAGCTGGCCAGGCCGGCGGTCAGAAAGCCGGGGTAGGCGGACAACTCCATCGGGTTGCCGGCCAGCCAGGCGGCAAACGGTATGAACAACAGGGACAGCAATTTGCCGGCGCTGGGGAAGTTGAAGGTCACCGGCACGATGACTTCGCTCAGGGTGTCGATATCAGGCGACTTCATCTGGTGGTCATTGAACAGCTGCCGGCTGGTGTCGATCAGCATGGGAACCACGATAAACAGGTTATGGGTGACGAATGCCGTCAGCAGGGCTTCCTTGGAATAACGGAACACATCGCGGTATCGAAACGGCGTCAGCGTGGTTACCAGCACAGGCAGAACCCACAGCGTCAGGTACAACGCGGCCACGATATAAACCACGAAATACACTTCCAGCCGGGCGATTTCGGTCCAGGTCAGGGTGCCGGCCGACACGGCGGTAATGGCAAACAGGCCAATCGGCGTGAGACTGACACTGAATCGTGTTACTCGCGTGAGCGCTTCGATCAACGAATTCAGCGACTGGATCAGCGCGGACGTATTGGACAGGCCAATCAGCGCCACGCCGACGGCGGAACTGAACAAGACCACGGCCGGAATGATGGTATTGGCCATGGAATGGAAGGGGTTGGACGGTATGTAAAGCTCGACCGGATTGAACTGCACCACCGGATCGGCCGCATGGGCGCTGAAAAACGTGGCGCTTTGAAATTCCGGGAAGGCCAGCGACATGGTGGTGATGACCACGAAAGCCACCCCCCAGAACAGCAGCAACAGGATTCCGCCGCGCCAGGCCAGTTTGCGCGCCAGTGGCGCACTCATCTGCCCCAGTCCGGCGATCAGCGACATCATCACATAGGGCAGCACCGTCATCTGCATCAGCCGGATCCAGGCATCCGCCAACCACTGCAGCTGGGCGGCTTTTTCGCCGAAAAACAGGCCGGTGAACACCCCCAGCACCAGGCCGACAATGATGCGGTAGGACAGGCTGGACTGTTTCAGGTGGTTGATGATTTTTTCCATATATCGCTGCTGGCCTTTTTAACGGTATGATTTACATGGAAAATATAGTCTGTTTCACTGGGCTGAGCCTGCGCCATGAGTGCCTGACGTATTTTTCCGCACCATGATACGTCAGCTGCACGGGAACCCGTGATCAATTCAGCGCCCCAATGCCGGGTTAGCCAAGCCTTGATATGCCTGATGGTACCCTATGGACGCGGGCGGAATCTCATCGTATGATCTCGCCACATGTGAATGGTGGCTGTATGCCGGTTCCGGCAGAGCAACCATTAGCCCATTTTCCTTATTCCGGGTCACCGGGTGAGTCAAATCCAAATGAAAGTATTCAAGTCTGTGCTGGTGTGCGTGGTATTGGCTGTGAGTTTTGGTGGGTCTGTGGTGGCTGATGACGGGGGTTTTCCGCTGTTGAGCGGAGCTTCGGACAAGGGCCTGCAGATCCAGTTGGAAAACCTGGTACGGCAACAGGGCCTGAAACGGGCGGTGGACAAAGGCGAGCTGGCGCTGTTGCTGGTCATCGTTACCGATCCGGCCCGCCCGCGGCTGGCGGAGCTCAATGGCCACAAGATGATGTATGCCGCCAGCCTGCCGAAAATCGCCATTCTGCTTGGCGCGGCGGTTGCCATAGAGCAGGGCCGCCTGACTCTGGACGAAGAGTTGCAGGCCGATATGGTCAATATGATTCGTTATTCCTGCAACCCGTGCGCCACGCGCGTGCTGGAACTGGTCGGCCGGGAAGAGTTGATCGAGTTGCTGCAGTCACCCGATTATGATTTCTACGACCCCGGCGGGGAAGGCGGGCTTTGGGTGGGAAAGGACTATGCGCCCAGGCCGGCGTATCATCGTGATCCGCTGAACAACCTGTCGCATGGCGCCACGGCCTTCCAGGTGGCACGGTTTTATTACAAGCTGGAAACCGGCACCCTGGTCAGCCCGGAGTATAACGCCCTGATGCTGGAAGCCTTGTCCCAGCCCGGTATCCAGCACAAGTTCGTCAAGGGGCTGCAGGGCATCCAGGGAGTGGAAGTACACCGCAAGTCCGGCAGCTGGAAGAATTTCCATTCTGACAGCGCCCTGGTGCATTACCGTGACCAGACTTACATCATCGTTGGCCTGTCCAATAACAAGAACGGCGGCAAGTGGCTGACCCAGTTGGCGCGGCCCCTGAACGACCTGGTACGCACGCAAAAATCACTGCTGGCGGTGGCCCAACAGTAACGCTTGATTTCCATATCCTCAGTCGGAGCAAACTGCGCCGCGTGATCTGGCTGCGGAAGTGGACAGCACAGGCTATTGGGCGCGAGGAACTACGGTTGCGGGCGTTGCGTGAGCCGGACCCGTTGGGGCCGGTCTGCCGCGCGGCCACTGCTCAGGCGCGCATCCATTTCCTGCAGATAGGCGCTGCCGCGCGCCTGCGCGCTATCGAGGAAAGGCCGGATTTGGAACAGCCGCAGGCTGCCGTCCAGAAAACCGAATTCGACGTCGGCAGGTGCGGCGTTGCCGGCGGCATCGGTGATGGCCGGAAAGGTTTCCGGCAACCGCTTGGCAAATTCAATTAACTGCCGCATTTCATCCGCTTCCAGCACTTGATCCGAACCGCTGCTGGGTACCGAGCGGATCCCACCCTGCGGCAGCAGTTCGCGGCGCCACGGCGCGGTCGCCGTGGCCAGTAACACAGGCGGGCTGCCATCCATTGGCAGGCGCAAACTCTCGGCCGCCTGACCGTCCACGGCGCCGCCTGGCCCTTCATTGACCGCCACTGACAGCACCCCGGTCGCACCGCTGTCGATATCGCGTGTGACCAGTACTCCGGACTTGTCCACCGGCACGGATTCCAGCAGCAGCACTGATGTATAAACGTGTTCAGGCCGGTCCATCAAGGCCTGGCGCCAGGCAAAAGCACGGGCGGTAAACGGCGATGCCCATACCCGGGGGATATCAGCAATCAGCCGCTGCAGCCCCACCACGTTGGGCAGGGTCAGGTTCAGGCCGGCGCCGGTAAAACCGGGCAAGTCCTCGACATTGGTATCAGAACGGATAAACAGACCGGGCAGGTCACTGTTGCCGAATACCTCTGACAGGCTGGTTTCCAGTGCCTGTTGCAAATCTGGCGACAGGCGGGTGTTGACGATAATGGCGTACAGTTCGGCACGAAAGGCTTCAGCCCGGTTTGCCTGCCGTGTTTTGTCTGTGGACAGGGCTTCCAGTTGCCGGTACTGGTCAACCATCCAGTCAAAAACCGTGGTGTTGCCGCTGGCATCACCGGCCCAGGCCTGCAACAGCACCTGTTGATGGAAGATGCCAAACGGCAGGGCCACGCCGCGAGCCACAGCCTGCGGGTAGTGGGCGCGCAACTCGCCCAGCTTGGCGGCCTTCGGGCCGACAATCCGGCCGGAGTCTTCGGCGCGCAACCGGCTGAGTGGCAGCGGTTGCCGCAATGACAGATCCAGTTTGTTCAGGTCGGGACTGATCAGGGCTTTATCCGTGGCGCTGCTCTGCGGGAAATAGACATCCCATTGTGGGCTGTCCTGGTGCAACTCAACCATCCCCAGCGGGCTGACAGCAAGCACGATGTTGTGGCCATCCCGTGCGACAAAATGCGGCAGCAGGGCGTCATCCACCACCACGTTGGGTATGCCGAGGTTGCGCGCCAGCAGTTGGATGTGCGACAGCGGATTGCCTTCACCGGCGGTGAGTATGCCGGCCACTGGCGGTAATTCAGCCAGGGTTTCCGGCAGCAGGTAAATGCCGTTCGACTGGAAAGGGCCCGCAGCGGTGGACTCTGCCCGCAGCACGCCGCGGGCCAGGCCCGGGTTGAGGGCAGTCAGTCCAAAGCCGATTTCCTGGTCAAACAACTGGTGCCTTACGCCCATCAGGCGATTGGCGTCGCGCATCAGCAGATCCATCACATCGGCATAGAACAACAGCGGACTGCCACGCAACTGGTCCTGGATAAACAATTGTGCTGCTGGTTCCAGTTGGGCCAGCGTGTTCATCGCATCCTGGAAATGCATGCGCAGGGCCTGGCTGCCCCAGGCCGGCGCCCGGGCCAGCCAGTTGAGCTGGCGCAGCCAGGAGTCAAGGGCTACGGAATCCGTGGCCTCAGCGTCCCACAGTGCCTGCACCTCTCGATGTAAACGCTGGTTCAGCAGGCCGGCACCGTAACTTGCGGTCGCTGCATGACGCAACAGGTCAAACAACTGCGCCCGCGTGAGCCGGGAGAGCTGGCCGCGCAGTTCGGTGGCAGCGCGAAAATGCTCCTGTTCCGTACGTAAACTGAGGTCAAGCACCTGCAGCCGTACCCGTGGCGACTGGATTGCAGGCAGGGACTCACGCAAATCAGCCATCAGCTGCGCGCTATACCGGAAACGGCCGGCCGCATCTGCCGCAGCGTAGCGGTCGGCTGCCTCACGCAACAGTTGTTGCAGCCACGGTGCCAGCCGGTAGGCATCAGCACGTTCCCGCAGCAGGTCCTGCAGTGGTTCCGCCTGGTACACCTGGTCTATGTCGGCGGCCAGTTGCTGGTAGGCAGCGCGCAGTGAGGGGTCCGTGACCTGCCCGGCGTAATCCCGGACCCGTGCCGCATCGCCGCTGTCGGGCGCGCCATGAATCTTGGCGCGTAACGGCCTGAATTTCCCGTCGCGTTCTGACAACGAAGCGGAAACCTGCCGCACCTGCTGTACCGTGGCGCTGTCAGCGGTATGCGGCAACATGCGCGCAGCGGTGCGCAAGGCGGTGAAATGAGTGGTCAGCCACTGCGGTTGGCGCGCCATGGCCTGCAGCAAGGCCTGGGCACCGGCCCGCTCGTCTTCGTCCTGGACAGCGCCGCGGTAGAACATGGCCTGGCGCATGATCCAGCCGTCGTCCACCCCCACCAGGAACTTCTCCACCAGCATCTGCCCCAGCGTGTCCCGGAAATCATCCTGTTGCAGGCTGGCGTCGGCATCTATGCCGGCCAGCAAATTGGCTATTTTGAAGCCATTGCGCCGCAGCGTTTCGGTGCGGGAACTCCACTTGCCGTGCTGCACGCCACCGCCGTGATCCCGGCAGGCATAGGCAGAGGGGGGCAATTCGCTGCCGTCGGCACAGAACCACAGCACGCGGCTGAACGGCCCACGCTCGGACGTTTTCATCGCCTCGATCCAGTCACGGAATGGTGGTTGCGGATCAGCGTTATCCGCCACCGTGGCCGCGAACGCGGAACCGGCCACCGTCAGCCAGGCGGCGGTCAGCAAGCACGGCGCAATCATGCGCCTGGCCCGGGGCCGCCGGTTCATTTGCTGCTGCTCTGGTCGATGCCTCAGTCCGCCATAAACAGTGTGGCCGGTTGTTCCAGCATGCCTTTCATTTGCTGGATCATGGAAGCTGCATCATGGCCGTCAACAAAGCGGTGATCGAATGAGGAAGACAGGTTCATCATGCGGCGAATCACCATGTGGCCATTCTGCACCGTCGGCCGGTCCATCGCCTTGTTGACGCCAATGATGGCCACTTCCGGCAGGTTTATGATGGGCGTACTGACCACGCCACCCAGTTTGCCCAGGCTGGTCAGCGTGATGGTGGACCCGGCCAGCGCATCACGGCCGGCGGTATTGTCCCGGGCAGCCGCGGCGGCCTGCCTGATCTGCTCCGCCAGTTGCTGCAGGCTCAACGCTTCGGCATGCCGTACCACCGGCACTTTCAATCCGTCCGGTGTTTGCGTGGCAATGCCCAGGTGCACGCCATGGTGCTGGATCAATACGTTGCGTTCACTGTCGTAGTGGGCATTGCACTGCGGGAATGCGCGCAACGCCCGGATCAGCGCCAGGCTGATAAACGGCAACAGGGTCAAACCGGGCTGGTCGGCCGGCTTTTTCGCGTTGAGGTGCTGACGCAGTGATTCCACGGCCGTCACATCGATTTCTTCTACATAAGCGAAATGCGGCACTTCGCGATTGGCCGCTTCCATGCGCTGGGCAATTTTCCGGCGCAGGCCGATCACCTTGATCTCGGTGCTGCCCACCGCTTTTTGCCGGCCGGGGGCAGCAGGCTGCCCGGAGGGTCCGGTTGATTCCAGCCAGGCGTCGAAATCGCTTTTTAATATACGCCCGCCCGGGCCGCTGCCTGGCACCTGGCTCAGATCCACACCGGCTTCACGCGCCCGCATGCGGATGGATGGCGAAGTCTTGACGCGCTGCTGGTCGGCGCTGGTTGCTGGCTGTGCCTGTGCCACCGGTTTCCGGTTGCTGTCCTGCGATTCCTTTTGATCCGCCGCTGCGGGGGTGGCAGCAGTTGCGTCCTGCGTGTCATCCGGCGCCGCACTGCTGTCTGTTGCAAACACCACCAGTGCCGAGCCCACGGCAATCGTGTCTCCCACTTCGCCGGCCACTTTAACCACGGTACCGCTGACCGGTGCGGTCAGTTCCACTGCGGCTTTATCGGTCAACATGGCGCAGATCGTGTCTTCCTCGTTTACCGAGTCCCCGACCTTGACCATCCATTCAGCGATTTCCGCTTCCACCGTACCTTCACCCAGGTCGGGGAGTTTGAAAACATACTCGCTCATCCTGCCTCCATGACTTTGCGTATGCCCGCTACCAGGCGCTTTTGCCCGGGAAAGTACTGCCACTCGTAGGCATGCGGGTAGGGGGTATCCCATCCGGTGACTCTTTCTACCGGCGCTTGCAGATGCCAGAAACATTCTTCCTGCACGGTGGCGACCAGTTCGGCGCCATAGCCGCAAAACCGGGTGGCTTCATGCGCCACCAGGCAGCGGCCGGTTTTCTCCACCGATTTGCGCAAGGTCTCTGTATCCAGTGGCATCAGGGTCCTGACGTCGATGATTTCAGCGCGCACCCCCGCCAGTTTGGCGGCCGCTTGCGCCACGTGAACGATGGTGCCATACGTGATGATGGTGAGTTCGTCGCCTGCTTCCACCACCGCGGCCTTGCTCAGGGGGACATTGTAATAATGCTCGGGAACCTCACCCAGGGGGTGGCTGGACCAGGGAACTGCCGGTTTGTCCGGGTCACCATCGAAAGGCCCGTTGTAAATGCGCTTGGGTTCAAAGAACACCACCGGATCATTGGATTCGATGGCGCTGATCAACAGTCCCTTGGCGTCAAACGGATTGGATGGCATGACCGTCTTGACGCCGGAAATATGGGTGAAAATCCCTTCCGGGCTTTGCGAATGGGTTTGCCCGCCGCGGATGCCTCCGCCACAGGGAGTGCGGATGGTCACCGGTGAGAAGAATGTGCCGTCGCTGCGGTAACGCAAGCGCGCGAGTTCGCTGACCACCTGGTCGAAACCGGGATAGATGTAGTCGGCAAACTGAATTTCAGCAACAGGCCGCAAGCCATTCACCCCCAGACCGATGGCCGTGCCGATAATGCCACCTTCGGAAATGGGTGCATCGATGACCCGGTGCTCTCCATACTTCTTCTGCAGGCCATCGGTGCAGCGGAAGACACCGCCGAAATAGCCGACGTCCTGGCCCAGGATGACCACCGATGGGTCTTTTTCCATCGCCTGGTCCAGGGCTGAGTTAATGGCCTGAATCATGTTCATTTGCGCCATGATCAGAGCCCCTCCAGTTTCAGCAGTTCGGCTTGCTGGCGTTGCAGGTGCAAGGGCATCTTTTCGAACACATCTTCAAACATCTCGTGTACATCCAGGAACGGTCCTTCGGTCATGGTCCCGAACGCAGAGGCTTCTTTCCAGCAGTCGATCACGTGCTGTTTCATTTCCTCTTCCAGTGCCTGGTGCTGGTCTTCGCTCCAGAT
>JBFIHZ010000130.1:0-9812 GCA_041601535.1 Lysobacterales bacterium | reverse complement strand
CTCAGCCTGGAAATAGCCTCGCTGGAAAACCTGGGTTCTGCCAAGAAAGTCACCATCACCAAAGAAAACACCACCATTATTGATGGCGCCGGTGATGGCAAACAGATTGAAGGCCGGGTTAACCAGATCCGCGCCCAGATCGAAGAGTCCAGCTCTGATTACGACCGTGAAAAACTGCAGGAACGCGTAGCCAAGCTGGCTGGCGGTGTTGCGGTAATCAAGGTTGGCGCAGCCACCGAAGTGGAAATGAAAGAGAAGAAAGCCCGCGTTGAAGACGCCCTGCACGCAACCCGTGCGGCCGTTGAAGAAGGCGTGGTTCCTGGCGGTGGTGTGGCTCTGGTGCGCGCTGTAGCCAAACTCGAAGGCCTGAAAGGCGCCAACGAAGATCAGAACGTCGGCATTGCCATTGCACGCCGCGCCATGACCGAACCGCTGCGCCAGATTGTCAGCAATGCCGGTGAAGAAGGTTCAGTGGTACTGAACAAGGTGGCCGAAGGCAAAGGCAACTACGGTTACAACGCCGCTACTGGCGAATACACCGACATGATCAAGGCCGGTATTCTGGACCCGACCAAGGTAGTGCGCTCTGCCCTGCAGAACGCAGCTTCCATCGCGGGCCTGATGATTACCACCGAGGCCATGGTGGCTGAACTGCCGAAGGACGAAGGACACGCACATGGCGCCCCGGATATGGGCGGCATGGGCGGCATGGGTGGTATGGGCGGCATGATGTAAGCCAGCTCTACCCTTGCGTTATCAAAAAGCCCCGCTTGATGCGGGGCTTTTTTTATGCCGGCAAGCGGATCACTGCCCCGTTGATTAGTACTTATTATGTGCTTTTGTCATAAAAACGCAGCATATGAGTGAGAGAATCGGCCAATTATCAGCACTATATCTAGATCAAGTACCTAAACCCAAGGATGAGCCAGACAAAATGTCGGCACATATTAAAAGGGCAAATTCAACGTTCGCGGCAGCCCGCCGGAGCGGTGTTGGACGCCACCGCCCTGTTCACCAATTCCGATCACATATGGCTCGTGTTACAACCATAGATATAAACTATATTGATATAGTTTGGCTGCGCCTGGCTTTTTTTTCCGTTAGACTGATCCTATGGCAAACGATTGCTGATCGTCCGCATTCGTTCATGTCGTTTACGAACTCAATGGAGCCATGTAATGGATCAAGGATCTGATCCCTGCAGCGAGTGCACTGCGGGCGCCTCCCAAAGCGCCCGGCCCGGTCCTCAGACACTGCTTCCCCAACCAGTCCGTGTGCTGACGTTTCATTGCAGTTTGATTTCTATTGTTCGAGCACTTTTCCGGTACCCACCCAACCGGGAAATTCATATGTAAAAAAACACCAAGAATCTATGACAAGGAGAGTGTCATGAAGTACAACCCACGCTGTTTGAAAATATGCTGTTTAAGCCTGGCGCTGTTGTTCAGCCAGGCGCTATACGCCCAACAGTCTTCCGGCTCCGCCTATGGCGAATCGGTGGATCTTTCGATCAAGTCGGCCTTCAGCCTGGTCACGGTAGAAGCGACCAGTGGCCCGCTGCCCAGCGTGAGTGGCAGCACACCGCCGCCATTCAACCTGTCGGATTCCCTGTTGAGCGTGGATGTGAATGCCAATATCCAGTTGGCCGGACTGATTCCCGCATCCAGCGTGGACATTCTCGAAACCGGTGTGCTCAACGTCGCCACCAGCGGCAATACGTCCCCGGTGGCGGACTCCAGCGCCAGCGTTAATGACGTCAACCTGGAACTGCTGGGTGATGTACTGCTGCCCCTGATACTGGGCCTGACCGCAGATGAAATTACCTCAACCGCTGCTGCGGGCGGGTCGTGTGAATCCGGCCTGACCGCAAGTGGCACCAGTGGCCTGGTCAACGCCAGCCTGGCCAGCACGCTGGCCGAACTGGTCGGCATAACCGGCGCGCTGGCAGCCAACCCGGCGC
Source organism: Lysobacterales bacterium (assembly GCA_041601535.1). Lineage (GTDB taxonomy): Bacteria > Pseudomonadota > Gammaproteobacteria > Xanthomonadales > SZUA-36 > JBFIHZ01. The sequence continues at coordinate 7,852 of JBFIHZ010000130.1, read as the reverse complement.
CCAATACCGTGCTGCTGGACCTTGATTTGCTCGGCGGCCATCTGCGGATCGTACTGAACGAACAGATTCTTTCCGGCGACGGGGTAACCAGCCGTGGCATCACCGTTAATGCCATCCACATCACGCTGGAAAACCTGCCGATTGCCGCCATCATCACCGATGTCAGTGGTGATGTGATCATCTCCCAGTCAAAGGCCGAGGTTACCTGCTCCTCAGCCGACCTGTCGCTGACCAAGTCTGACAGCGCTGACCCGGTTGAGTCCGGCCAGCCAATGTCCTACACACTGACCATCGACAATGCCGGACCGGATACCGCCACCAACGTGGTGGTCAGCGATACCCTGCCTGGCGCATTCAGCTTTGATTCTGCCAATGCCAGCCAGGGCAGCTGCGGTGAAAGCAGCGGCGTAGTCACCTGCAACCTGGGTGATATCGCCAGCGGCGGCAATGCCACGGTAACCATTAACGGCACACCCAGTGGCGTCGGCGACATATCCAATACCGCCGTCGTGACTTCCGATGCCGCTGATCCAAACCCGGATGACAACAGCGACACCGAAAACACCACCATCAGCCCGGCCGCCGGTTCCGCCGACCTGGCTGTAACCATTTCTGATGCGCCCGACCCGGTGATCGCCGGTAACACCCTGACCGTTACGCTGGATGTCGCCAACGACGGCCCGGATGATGCCACCAATACCGTTTTGGTCTACGACATTCCCGCTGGCGTTAATATCGACAGCGTGACGGAGTCTCAAGGCAGCTGCATCGTCACCGCCACGCAGGTGATTTGCAACCTGGGCACTGTTCCCGATGGGGGTACGGCGGATGTGGTGATTGAAATGACACCGCTGCTGCCGGGTGTGCTGACACATACCGCACAAGTCAGTTCGGATGTTGATGACCCCGATCCGGACAATAACGACGACATTGAAGGCAGCACGGTTGAAGTGGTGCCGGATGCCGAAGCCGATATCAGCATTGTGAAAACCGACGCGCCCGACCCGGTAGTGGTTGGCCAGCAGCTGACCTATATACTGGACGTCGCCAATGCAGGCCCGGATGACGCCGGCAGCGTGGTCGTGACGGATGTTCTGCCGGGCGGCCTGACCTTTGTTTCGGCCAATGCCTCGCAGGGAAACTGCAGCCATGCAGCCGGCACCGTCACCTGTAACCTGGGTGCGGTCGCCAATGGCGCTGGCGCCACTATAACCCTGGTGGTCATTCCCACCATTACGGGGGATATCAACAACACGGCTGTAGTCGCCGCAGATGTTAGCGACCCGGACCCCAGTGACAATGAGGACGATGAAACATCCACCGTCGGTCCGGGCGAAGCAGACCTGGCCATTACCAAGTCCAGCGACCCCAACCCGGCCATTGTGGACGAAACCCTGACCTACACGCTGAATATCAGCAACGCCGGTCCGGACAATGCCACCCTGGTGCAGGTCGTGGATGTGTTACCCGCCTCCGTCGACTTTGTTCTGGCCTCACCAAGCCAGGGCAGTTGCGGTGAAGCCGCCGGAACGGTGACCTGCAACCTGGGCACGGTCAACAGCGGCAGTGGCGCCACCATCACCATCGAGGTGACCCCCACCGCAGCCGGCGAGCTGAACAACACCGCCACGGTGGATTCCCAGCTTGACGACCCGAACACGGATGACAATACCGCCACCGACACCAACACGGCGCGTATCCGTGAAGCAGACCTGTCCGTGATCAAGACCAGTTCGCCCAATCCGGCTTATCTGAACGAGCCTCTGACCTGGACGCTGGCCATCAGCAATGCCGGTCCGGACGATGCCGAGAACGTGCAGGTGACGGATCAACTGCCCGCTGGCGTGCAGTTTGAGTCAGCCAGTTCAAGCCAGGGTTCCTGCAGCGAAGCTGCCGGAGTAGTCACCTGTGACCTGGGTACGGTGACCACCAGCGGAGCCACCATAACCATCGTGGTAACGCCCACCCAGACCGGTGAGCTGAACAATACCGTTGTGGTGACTTCCGATACCGAGGATCCCAACCCGGATGACAACTCCGATGACGACACCACCGAAGTGTTGCTTGGCCGCGCCAGCTTTACCGTGACCAAGGACTTTACCGATGACAACCCGGCCGCGGTGGAAGTGAATATCAGCTGCAACACCGGGCTGCCGCTGGATCAGTCCAAGATGATCACCGAAGAAGAAGGTGTCACCTTTATCGTGACGGAGTACGATCCGGGCGAAATGGATTGCGTCATCACGGAAACCGTTCCCAACGGTTATATTCCGGACTACTACGATGGCGACACCAACAGCGACACCCGCTGCCTCTATGAGAATGTGGCGGGCGCGGCGGAATTGGTCTGCGAAATCACCAATACACCGGGTGCGGTTGACGTGGTGATCGAAAAAGACTGGATTATCGACGGCAACGGCGGCAACCAGGTCAACATGGATTACGTGCTGACCCTGTACTGCACCAGCGAAATCGTCGGCGGCACCTCGCTGTTTGACGACCAGTCCGCTGGTTCACCAGCGCCCAAACTGCCACTCGGCTGTTATGGCGGCGTTGCGCAAACGGAGTCGGCCGATGGACTGATACTCATCGGTGAATGGTGTAAAACCTATGAAGGCAACACCTCCGACACCTTTGTTGCAGAGGTTATCCCGGATTACCCCGGCACCAGTTGCTGGGTGTTTGAAACCGTGTTTGACAGCGGCATTGAAACCGACAACGGCTGCCTGGACATCGAAGTCAGCGCCGGGGTAGGCGACAGCTGCACCGTCACCAACACGGTGTTCTTTGAAGGAATCCCGACACTGAGTGAGTACGGTAAAGCTCTCCTGGTATTGCTCATGTTGGGTGTTGGAGTGATGGCGTTCCGACGTCTCGCATAGCCTGAGCGCTCCCGCGGTGGGTCTCCACCGCGGGAATCGCCAGGTGGCGGGATAAGCCTGTAGAGTTGCGGCTGCTTTTGCAGCCGCTTTTTTTTGGAGCGCAGTGAAACCGGATGCAGTCTGCCCGCGAGCGAACCGGCCAGGGCAACTTTCGCCCGGGCCAAACCTGTCCAATCCGACAGGTATGGGAAAGATTCCACCCCGCACCGGCTGTCCAAATCTCCACCATTACTGTCCAATTACGGCATTGCGACCGGCTTGAGCCAGACAGTAGTTTGTAATGGCATGGCCAGCAACGCTTGCGTCATGAATAGCACAGCGACTTGCCGGGCATGATCCCGGCGGGCAACAACCCAGGAACCAGACCGAGGCAAAGCACATGACACCTGCATCACGTTATATCAGCGCACCCCTGACCGGCGTGGCCCTGTTGGTGGCTCTTTCCATTCCATCGTCGGTGCTCGCACAGGATGCACGTCGCTCCGAGCGCGCGCTGGAAGAAGTCATCGTAACCGCGCAAAAACGCGAACAGAACATTAATGATGTCGGCATCGCCATTACCGCATTTGATGCCAGCACCATCAAGGATCTGGCGTTCTCCCAGCCGGCGGACGTCGCCAGCCAGACCACCAACTTCTCGGTTAATACGCTGGTCACCAGCATTCCCAACTTCACCATTCGTGGCGTCGGGGTGAACGACTACGCCATCAACCAGGGTACCTCGGTGGGCTCCTACGTAGACCAGGTCTACATCGCATCGCCCGCCATGATGCTGTTTCAGATGTTTGACACCGAGCGGGTCGAGGTATTGAAAGGCCCGCAAGGCACCTTGTATGGCCGCAACACCACCGGCGGCGCGGTGCTGTATATCAGCAAAGCGCCAACAGAAGAATTTTCGGCTTCGGCTGACCTGGAGTTTGGCAACTACGGCTACCATGAAATTGAGGGCGCCATCAGCGGCCCCCTCAGTGACACGCTGAAGGCCCGGGTGGCATTCAACACCACGCAAAGCGATGGCTACCAGAAAAACCTCACTACCGGTGAAACGCATGGCGGGCTCAACCGGGTTTCCTGGCGCGCCATGCTGGACTGGCAGGCCAGCGACACGCTGGAATTCCGCCTGAATGTACACGGCGGCACAGACAAATCAGACCTCAACAGCTTCAACGTCGGCGGCATGGGCAGCAATGACACCTCTACCGGTACCATTGACACATTTGACGGCGTTCCGTACCGCGACAACGACTCCAATGGTGTTTCCCTGATCGCCAACTGGGACCTGGGTAGCGTTACCCTGACCTCCGTCAGCGCACACGATGAACTGGACCGGTTCGAATTCGGCGACACCGACGGGCAGGTCAAAGATGGCCGCATCGACCAGGTGCTGATCAGCGATATCAGCCAGTTCACCCAGGAAATCCGCCTGGCCCCCAACCAGGCCGAAACGGTCAACTGGGTGGCCGGCCTGTATTACAGCAAGGATGAAATCGACGACGAAACGGTTTACCAGACCACCGGTGCAGGGTTCCCGCCATTCATCTTTGGGGTCCCCTCGTCGTACGCCATTCTCGACTCGCTGGGTAACACCTTCCAGCAGAAATCAACGTCCAAGGCCGTTTTTGGCCAGCTTGAATGGGACTTCGCCGACCGCTGGAAACTGACTGGCGGCTTGCGCTACACCGAGGAAGACAAGGAACTGAACAACGTCAGCACACCGTGGACAGCAGAACCGGGCCCCGGCGAGTCCGGTCCGGTTGAAAACGGTTTGCTGTTTCCCCCGGCCTCCTACCAGAAGGACTTCAGCGCAGTTTCCGGAAAAATCGGCCTGGACTTTCAGCTGAATGACGACACGCTGCTCTACGGCAGCATCAGCGAAGGCTTCAAATCGGGTGGCTTCCAGGGCACGCTGGTATTCAGCCCGGCCAACATCATTCCGTTTGATGAAGAGACTGTTCTGGCTTACGAACTCGGTTCCAAAATGACCCTGGCCGATGGTTCGGTACAACTTAATTCCGCCGTGTTTTTCTACGACTACGAAAACCTGCAGGCCCAGGGCACCATCGAAGGTGGCGCTGGCGGCGTGGAAAACCTGTTTGCACTGCAGAATATCGGCGATGCCGAGGTGTTCGGCGTTGAAATCGACCTGCACGCCCGGCCCGCTGAAGGGCTTGATGTATCCCTTGGCGTGGGCTACCTGGATGCGGAAATCACTGACCCGTTTATTGCCGAAGTCCAGCCCGGCGGCAAACCGGCGGTATCACCCAAGTGGAACCTCAACGGACGCGCCCGTTACGAGTTCATGAGCACCGGCAGCAGCTACTGGTTCGTGCAAGGCGATTTCAGCTACCAGGATGATGTGTACTTCGACATCTACGAAACACCCTTCCTGCGCGAGGACGGTTACTGGCTGTTCAATGCCCGCATCGGCATCGCCTCCGCCGATGGCCGCTGGGACGCATCACTGTGGGGCCGTAACCTGGCAGACAGTGACTACCGCGTCGGTGGCTTTACCGGCGGCGTGGCGGGCCCGGTACAGATTTTCGGACCACCGCGCACTTATGGCGTCAGCCTGTCTTACAACTTCTGAAGCAACCGGGCGGATAACCATGAGAATCGGGGTTGATGTCGGCGGCACCAATACGGATGCCGTGCTGATGGACGGCGACCAGGTAGTGGCTGCGTGCAAGCAGCCCACCACCGCCAATGTCAGCGATGGCATTGTTAATGCGATTTCCGAAGTGCTGCGCCAGTCGCAGGCGGAAGCCACCGAAGTTAAGTGCGTGATGATTGGCACAACGCACTTCACCAACGCCTTTGTAGAGCGCAAGAATCTGCTGGATGTCGGCATCATCCGCATTGCGTTACCGGCTTCGCGCGGAACCCCGCCGCTGATTGACTGGCCGGAAGCCCTGCTGGCCGAAATTGGTGATCACCGTCACCTGGTGGCCGGCGGCTACCAGTTTGATGGCCGTCTGAACTCGCCGCTGGACGAACAGGCCATTGCCCGCGCAGCACGTGAGTTCAAACAGAAAGGTCTGCGCAGCGTGGCCATTTCCTCGTTGTTCTCGCCAGTCAACAGCGACATGGAACAACGTGCGGCCGAGATCGTGGCCAATGAAATGGGCGGTGCGGCGGATAATGTGGCCATTACCCTGTCGCACACCATCGGCCGCATCGGCTTGCTGGAACGTGAAAATGCCGCAGTCATGAATGCCAGCCTGGCGGAAATGTCCACGCGGGTGGTCAACTCGTTTCGTACCGCCTTACGGGAATTGCACATCGACGCGCCGTTTTACATCAGCCAGAACGATGGCACCTTGATGACGGCGGATTTTGTTGAGAAATACCCGGTATTGACGTTTGCCTCCGGCCCCACCAACAGCATGCGCGGCGCGGCCTACCTGTCCGGCCTGAAAGACGCGCTGGTAGCGGACATCGGCGGCACCACCACCGACATCGGCATGCTGGGTAACGGCTTCCCCAGGGAATCCTCGGTTACGGTGGACATTGGCGGCGTGCGCACCAACTTCCGCATGCCGGACGTAATGGCACTGGGCCTGGGTGGCGGATCACTGGTGCTTGCACAAGGCTCAGAGGCCCAGGTCGGACCACAATCCGTGGGCTACCGGCTGCTTGAGAAAGGGCTGATTTTTGGCGGGGACACCTTAACCAGCAGTGACATTGCCGTGGCCGCCGGCTATGCGGATTTCGGTGACCGGTCGCTGGTCGCGCACCTGGACAAGGAGCTGGTCGAAGCCGCTGTGACGCGCATTCACCAGATCATCGCCGATGGCGTAGACCGTATGAAGACCAGCGCCGACCCGGTACCGCTGGTACTGGTGGGTGGTGGCTCGGTGCTGGTCAACCGGGACATTCCCGGCGTCTCGGAAATGGTCATTCCGGAAAATGCCGGCGTGGCCAATGCGATCGGGGCATCCATTGCCCAGGTAAGTGGTGAAACGGACCGGGTTTTCTCCTACGAGGAACTCGGCCGTGAATCAGCCATTGAGCAGGCCCGCAGCGAAGCCATTGAGCAGGCTTTGCAGGCCGGCGCCGCGGCGGACTCGATCGAGACACTGGATATCGAAGAAGTGCCGCTGGCCTATGTGCCAGGTGGTGCCGTCCGGTTACGGGTGAAAGTGGCTGGCCGCCTGGCCATCAACTGAATACCTGCGCACACCTCCACGCGGATGACAGCGCGGGCCGGATGAGACTGGAGTTACACACACAACATGAAACTCAGCGTTGAAGACTTGATCGATGTGGGCCGCGGCGCCGCCTTCCTGGGAACGGGTGGCGGTGGTGACCCGTATATCGGGCGCATGCTGGCCACGCACGCCATCCAGCAATACGGCATGCCGGAAATCATTCAACCGGATGAGCTGGCGGACGATGCGGTGGTCTACACCATGGCCATGCTGGGCGCGCCTACCGTGCTGATCGAAAAGGCCGCCTGTGGCGACGACGTCGACCTGGCACTGAGCCGCATGGAAAAATACACCGGCCGCAAGGCTGATGCCATCATCCCCATCGAAATAGGCGGGGTGAATTCCATGCTGCCAATCATGGCCGCGGCACGCAGCGGCCTGCCGCTGGTCGATGCCGATGGCATGGGCCGCGCTTTCCCGGAAATCCAGATGGTTTCCTTCAGCATTTACGGGGTTTCCTGCACGCCGCTGGTGGTCACGGACGATCATTTGAACTCGCTGGTGGTTGAAACCGGCGATGCCAAACGGGCCGAAGACCTGGTACGCGTTGCCTCCATTGAAATGGGCTGCAGCGTGATCCTGTCTTCCTATCCGATGAGCGGCGCCGACGTAAAACGCGCCGCGGTCAAAGGCACCATGACGCTGGCTCTGGAAATTGGCCGTGCGATTGCACGCGGCCGGCGCAGCGGTAACCCGGTGGATGAACTGGTGGCCTATCTGCGGACCACTCCCTACTACAACCAGTGCAAGGTGTTGTTTGAT
>JBFIHZ010000129.1:0-9827 GCA_041601535.1 Lysobacterales bacterium | reverse complement strand
GGTAATCATCAGCGAAATCGGTGGAGAAGCGATTTTGAAAGTCTTCCGGTACTTTGAGCCCTTCCACCGGGGCCGGGATTTTCACGGTGAGTTCCTGGCCGACGTAACGCAGTTACATGGCGTATTCGAAGACAATATCCGACTCCGAGGCACCCACCCCGCTCAGTGCGTCAACCAGTTCACCGCGCATACCCTGCATCAGTTCCAGCAGGAATTCCCGGGTCAGGTCGTCCAGTACCTTGCCAATGGTGGCGGTGCGTTCAAAGCGCAAATCAGCGCTGAGCATGCCGATGGCGGAGAAATGCCCGGGATGCATCGGAATGGCGACGTTGCGGACGCCGACATCGCGCGCCACGTCACAGGCGTGCATTGGTCCGGCGCCGCCGGAAGCGATGAGCAGGAAGTTGCGCGGGTCACGGCCCCGTTCCAGGGTCTGGCGGCGTACCGTGCTGGCCATGGACATCACCGCCAGGTGCAGCACACCCCGGGCGAGACGCCGGGCGTCCATGCCGGCCTTGTCAGCCAGCCGGGTCAGGGCTTTTTCTGCCGCCTCCGCATCCAGCTTGAGTGAGCCGGACAGGTGAACCTGGGGCAATCTGCCGCAATACAGGTTGGCGTCGGTCACAGTAGGCTCGGTGCCGCCCAGGCCATAACAGGCCGGTCCCGGCGATGAGCCGGCAGAGCGCGGGCCAACCCGCAGCCGGTTACCGTTTTCCAGCCAGGCGATGGAACCGCCGCCGGCACCGACTTCCAGAATATCAATGCAGGGAACCTGGGTGGGGAAGCCGCGTGAATAGCCACCAATCCAGTACAGGTCGGTGGACAGGAAACGGCCCCGTTCAACCAGGCTGGACTTGGCAGTGGTGCCGCCCATGTCAAACGCGACAGCGTTTTCAACGCCGTGCGAAATTGCCAGGTTACGGGCGGCCAGCGCTCCGGCGACTGGTCCCGATTCGATGGTTCTCAGCGGAAAATCCATGGCTACGGAGATGCTTTGCGCGCCGCCGTTGGAATCCAGCACCACGAGGTCACCCGAAAAACCGGCTGATCGCACCCCTTGTTCCAACAGGTTGAGGTAATTCCGCATCAGCGGCGCGACCGCTGCGTTTGCTGCCGCTGTGGTGAAACGCTGGTACTCACGCGGACTCTGGCTGATATCGGACGACAGGCATACCGGCAAGCCGGGGAAAGCCTTCTCCAGGCGAGCTCCGACCAGGCGTTCGTTCTCCGGTTGCACATAGGAATTCATAAACGCCACGGCTATCGCTTCCGGATTCGCCTGGCGCAACTGCTCAACCAGCGCGTCCAGGTCCTCTTCCGTGGGCTGGCGCAGCGTCTCGCCATGGGCTGCGGTCCGCTCTTTGATTTCGAAGCGCATGTCCCGTGGGATCAGCGCGGGATCACGGCGATAGGTCATGCAGTAGGGCTCCGGGCGGGAATCCGTTGCCAGTTCGTGAATGTCAGCAAACCCCTCGGTGCAAACCAGTGCGGTGTGTCCTACGCGGCGCTCCAGCAGGGCGTTGATCACCAGCGTCGTGCCGTGAGCCAGCACGGTATCCGGTGTCCAGGGGACGCCCGAATCAACGGCAGCGGCAACCGCGGCCTCGTTTTCGGCACCAACCGAAGTCAGTCTTTTGCCGAGATGAATGGCGCCGTCCGGCCCCACGGCCGCAACGTCTGTGAACGTTCCCCCAATATCCACACCAATTCGGACAGTCATTGTTTCTCCCAATGGTAACGCGTGCGTGTTCGGTGGCGATGATTCTGTCGATACGGTTTTGCCACCCGCACAGATGCATAATTAAAAAAAGATAAATTCATTCCAAAAACAGTCTGTCAGTTCAGCAACAGCAGTGCGGCTTCTTTTGCCGGCATGCCCACCCGCACGCCCTTTGCGGCTGCCGGCTGGTTCAGCGCGCTGATGACGCCGTCATGATAGGTGCTCAGTCCGTCGCCCATGCGCGCCGTTTTCACATCGACAGCAGCGCCGGCCAGCCCATCAGGCTCGACTATGGTCAGCCCGATGATGCCCGATTGCTCGCGGCCATTGCCGCCATCGCTGCAGATAAAGCCGCGCGGGCGGGCCGAACGTAAATAAGGTACGGCACTGCGGCCGGTATGGCCACCGGTACACAATACATTGCGCTGCGTATCCTCAGGCAGCGCAAAGGCAATTGAATCGGTGCACACGATGGCGCGTCCAGCGGCTTCATGCACAATCGTCCGGTTGGTAATGGCGGCTGGGGGCAGCGGAGTCAGCGCGCTGTGATCCAGCATGAGAATGGCGGCCTGTTCCACAGCCATGCCCTCGTGCACGCCGCAGCGCCGTGCCGGTTCGTTGAGCCGGGAGATGATACCCCGCTGGTAAACATCCACGCCGTTTCCAAGCTCGACTGTCTGTACATCCACGGCCGCTCCGGGAATGTTAAGCGCTTCATAAAACCACAGTCCGGCTATGGCCGAGCCATCCAGGCCGATGCCGCAGTCAACGCCAATCACGCCTTTCGGGCGATGGGCTGAAGTGAAACGTGCGCACAGTACCCCACAGTACGAGGCGGTAACCACCACATCACGGTCGTGATTGCGTGAGTCCACGTCATAGGCTGAATCCATGCACACGATGCGTCCTGCGGATAGCTCGTTCAACACGGTTTGTGGGTCGGACTGATTGCTCACTGTGAGTTTCCTGAAAATAAAACACTGACACAAACATCATGCCTGGCCTAAAAGGCCAGGCATGTATCCCGTTTCCGTCAGATCAGAAGTTATACGTTACCTGGAACAAAATCGTACGCGGTAAGTCAACCAGGCCGACCGGGTCAGCCGGCACTGCGTTGTTGGTTCCGGTGCCGCTGCCGCTATTGGGCAGGTCGGTTTCACCACTAATATGGAAGCTGTTGGTTATATTACGGGCAATGATGGCTGCTTCCCAGCGGCCATCTGCATCACCGAAACGCAAGGTAGCATCCAGGTTGTAATACGAATCCTGACGGGAAAGCGGTGCACCAAAGCTGGACGAAATGAAGTCATCGCTGTAGCGCAAATTACCGCCGATCTCCCACATGTAACCGGAATCCAACTGGCCCTGGAAGGTCGCACCCAGCGCGGCAACCCAATCGGGCGCCATCGCCAGCGGGGCGCCACTCAGATCCTGTCCCAAGCCTGCCCCAAAGGACGTATTGCAGCCCGCCGCGATGGATTGTCCGGTGTAGCAGGGGGCAATGTAATCGGTGTATCGGCCCTTGTTGTGATTCAGGTAGCCGGTCAGCAGCAGTCCCGGTATGGCATTGGGTGCGTAGTCAGCTTCAATCTCAATACCTTCGACTTTGGCTGAACCCGCGTTGGTGGTGATGAACTGGAAGGTTTTGGAGTCGAAAAAGTCGACCTGCAGGTCCTGGTACTTGAACCGGTACAGGGTCACGTTGAAGCGCAACTGGTTGTCGGCCAGCATGCTCTTCATGCCAACCTCGAAGCCATCGCCGGTTTCAGGTTCAAACGTGATATCGCTGGGCACGGTGGCCGCGACAATCAGCGAACTGACGGCGAAACCCCCTGACTTGTAGGCCGATTTATAGCCGCCGAAAAACGTCAGATTGTCGGCCGGGTAGTACGAGAAGGTCACTTCGGGTGTCCAGTCGGTGAATTTCTGGTCGCCGTAAACTGGCACACCTTGCAGGAACAGGCCCTGCAGCGCCGGCATGACATAGGTCTGCTCCAGGTAACTGTCGCGCGTTTCGCTGATATAACGTACACCCGCAGCCAGCTCGGTCTTGTCGGTGGCGCGCCAGGTCAGCTGACCGAAGCCGGAAAAGGTCTCGGCATCCGACCAGGACGGCTTGATGTAGCTGGTGAACTGCGTGGCCGGGGGATTGGTTGAAATCTCCAGCGGTGCGAAGGCGCCAGCCTGCCGGTGATCCCGGCTGGTGTCCTGGTAATAGAAGCCGATCATGAAGTTAACCGGCTGGTCGAAATACGTCTGATAACGCGTTTCATTCGACCAGGCGCTTAATTCAGTGTTCTGGGTGGCGGCGATGTAACTGGTCGGTGACTCGACGTTTTGGGTCAGGCCCCAGACATTGCGATGCCAGTTGTAGTTGGTTACCGAGGTGATTTCTGACTTGTCCAGGTGGAAGCGCAGGTCTGCAGTCAGCGCGAACGACTTGTATTCATTGAATGACGAGCCATCGTCCTTCATGTCGGGGAGGTTGCCACCAATGCCATCGGGTGCGTTCGGCACGTGGGCATTGAATTTTCTCTCGCAGCGCACCGCGGGATTGGGCTGGGTGAAGCCGCTTGGGCATTCAAACACCACGTAATTCCAGGCGTTGCTTTCATCGTCCCGTTCGCTGACGCTGGATTTCACCACTGCCGTGAATTTGTCGCTGGGCGTCCAGATAAGTGTGCCGCGGGCCGAAAAAGCCTCGGTGCCGGGCAGTCCGCCTGAGTTGGGTTGCTGGTTGCGCTCCACGGTCTCGAATGTGGCGAGATCCAGCATGTTGATGGGTGTATCAACCGCGGCCTGGTCAAAATACCCGCCGCGCATGTCAGAGATGCGAACGGCCAGGCGGCCCAGAAGGTTGGGGGCAATGGCACCGGACACGAAACCCTGGGCAGACATTTCCTCTGCCGTGGTTTCGTAACCGGCCCTCAGCTGCGCTTCGAATTCTTCCGTGGGGTTGGCAGTATTGAATGAAATCACGCCCGCTGTCGCATTCTTGCCGTAAAACAGGGCCTGAGGGCCTTTCAATACTTCAATGGACTGCAGGTCCAGCATGGCCTCGTTCAGGAACATGCCGTGACCATAGTAAACGCCGTCCACCACCACGGCGGTGGACTGCTCCATGCCCATGGTGGTTCTGCCTGAGCCCACGCCGCGCAGGGTAATCTGCGAGCCGGAGCCATTGGATGCGCGCCCGATAAACAGTTCCGGGATATTTGCCGCCAGCGACTCAAGCCCATCCAGGGCATAGCGGTCGATTTCATCCTTGGTGAGAACGGTTACCACCACCGGGACGTCCTGCAGTGATTCTTCCCGTTTTCGGGCGGTAACAATGACCTCTTCAATGCGAAAGTCATTTTCTGCCGCCTCCGTCTGTTGAGCGATGGCTTCAGTACCGGTGGTTGCACCTAGTGCACCGGCGCAAAAAGCCAGAATCAGTGCGCTTCGACCTGTCCCCGTGCCGATCATCGTACTCTCCCAAAGAAAATTTGAACATTATTCAAAGAATCATTAGAATTCCACATCGCAATTCACCTGTCAAGAAATGTTCAGGTCATAACTTGTGCGAGACTATGATGATGCGAATCAACTGGATTCCGGTCAGTTGCAACAGAAACCGGGGTACAGGAAGGTGTGCCGGGCAAGGTGTTGATTATTTAGGTTATCGACCCTGCTGTGGCATAAACCCGCGCCACGATGTGATGCTGGTGCAAACAACCGGGTGCAAGAGAGGCACCTAGAATATGAGCAAAAGCAGTAAAGCAGAAGTATTGATTATCGGCGCAGGGGCTTCCGGTGGCGTAGTGGCCAAGCATCTGGCGGAGAACGGATTCAAGGTTGTCGTTCTGGAGCAGGGCGACTGGGTCAACCAGGGTGAGCTGCCCGGCGTTCGTCCCGATTACGAGCTGCAGATTTTACAGAAGTGGAGTGCGGACCCGAATGTCAGGGCCGGCGCGGCTGATTACCCGGTGGACCAGAGTGACTCCGAAGCACCGGAAGTGCAGATGTTTAATGGAGTAGGTGGCAGTACCATCATGTTTGCCGCGGTATGGCCCCGCCCCACACCGGGGGACTTCCACGTCAAAACGCTGGACGGGGTGGCCGACGACTGGCCGATAACCTACCGGGAACTGCAGCCTTATTACGAAGCGATAGATATAGAGTTCGGCGCTTCCGGGGTGGGTGGAAACCCGGCGTATCCGCCCGGTGCCGCGCCGCCCTTGCCCGGCCTGCCCATCGGCACCACCGGGCAGAAGCTCGCCGAGGGCATGAACAAGCTCGGCTGGCACTGGTGGCCCGGCAACAACGCGATTGCCTCCCAGGACCACGGCGAACTGAAACAATGTCTGCGTTACGGCACCTGCGTGGGCGGCTGTCCGGCCGGCGCCAAAGGGTCGGCCGATGTGACCCACTGGCCTGCCGCCATCCGCAGCGGTGCCCGCCTGATTACCGGCGCCCGCGTCAAGGAAGTGACGCTGGATGAGCAGGGCATGGCCAATGGAGCGGTATACATTGACCGCGAAGGCCAGGAGCATTTCCAGCCGGCCTCACTGGTGATCATGGCGGCCAACGGCATCGGTACGCCACGCATCCTGTTGATGTCCCGCTCGGAGCGCTTCCCCAATGGGCTGGCGAACAGTTCGGGGCTGGTGGGCAAGCGCCTGATGATGCATCCCTGCGCCACCGTCGCCGGTATTTTCGATGAAGAGTTTGAGGAACACGGACCGAGCGGGCAGAAGATCGGCTCCATGCAGTTTTACGAATCCGATGCATCGCGTGGTTTTGTGCGGGGAGCTTACTGGACCCTGTACGATGGTATTGGCCCGCATCTGCATATGCTGCGGCGCGCTCTGGGTGAGGGCATCGGCGACGAGCCGTTCTGGGGTCCTGCATTTCCCGCCGCCATGAAAGAAATCACTCACCACACGCTGATGTGGGGCATCGTCGCTGAAGACCTTCCCGAGGAACACAACCAGGTGACGCTGGATCCGGAGAAAACCGACAGTGACGGTCTGCCGGCGGCCAAGGTGACCTACACCTTGTCGGACAACACCCGCAAGCTGATGGATTTTCACTGTCAGCGCGCGATGGAATCAATGGACGCGGCCGGCGCCAAACGCAGTTACGTGTTTTCGCGCAATATACCGGCAGGCCATCTGCTGGGAACCGCCCGTATGGGTAATGATCCGCAAACTTCGGTGGTTGACCGCTGGTGCCGGTCACACGATGTGCCCAATCTCTATATTGTGGACGGCAGTGTGTTTGTCACCAGTTTCGGCGTCAACCCGACCTGTTCGATTGCCGCCATTGCCAAACGCGCCGCCTGCCATCTGGTGGATACGGCAGATGAACTGGAGGTGTCCGCATGAACCGTCTTGACGATGCCCAGCGCGAACGGCTGGCCGCCCTGGCCGACGTATTGATGCCTGCCGGGTCCGGCATGCCGGCGGCCAGCGAGGTGGATATTCACAAGACCTGGATAGACCAGGCGCTGGATGCCGTGCCGATGATGGCGGGAGCGGTACAGCTCGCGCTGGAAATCCCGGGAGAACCGGAGCAGGCGGTTGAGCAGCTGCGCGAACAGCAGCCTGATGTCTTTATGGCGCTCACGCTGGTATTGTCCGGCGCCTATTTCATGCACCCCAGAGTACGCAAGGAACTCGGTTACCAGGGGCTTGCCGTGGAGCCGAACCCGCCGCTGGAAGGCGAAGCGGAATACTACCTGGAAGATGACCTGCTCGCGCCGGTTATCGCCCGCGGACCCTTTTACCGCAGCGTTCCGGATAATTCCTGAGGTTGTGAGGTCAGTTGGTACTGCCGGGCCCGGTGGCCCGCAGGCAAAGCTATTTAATAAGGAGTGAAGTGTGAAGATAGTGGTGTGTGTCAAACAGGTGGTGATGTTACCCGGTCCGGTGGTGTTGCTGGACGATGGCACCGGTATCGATCCGCTGTTCACCACGCGCCGGCTCAATGATCCCGACCGTTATGCCCTGGAAGAGGCGCTGCGCCTGTGTGAAGCCCATGGCGGCGGCGAAGTCGTGGCGGTTTCCGTGGGTGACGACGAGGCAACAAAGGAGTTACGCAAATGCCTGGCCATGGGGGTGAACCGGGCCATACGCATTTCGTCCACCGGCCTGCAGATGCATGATCCGGTTAACGTGGGCCGGGCGTTGGCGCAAGTGGCGCGCGCTGAGTCTGCCGACCTGGTGTTGTGCGGCGTGCAGTCAGAGGATGCCTCCCAGCAAGCCACCGGGCCGGCGCTGGCATCGGCCCTGGGTTACCCGTGCGTGACCATGGCAACGCAAGTCGAACTGTCGGCCGATCAGCAGCAGTTGACGGTGAGCCGTGAGGCCGGCAACGGCTTGACCGAGGTGGTCGAACTCGGTGTACCGGCAGTGCTTACCGTGCAAACCGGGATCAATACACCGCGCACGGAATCATTCAAGGCCGTGATGATGGCCAAAAGGGCCACGATAGACGTGGTGGAGCCGGACAATATCCCGGCATCGGACATACAACTGCAGGACGTGTCGGTTAATGCACCGTCACGCGGACAGCTGCAATGGATCGAGGGGGGAGCCGAACAGGTTGCCGCCAAAATCCGCGAACTGGTGAGGGCCGCATCATGAGCTCCGGTACCCTGGTTATTGCTGACTGCCCCGCCGGCCAATTGGACGAGGTGACCGCCGAACTGGTCAGCGCCGCTGCCGCACTGGGTGAACCGGTAACCCTTGGCGTGCTGGCGCCTGATCCTGCTGCCGTGCCGGCAACACATTTCGCCGGTATTGATCGCATCATGGGTGTTCAGATGCCTACCGGGCGGCCAGGCCACGAGGCACGGCAACGGGCCGTGGAAGCATTGCTTGAGCTCACCCGGGCGCGCACCGTGTTGATGCCGCTTAATTGGGACACCGCCGCCTTTGCCTCAGCGCTCGCTGAAAGCAAAGGCCTGTCATTTGTCAGCGATGTAACCGGATTGTCGCGCGCTGCAGATGGGGCCACCGAGGTTACCCGTCTGGCTTTTGCCGGGAAAGTGTGTGCCCGGCTTGGCATTCCAGCTGACAACCGCGCTGTGTTGTTGCTGCGTCCCGGCAGCTGGACGGCGGCGGCCCTGGCCGTTGACGCGCTGCCGACGGAACTGGCCGATGTCGAAATCAGCCAGCAATCACGGATACGGCTGGTCAAGGTGATCGAGGCGGATGCAGGCGATACCGACCTGACCCAGGCGGAAGTGATTTTCGGCTTGGGCCGGGGCGTCGGCAAGGCGGAGCACATAGAAGTTTTTGAGAGTATCGCCGCCCGGCTCGGCGTGGCCATCGGTGCTTCGCGGCCGCTGGTAGACGTTGGCCTGGTGCCCCGCGCCAGGCAAATTGGCCAGTCGGGTGTCACGGTAAAGCCCAAGCTGTACGTGGCGTTTGGTATTTCCGGTTCACTGCAGCATATGGCCGGTATCAGCGAGAGCAAAATGCTGGTGGCGATCAATACCGATGAGGTGGCACCGATTTTCGACAGCGCGCACCTGGGTGCCCAGGTCGACGCCATGGAAGTGGCGCGGCATTTGCTGGACAGCGACTGAGACGCCCTGGTGAAAATGAGCCACCGCCAGCTGTCCGGTAACCGGTCTGAACGTATCCGGGAATCGGTGTCATGACGTTTGTTACTTTTCTGCCGCCGGGTGGCGGACTGGGTGGACTGTTTGCCCAGCAACCTGAGCGCTATCGGGCTTGCATGGAAATCGGCCGTAACCTGATGGCGGGACCGTCGGAATTGCAGACTGGTGAGCGCGAACTGATCGCGGCCTTTGTTTCCGCGCTGAATGCATGTTCCTTCTGCCTTGGCACCCACGGCAGTATCGCCAGGGCCTTCGGTTGGGACCCGCAGGTAATCGAAGCGCTGGTGGACGATCCCGCCACGGCGCCGTTGCCAGAAGCATTGCTGCCCATCATGCAACTGGTGCGTAAACTGACCCTGCAACCGTCCCGCCTGACGCAGGCCGACGCGGATGCGGTTATTGCAGCCGGCTGGAACGAACAAACAGTAAGTGACGTTGTGGCGATAAGCGCTTACTACGCGATGGCCAACCGGCTGGCCAGCGGACACGGTATCG
>JBFIHZ010000128.1:0-9845 GCA_041601535.1 Lysobacterales bacterium | reverse complement strand
GCTGGCGGCCGCAAAGAACTGGTTGCCGTCGGTGATGATCAGCGCCGGAAACTTTTGCCCGGTCTGTTCCCGGTATTGCCGCGGAAAGCGGATGGTGACGGTGTACTCGCGCTGCATGACATCCGAATACCAAGTAAACGCCTGCACGCCAGGAAACGTGATGGCACGCGGCACCAGGGTGCGGGTGGTGCCATCAGCGGGTGCCTCCTGCGCCACCACCTCGGCAATCATTGAACCGAGCAAGCATGCCATCATGGCTGCGAGGACTAGTCTCATAGAAAACTCCATTGCAATCTGTCGGGGTGTGGAATCCGCAGCCCGCTCCCGGGCAGGCGCCCGGGAGCTGCGGATGAACGCTTGAAGTTACCGCTGCGCTAGAAGCGGTAGCCCAACTGCAAGCCAATGGTGCGGGGCCGCAGACGCCAGCCACGATCCAGGAAAAACGCCACCGTTACCGCATCCTCATTGGTCAGGTTGGAGCCGATCAGCTTGAGGTCGAAATCACCCAGGCTCACGCCGGCATTGAGGTTGAGCGTGGTGTAATCACCCGACTCGGTGGGAATGGACCCGGAAGTGGTGAAATCGCCAACGTAAGTGAGGTCAGCGCGCACAAACGACTCATGACCGCTGATGTTGAAATCGTATTCCAGCCCGACATTGCCGTTGTATTCCGGTGACATGGGCAGCCGCTCGCCTTCGTTACCGGCGAGGTCATTGCGGAATTCCGCATCCACGTAGGAGCCGGCTACAAAAAAGCGCAGGCTGTCGGTGAGCAGCATGCTGGCCTCCACCTCGATGCCTTGCGACCGCGCCTTGCCACCAGTGATGGTGGCCGAGCACACCGGGTTATCGCCCAGCGCGCCCACCGGAATATCGTTCCAGTCGATGCGGTAAACGGCGGCGTTGAGAATCATGCGGTTGTCCAGAAAAGAGAACTTGCCGCCGAGCTCCATGTTGTTGGTGGTATCCGATTTCAGGCTGGAGGTGCCCAGCGGGATGTCGGTGAAATCCAGGAAGCCGTCGTTATCGGTATCGCAGATGTCCGGCGATGCCACCGTGACCCCCTGGCCCAGCCGGAAACCCTGCGACCACAGCGCGTAGATCAGCGAGTTGTCACTGGGGGTCACATCCACACCCAGCTTCCAGCGGGTGTCACTCTCGGCGGTGGAAAGTTGCGTGTCGCCGGCGGCCAGCGGGCCGGATTCCCGGATGTCGTCATCGCGTTCGTAATCAAACCAGCGGCCGCCAGCCGTCAGCTTGATGCGCTCAGACAGATCGTAACTGACCTCACCAAAAACGGCTTTCTGCTCGATGGCCGCATCGGTGATCACGGTGCGCAGGTTGGGGTCGCCAAACGGGTTTTTTGCCTGATCGCCGGTCCAGGCCCAGCAACAGTTCTCATAGGACTCGAAATCTTCGTAGTAAATGCCGGCGGTGAACTGCAAAGGACCATCCAGTGCCGAGGCAACACGCACTTCCTGAACTGTACCTTTCTTGTCCAGATCGCTGAAACCCACTGCGGCCCATGGAATGACACGGCCGAGGTCGGACGAATCCGCGGTATTGCCGTCAATATGCGAGGTGGAGGAGGTCAGCACGCCCCAGCCCAGGTCGTAGTTCATCACCAGGTTGAACAGTTTCAGTTCGTCTTCCTTGAACTCCGGGCCGGTGTCCAGCGCCGTGGCTTCATAGCCGCCGCGCGAAATGTTGACGTCGTTGCGGCCGTGTTCCTCGAGCTGTTGATAGGCCACCATAAAGGACAGGTCGAAGCGGTCATTGGGCTGCCAGGCCAGGGTCCCGCGCACCCCGCTGTAGTCGTGTCCGCCCACGCCCTCTTTAACGGCAATCGGCGCACCCACGGCAACACCACGGGCGCGCATGGCCGGGTCATCCACCAGGTCCACATAACCGGCTTCGTCGAAGCGGTAACCCACCAGCCGCAGCGCCATCTGATCGGCCACCAATGGCAGGTTCATTACCGCGGTGACGTTGCCGTTACTGCCTTCGGCGCCTTCGGTGCTGGAGTATTCCACCGTTACCTCACCCTCGGCTTCAGACAGGTTCGGCGCCTTGGGAATATTACGCACCGCGCCACTGATGGTGCCGCCGCCAAACAGGGTTCCCTGCGGACCACGCAGCACCTCGATACGCTCCATGTCCACCAGTTTCATGTCGGTGGAGGTTGAGATAATGGGATTGGACAGCGGCGCTTCACCAAAGTAGTTGCCCACGGTGGCGCGTTCGCCAAAACCGAGGCCAATGCCGCGGATGATGATCTGGTTGTTACCCACACCGCGGTCGAGGAAATTCACGCCCGGTACCGAGTTCAGATAATCCTCCAT
This sequence comes from Lysobacterales bacterium, assembly GCA_041601535.1. Classification (GTDB taxonomy): domain Bacteria; phylum Pseudomonadota; class Gammaproteobacteria; order Xanthomonadales; family SZUA-36; genus JBFIHZ01. Next base: position 7,503 of record JBFIHZ010000128.1, on the reverse strand, counting down.
GCCCACCGGTGCCCGTTCCGCGAGGTCCTGGGCGCTGAGCACGCTGATGCTGGCTGCAGTGTCCTGCAAACTGGTTTCCCGCTTGGTAGCGGTAACCACCACTTCTTCCAGGCGGCTGGATGCCGCGCTGCTGTCACTGTCGGCCTGCTGGGCGGAAGCCCCGCTGGCAACAAACATCGATGCCAGCGCCGCCATAAACCGCTTTCCAAATGTATTTTTGCCTGGCTGTACCATTTCGTCTCCCTCAGAGTCTGTCCGTTCCACCACTGAGACGCGCAGAACGGAGCGGCTAACAAACGTCGCCTCCAGTTCCGTGCCCAGTAACAGGATCGCGACTGCCTCCTCGGGCGTGTACCGTCCGGTTAACCGGTTCACCATCGTGCCGCGGACATCCTCGAACGGAACGATAAGGGTCAGGTCCGCCTGTTCGGCGAATGCAGTTAACGCCAAATCAGCGGACTGCCGGACAATATCGAAATGAAAGCGTTGTACCTGGCTGGCACCTGCGGCCCTGGCATTTAATGACTGCGTCATCAACACACCCAGGACCAGCAGCAGGGAAAGTCCATACCCGGCCCGTCCAGCCACGGCCGTTATGGCCGTGTGAAAGAGACGAGACAGCGAAAAATTTCCGCCAGTGGAGTGGAAAGGCCGGACAACAAATACAACTACGGGGCGCCGGTGCAAGGCCGGCTCAGGGAGTGACGGCCTGGCTGTCGAGCAGCACCTTGCGGTCATCAATGCGTTTAAAATCAATCTGGAAGTTTTCATGCAGCACCGCGAGCAGGCCGTCTACATCATCACTTTTGAACAGGCCAGCAACGCGGACCTTCTTCAGGTCTTCATCAAGGAAAACAAACTCAACCGAGGTGTAGCGGCTGACCTCCTTCATCGCTTCTTCCAGTGACTCACCACGGAAAATCAGGTTGCCGTTCTGCCACGAAAGCTGCACCTCGATGTCGTCGGCTGACAATTCGGTCACCGTTTCATCCGCCGCACCCAGGATAATGCCCTCGCTGGCGGCCACGGTCAGCGCATCGGGCAGCAGCACGGCCGGTTGTTCCGATTCTTTGCCAGCTGTCTGCGCATCACGTATGCCCACGCGGACTTTGCCCTCGGTAACCACCAGCTCAATGCGTTGTTGATCGGTGATCTGGATATTGAACTCGGTGCCAACGGCCTGCACGATGCGATCGGCCGCAAACACGGACAGGGGCCGTTCGGGATCCTTGGCGACCCGCACATGCACCTCACCCCGTTCCAGTTTCAACAGGCGGTGCGCATCGCCGTAATTGATCACGATGCGGCTGTTGGTGTTCAGCATCAACTGGCTGCCATCGGGCAGGGTAATGGTGGAATGCTCGCCCACCGCCGTTTCGTACACGTTGTGCCAGCTGGCCATGGAGGACGGGGATTCCGCGCCCGGCGCAAGATCAGTTGACATGAACCGCAAGCCCCACAGGCCGGCGAATACCACCAGTGCCACTGAAGCCGCGGCAGCCCAGACCACGCGTGCTGGCCGCGTGCGGCGGCGCGGCGGCGGAAATAACGCGGACAAGCGTGACAACGAACCCATTTTGTCCCACAGCCTGGCCAGTTCCAGAAACGCTTCAACGTGCTGTGGGTCGGCGGCCAGCCAGGTGCGCAGGGCCGCTTCCTGCTGCTCTGTCAGCCCCTCGTCCAGCCGGGTAACCCACAGGCTGGCTTCTTCGTGGCAGGGTTGGGACTGAGGCAGATTGATGACTTTGCTCATGCGCCCGGCTCCTTCAACGACACGGCCCGCACCCGCGACGGCCCAGCCGAGCGGGTGGCATGCGCGGTTTGCCGCTGCGGCTGTCCGCTGCGGCGTTGCATATAGTGCAGGCAGCGCCTGAGACCCAATGCCACGTGTTTTTCCACAGTGTTTTCACTGATCCCCATCTCGCGGGCAATTTCCTTTTGCGAATAGCCATAAACTTTTTTCAGCACGAAGGCACGGCGGCATTGCAACGGCAGGTGGCGCACGGCATCGCAGAACTGGCTGAACTCCTCGTCGTTGGCCACTTCCTCAAAGGTCGCATCGGTGCTGCGCTCCACCTGTGGCAGCTGTCCATCCAGCAGCTCTTCCAGGCTGTCAGACAACCGCGTCTCCGAGCGCTTGACGAAATCCAGTGCCAGGTTGCGTGCGGTTTTGAACAGGTAGGAATGCGGCGTGCGGATGTCGGCCGGGTCTTCCACCTGGCACAGGCGCACGTACGCTTCCTGCACGATGTCCTCCACGTCCTTGGGCGGAACAATGCCGGATACAGCACGCGACAGCCGGCCCCGCAGGGACAGGTAAATTGAGTTGATGGTTTTTGTACTGGACACCCAATCCTTCCTTATGCCGGCAACTACCCAGAGCTCCACCTGGATAAGACGATACACCAGCTTTTTTCCGCCAGTCGAGTTTCACCCCAGCCCGGCGCCGCCACAGCGGACGGTTTCAGCGGCCGTTAGCGGGGCTTGACCACGTGTCGATGCGTCACGCACACTGCGCGCCCGTGGCGGCAGCCAGCTTCCAGACCGTCAAGCAGGAGTACCCAACATCATGCAGAAACTCACCGTTTTCACCACCGGCGGCACGCTGGACAAACTGTACTTCGATGACCGCAGTGATTACCAGATCGGGCTGCCGCAGGTACAGAAAATCCTGGATGCCATGAACGTGGCCTTCGAGTACGAGGTAAAGCCGTTGATGCGCAAGGACAGCCTGCACATGGGTGAGGCTGACCGGCAGGCGATCCGCCAGGCAGTGCTTGCCAGTGATGCGCAGCACTTTCTGATCACCCACGGCACCGACACACTGGTCGAGACCGCCGCCGCGCTGGCAGGCCTGCCTGAGCGAGTGGTGGTGTTGACCGGCGCACTGAGCCCGGCGCGCTTTCGGGATTCCGATGCCGAGTTCAATATCGGCTGTGCGATCGGCGCCGTGCAATCGCTGCCCTGGGGTGTCTACGTGGCCATGAACGGCCGCATCTGGGATCCGGCAAAGGTGCGCAAGAACCGCGCCGCCAACCGCTTTGAACTGGCCTGAGTAACCGCAACCCACACTCGGCGGCAAAGGCGACTTACGGAAACCGCGCGCTCAATCGTCCACATTGCTGACCCATACCCAGCAGAGGTAGCGATACGGGCCGTGCACACTGACCGCACGGCCTGCGCCCGGCCAACCATGAAACCAGCAGCAAGGCATGCTTACCGCCCGCCACAATGGCGCAGCACGGACGCGCCCCGGCCCGCCACGGCCGCACGGCGCATGGCGTGCTGGCCACCGGAGGGCCAGGGGCGGGCCGCCGGGGTTCTGCTCATGTGGCTTGGATTGAACCTGCTGTTGGCCGGGCAGACGGCCAGCGCCGATACCAACCCGTCCCGCCAGAGCTTTCGCATTCAGCCGGTGGAACCCGTGGCCTTGCTCGAACAACGGGCACTGGCGGCCAGCCCGCCGGCCGAGTCAGGTGATTTTCTGCCGCCCGACCTGGTTGACCCCACGCAATTGCACGCCGGTATCTTGCTGGATATCCGCTACGCCACCACCAATAACTTCCTGGCAACCCGCATTTACCGGCAGGCGCGGGCGTTTTTGCAGCGCCCGGCGGCCGAAGCACTGGTACGGGCGCATCAACGGCTGCAGCGGCATGGTTATGGCCTGCTGTTATATGACGCCTACCGGCCATGGTATGTGACGCGCATTTTCTGGGATGCCACACCCGCTCAGCACAAGGTGTTTGTCGCCGATCCGCAGCAGGGCTCACGACACAACCGCGGCTGCGCCGTAGACCTGACCCTGTACGACCTGGCCAGCGGGCAAGCGCTGGACATGCCCAGCGGCTACGACGAATTTTCCGAGCGCGCCCATGCCGACTACTCCGGCGGCAGTGAAACGCAGCGCCGTCATCGGGACCTGTTGCGCCAGGCCATGGAAGCAGAGGGCTTCACGGTATATCCCGAAGAATGGTGGCACTACGACTGCCAGGGCTGGCAGCGCTATCCGATCATGAACCTGAGGTTCGAGGAGCTGGACCCATCCGTTACCAAACAGTAGTACGTATCCGAAGGTATTTTCCATGGAATCGCTGATTGCCGCAGACTCGACCTTTGCCATCTGGGCCATGCTCGTCGGGCTGGCCGGCTTTGGCCTGTGGGCCGAACATACCCGGCTGGGCCAAAAAGTTTCCGGTGTTGGCCTGGTGATCCTGCTGGCCATCGCACTGTCAAACCTGCGCATTATTCCCCAGGCCGCGCCGGCCTATGACGTGGTTATGGACTTTCTGGTGCCGGTGGCCATCCCCCTACTGCTGTACCGGGCCAGCCTGCGCCGGCTGCTGGCGGAGACCGGCACCATGCTGAAAGTGTTTGCCGCTGCCACACTGGGCACCACGCTGGGCGCGGTGCTTGCCTTTCAGCTGTTACCGCTGGGCCAACAAGCCAGCGCGATTACCGGTGCCATGACGGCCACCTATATCGGCGGTTCGATGAATTATGTGGCGGTCGGCAGCATGCTGGATATGGACCCGGCATTGTTTGCCGCCGGCAATGCCGCGGATAACCTGGTGGGCAGCAGCTACCTGGTGTTGCTGGCATTGCTGCCTTCGCTGGCACTGGCGCGGCGTTTCTTGCCTGCCACATCGGCTAACCACAGGGCGTCTGGCCTGGGGTCAGGCCGGGGATCAGGTCAGGGATCGGGCCAGGAACCAGGCCGGGCCAATGAGGAAACACCTGCAGCCAGGCCATTCAACCCCATCCACATCGCCGTGGGGCTGGGTCTGAGCCTGTCGATTTGCCAGCTCGGTTACTGGCTGGCCAGCGCCACAGGCCTGGCCAGCTACGCCATCCTGTTTATCACCGCCATCACCATTGTTGTTGCCAACCTGTTTCACCGCCCGCTGGAACGATTGAGCGGACAGATGGATACCGCCATGCTGCTGATGTATATCTTCTTCGTAGCTATTGGCGCCGGCTGCGATATCAGCGTGCTGCTGCACGAAGCTTTGGCGGTTATTGGACTGGCCGCCATCATTCTCAGCGTGCATTTTATGTTTGTCCTGGCATCCGCCCGCCTGTTCGGCGCGGCGCTGGACGAGGCCATCATTGCGTCCATTGCCTGTGCCAGCGGGCCGTCCACTGCGGCCGCGCTGGCCGGCAGTAAAGGCTGGCATGCGCTGGTGACGCCCGGCATACTGTGCGGCACAGCGGGTTATGTGATCGCCAGCTTTATCGGCATGGCGGTTGCTTCGTGGTTGGGTTAACGGTCAAAACGCCCGCTGCAGTGAGCCTGCCGGAAGCGTGTCCACCAGCGGCTGCTATGGCAGCCGGCAAAGTCTGGGCACTGGCAATTTCACGCATAAGGGGGTTCTGATTCACATGCAGGCATCACTGTTCAAGCGCATTATCCTGCCGGGTTTTCTGTTGCAGTCGGTCATTATCGGCGGGGGTTATGCCACCGGCCGCGAGCTGGTGGAATTCTTCCTATCGCAGGGTCCGCTGGCCGGGCTGTTCGGGCTGCTGGTGGCCACCTTGCTGTTCAGCATCATCGCGGCCCTGTGCTTTGAGTTTGCACGGCGTACATCCAGTTACAACTACCGGGCTTTTTTCCGAGCCTTGCTGGGGCGCTGGTGGTTTTTGTATGAACTCGCTTTCCTGATCCTGTGCCTGCTGATCCTGGCGGTAATTGGTGCCGCCTCAGGCGAGATGGTTGCTGCCCGCCTGGGCCTGCCCAGCCTGGCTGGCACCGGCTTCCTGATGTTGTTGATTGGCGTGCTGGTGTTCCACGGCACAGCCGCCATTGAGCGCGTGCTGGCCGGCTGGTCGTTTCTGCTGTATGCCACTTATGCACTGTTCGTGGCCTGGTACCTGTGGACGTTCAGCTCCGACCTGGATTTCAGCGCGGCCGCGCCACAGGCAGGGACCGGCTGGCTTAGCCAGGGCATCAAATATGTGGGCTATAACATCGCCGCCCTGCCGGTAATCCTGTTTTGTGTGAAACACATGAACTCACGGCGCGATGCGGTGGCCGCCGGGCTGCTGGCCGGTCCGCTGGCGATGATTCCGGGGGTTCTGTTTTTCCTGGCCATGGCGGCAAGCTACCCGGCGGTGCTCGACGCACCGGTACCGGCCGATTACATGATGCAACGCCTGGGTGTGACCTGGCTGCAGGTACTTTTTTACATCGTCGTGTTCGGCACCTTCGTGGAAACCGGCGCCGCCAATATCCATGCCATCAACGAGCGCATCAACGACCTGTATCATCAGAACGGCCGTGACATGCCTGCCTGGCTGCGGCCAACGGTGGCCATCAGCACCCTGTCGATCGCCATTGTTCTGGCTGAAACCATTGGCCTGATCAACCTGATCGCCAATGGCTATGGCACACTGACCTGGGCGTTTATCCTGGTATTCATTGTGCCTTTGTGCACCTTTGGGGTGTGGCGCATGGCACGTGTTTGATTCACCGCACCCATCACATTGAGGAGGCCGTTCGCATGAGCAACCGTGGAACCCACCGCAGCACCGTGCTGTTAGCCCTCAGCCTGTTGCTGGCGCTGCCGGCAAGCCTGCAGGCCGAGACCTACGACCTGGTGATCCGCGACGGGCGGGTGATGAACCCGGCCAATGCGCTGGATTCAGTGCGCCATATCGGCATTAGCGACGGCCGCATCGCAGCGATGTCAGCCGAGCCATTGCAGGGCGAAACCGTGATCGATGCCAAAGGCCTGGTGGTGGCACCCGGTTTTATTGACCTGCACGCCCACGGCCAGCGTGAATTCGAATCCTGGCTGCAGGCACAGGACGGGGTTACCACCCAGTTGGAGCTTGAAGTGGGCAGTTATCCGGTCGCGGCCTGGTATGCCGCCCGCGAGGGCCGTGCACCGATTCATTATGGGGCCAGCGTGAGCCATATCATGAGCCGGGTAGCGACGTTTGTTGACCTGGCGGCCTTTGGTGCAAGCGAACAGGACCTGGCGGGAGGCTTGCTGGAAAACGAGCGGGTCGGTGCCATCACCCGGGAGCGCAGCTGGGTTGAGCAAGCTGCTGGGCCGGAGGAACTGGACGCAATAAAAGCACGCCTGCAATCGGGGCTGGATGAAGGCGCGCTGGGTATCGGCTTTGGCATTAACTACACCGCCGGAGCCACGCGCGAAGAAATTTTCCGGCTGTTCCAGCTCGCCAAAGCCAATAACGTGACGGCCTTTGTGCATTCGCGCTATATGGCCGAAATCGAGCCGGGCGGCAGTGTGGATGCCATCCAGGAACTGCTGGCCGATGCCGCCGCCACCGGCGCCAGCCTGCATATCGTGCACATTGGCAGCAGCGGCGGCAGCCAGGTGCCCTTGTTACTGGGGATGATTGATGGCATGCGCGGCAATGGCATGGACGTGACTACCGAAGTCTACCCGTATACCGCCTGGTCGACGTTTATTGGCGCCGCCATTTTCGATGGTGATTTCACCCGGCTGCTGGGCCTGGACTACGGCGATATCGAGC
>JBFIHZ010000127.1:0-9875 GCA_041601535.1 Lysobacterales bacterium | reverse complement strand
ACGCCAGCCAGCGCACCGGCGTCATGCAATCTGCGCCCGATGGCGATGGCCAGCTCAGCCTGATCCAGCGCCACACCGGAGCGGTGGCCGTCCACATCCAGCTCGATCAGGGTGGGTATGGCCTCACCGGTATGGCGGCAATGCTGCGCCACCGCCTGCGCCATAAACAGGCTGTCCACCACGACCTTCAGATCAACGCCGGTCTTGCGCAACGCGCTGACACGCGCCAGTTTTTGGGGTGACAGGCAAACCGCGTACAGCAGATCCGTAATCCCCGCGGCGCCAAACACCTCGGCTTCCTTCAAGGTGGACACCGCGGCCGGCCCCTGCGGTCCGGATACCGCCAGCCGCGCGGCTTGCACGCACTTGACGGTTTTCAGATGGGGGCGCAGTACCGCATCACTGCCGGCCAGGCGGGTCTGCAAGCGCTGCAGGTTAGCCAGCATGCGTTGCTTGTCTACGATCAGGCAGGGAGAAGGCAAATCAGCAAAACGGTCCAGCTTGTCGTTCAATCGTGCGCTCCGGGTCAGGTTCGTATTATGCCGACACAGTAGCATCACACCTGGTCAATGCAAACCCGGGAAGTTAGAACACATCAACGGCATCGAGGTCCACTACACGAAACCTTTAGCGGCACTGCAATGCCCGCTTACCCGGACGGACCGATGCACAGTAATTACCAGCATGAGCACCGGTCCGCGCACGGCTTCAGCATTACCTGCCTGAAGCAAAAAAACGGCGTGCCGGCCCAACATAATGCCGGGCGGGCACGCCATGTTCAGTTTCCACAGGAAACTCGCTGCTCAGTGCGGCCTTACTGCTCCTGTGTTACCACAACGATCTCTTGCAGAGGACCTTATTCGTCGTCCAAATCGTCTGCAGGTTCGTCATCATCGACCATGTCGACATCAACGTCCGGCACGGTGACGGTTTTTTCCTTCATTTTTACGTCAACATCGGGAACGGAAACTTCCACTTCCTTGGTGCCAACGTCTATATCCGGGCCATCGACATCGTACTTGGGCAGCTTGCCGCCCTTAACGTCTACATCCACGTCCGGCATTTTGCCTTCCTGGGTCTTGGTCACATCCACGTCGTACTTGGGAATCTGCCCGTCTTCATAACTGACGTCAACATCCGGCATTGCGCCTTCTTCCGTCTGGTCAATATCACAAGCAGTTACCATCAAAGCAGCGGTCATGGCTGCACATAATGCGGTTTTTGAATATTTCATCGCTCTCTCCTGATTGAACAATCGGTTGTTGAAGTTCAGCAGGATTAATGCAACAAGCGTGCCATTGACAGAAACCGCATTACTGCGGCAAATGCGCCGGTCCGGCAGGGTTTTTCTTGTAAATTTGTGCCGCCGTTGTAGTTATTACATGCATGGCGGTTGAAGTATGGCGAGGGTGTACAAGCGCTGCTGACCGGTGCGGCGAAGCGCTTGCCGGATGAAGTTATTCTTCCTGGTAGTCCGGCTTCAGGGTGCCGTTTGCTTTCAGGGTTTTAATCAGCTTTTCAAGCCGGACAAAAGCCACCACGCCGAGAATGCCAAATACGAGTGAAATATATTCCATGGATTTGTCTCCCTTTTTTGTTGTTCACCAATTTACTGCTACTGATGAAAACGGAACAGTGCGTAAAGTCACCCCGGTTCCTGCAGCAACCCGACACGTTTGGGACGACGTTTGCTCCACGGCAGCCTGTCTGGCTGCGCCGTGGACCCGGAAAATAAAAGGTTTACCCGAGAGGGATGCCATCACTGCAGTAAAACCGCTCGTGATTTACTCCACCGTCACCGACTTGGCCAGGTTGCGCGGCTGATCGACATCGGTGCCGCGCAGTACCGCCACGTGATAGGCCAGCAGTTGCAGCGGGATGGTCAGCACCACCGGAGCCAGCAGCGCGCCGCCGGTATCCAGTTCGATGATTTCGCCGTGACGCGCTTTCAGGCTGGCGCCGGCGCCAGCATCTGCAATCACGAACATTTCGCCGCCGCGCGCCCGCACTTCCTCGATGTTGCTGATCAGCTTTTGCAGCAGGCTGTTGTTGGGCGCGACCACCACCACCGGCATGTCGTGATCCACCAGTGCCAGCGGGCCGTGCTTCAGCTCGCCCGCCGGGTAGGCCTCGGCGTGGATATAGGAAATCTCCTTCAGCTTCAGGGCGCCTTCCATGGCAATCGGGTAATGACTTCCGCGGCCGAGGAACAGCGCATGGTGTTTTTCCACGAAGTGTTCGGCCAGCCGCTCGATCCGCCCATCGAGTTCAAGCGCGCTGCGCAGCACATCCGGCAGATGGTTCAGTTCCTTGATCCATTGCGCCAGCTGGGCCCGATCCACCCCACCGGTGAGTTGCGCCAGCTCCAATACCAGTAACTGCAGCGCCACCAGCTGGGTGGTGAAGGCTTTGGTGGAAGCCACGCCGATCTCCGGACCGGCGCGTGTCATCAGCACCAGGCCGGCTTCGCGCACAATGGAGCTTTCCGGCACGTTGCAGATGGCCAATGTGGCCAGGTAGCCCGAGGCCTTGGCATGACGCAGCGCGGCCAGTGTATCGGCGGTTTCGCCGGACTGCGAGATCACCACGAACAGCGTGTCCGGCGGTACTACCGGGTTGCGGTAGCGGTACTCACTGGCCACTTCCACGTTGCAGGCAATGCCGGCCAGCTGCTCCAGCTGGTACCGGGCCACCAGCCCGGCGTGGTAGCTGGTGCCGCAGGCCACGATATGCACCTGGTTGACCTGGCGCAGCACTTCATCGGCGCCCACGCCGAAGATGTTGGGCAGCACATGATCGGTGCCAATACGCCCTTCCAGCGTATCGGCTACCGCCAGTGGCTGTTCGAAAATTTCTTTCTGCATGTAGTGCCGGTAATCGCCGCGCTGCACTGCATCGGCCGCCAGATCCGCTTCCTTTATTTCGCGGCTTACCGGTACATCATTAGCATCGTGGATGATAAATCCGCCCGTGCGGATCTCCGCCACATCGCCCTCTTCCAGGTAAATAAAGCGGTTGGTAACCGCCAGCAGCGGGTGCACATCGGAAGCCAGGAAGTGTTCGTGAAAGCCTATGCCCAGCACCATCGGGCTGCCCTTGCGCGCACCCACTACCACGCCAGGCTCACGTGCCGACACCACGGTGATGCCATAGGCGCCATCCAGATCCTTGACGGCTGCGCGTACTGCTTCGAACAGGGACTTGCCCTGTGCCATGTAGCGATGCACCAGGTGCACCATCACCTCGCTGTCGGTTTCTGAATCGAAATGATAGCCATCAGCCAGCAGTTGCTGCCGCAATGCTTCATGATTTTCAATAATGCCGTTGTGAACCAGCGCGATTTCATTGCCCGACTGGTGCGGATGGGCATTCTGGGTATTCGGCACACCGTGCGTGGCCCAGCGGGTGTGGGCAATACCACAGTGGCCGTTCAGCGGGTGCTGCTCCAGCAAGGATTCCAGGTCACGTACTTTGCCGGCCGTGCGCACGCGGTCCAGCCCGCCGTCCACCAGCATGGCCATACCGGCGGAGTCATAACCGCGGTATTCCAGCGCATGCAGGCCGGACAGCAGGATTTCGGCCACATCCCGTTGCGCGGTGGCCGCGACAATGCCGCACATCAGTGGATACTGCCGTCAGGGTGCGCGATCAACAGTTCACGCATAAGTTGATCTGCCAGCAGGGAAACAGGCATCGGCGCCTGGCACGTGCTGGCGGGTCTGATCCGCTGCTCCAGGGCCCGGGCCACCGCGCGCCGCTCCGCGGCCGCCAGTGTGGTGGCAGCTGTGTTCATTTGCCGCTCTCACGATTGCCGTCCGCAGCCGGCTTTTTCTCCGGCTTTTTCCAGCTGGGTACATGTTTCTGGCGCGCGCGGCCCACCGTCAGGCCGCCGGCCGGCGCATCATGGGTAATGGTGGAGCCGGCACCAATAGTAGTCCCCTTACCCACCCTTACCGGGGCAACCAGCTGCGAATCCGAACCGATAAACACGTCATCCTCGATAATGGTCTGGAATTTATTCACACCGTCGTAATTGCAGGTGATGGTGCCGGCGCCGATATTCACCCGCTGACCCACTTCGCTGTCGCCGATATAGCTCAAATGACTGGCCTTGCTGTTTTCGCCCAGGCTGCTGTTCTTTACTTCGACAAAATTTCCGACTTTGGTTCCCGTGGCCAGTTTCGTTCCGGGGCGCAGTCGGGCATACGGGCCAATATCGCAGGCACCGGTGGTGCACACCCCTTCCAGCACACTGTAGGCATGTACCCGGGTGCCGGCTGCCAGCTGGCAGTTCTTCAGCACGCATCCCGGCCCGATGCACACACCCGATCCCAGCTCAATATCACCTTCCAGCACCACGTTGATGTCGATACATACGTCCTGCCCGGCCTGCACCTCACCGCGCACGTCAATACGCGCCGGATCGATCAGCTGCACGCCCAGCTCCATCAGCTCCAAAGCCCGGCGCTGCCGGTAACGCAGCTCAAGCGCCGCCAGCTGGCGGCGGTCGTTGGCACCCTGCAGGTCCAGCGGGTCAGGTGCCAGCACGCCGCCAATTTCGCTGCCCTCGCTGTGGGCCATGGAGAAAATACCGGTCAGGTAATACTCCTGCTTGACGTTGTCACAGCCAAGTTGCTCCAGCCAGCGCCGCAGCGGCGCGGCCTGTGCCAGGATAATGCCGGTATTGACCTCCTTGATGCCCCATTGCGCCGGCGTGGCATCGCGGTCTTCCACGATGCCGGCAATGCGGCCGGTGCGGTCGCGCTCAATGCGGCCGTAACCACGCGGCTCATCCAGTTGCATGGTCAGCACCGACAGCGGCGCGGACAAGCGGCTGGTCAGTTCATGCAGAACCTTGGCCGGGATCAGCGGATGATCGCCCAGCAGCACCAGCACACGCGCGCTGTCTGGTATTGGTGGCATGGCCTGGGCCACTGCATGGCCGGTGCCACGGCGTTCTTCCTGCACCACCCAGTTGACCGCGTAGCCGCTGCAGGCCTCGCGCACCTGGTCAGCGCCGCTGCCGATGACCACGTGCACCTGGTCCGGCTGCAGGCTGTGGGCGGTTTCCAGCAGGTGCACCAGCATCGGTTTACCGCCCACCAGGTGCAAGACCTTGGGCAGGCCGGATTTCATCCGCGTGCCCTCGCCGGCGGCCAGGATGACGATATGCAAGCCTTTATTCATAAATGGTGCTTTTCAACAGAATCTGATGCCCGCCAGTATAACGGGATAACATATTAGCGACTATTTGCCGCACAACATTGGGATAAATAAGGCAATACTGTGATCCATTCGGCCAATCGGCTGTCTTATGATTAAAGCGCACCCCAAAGGCCTTGGCCCGGGTGCATGCAACACGTAAGGAATTCAGCTATGCCGCACCACAAAGCCCCGTTGAGGCGGATTTTTCTGCTTATCGGCTGCCTGCTGCAACCACTGCACAGCCTGGCCGAGCCCGCCGCGCCAGCAGTGCCAGCCCGCGCGCTGAATGACGGCCAGTTGCTGCTGCAGGGTGTACCTGAAATTCCACCACAGCTGATCAGCCGCATGCAGCAGTACCAGAATGTGCGCTCTGCCGGATTCATCGACTGGACGCCGGACGGCAAGGGCATGTACATCACCACCCGCTTCAGTGAACTCAGCCAGGTGCATCGTGTGGACTACCCCGGCGGCGCCCGCCATCAGCTGACCTTTTTCGAAGAGCCCCTGGGCGAGGTCACGCGTCAGCGTAACGGCGGCATGCTGGCCCTGACCATGGACCGCGGTGGCAGCGAGTTCAGCCAGATTTTCCTGCTTGAGCCGAAAACAGCGACGGTGCGCATGGTAACCGATGGCCAGTCCCGCAACGCCCGGCTGGTATGGAATCAAAGCGGTACACAGCTGGCGTTTCAGAGCACCCGCCGCAATGGCCGCAGCAACGATATATGGCTGATGGATATCAGGCAGCCAGAGAATGCCTATCTCCTGCTGGAAGCCAGTGATGACGCCTGGTGGGGGCCGGTGGATTTCACCGATGACGGCCAGTCCCTGCTGGTGCAACAATACGTGGGGCCCACCGATTCGCGCATCTACCTGATGAACCTGGCCAGCCGCGAGCTGCGCTTGCTGGTGGGCCATGAGGCCGAACCCTCGGCCAACCGCGCCAGCGTGATCGACCGCAAAGGCAAGGGCTTCTACCTGATTTCAAATGCCCGCGGGCTGGGCGCTGAACTGGCCTGGAAGTCGTTTGAAGAGGGCGTGGAAACCGAGTTCATCAGCACGAAAATACCGTGGGACGTAAACGAGTTCGCACTCAGCGAGGACGGCCGCCGCGGCGCGTTTACCACCAATGAAAACGGCATCAGCCGGCTGTACCTGCTGAACACCCGTACCCGGCATTACTCGCTGGTGGCGAATATGCCGCTGGGGCTGATTTACGGCCTGCGCTTCCACCCGGACAACCGCCGCCTGGCGCTGACGTTGAACACCGCCAAAACTCCCAGCGATGTTTTCGTAATGCACCTCGGCCGCCGGCCGGAAAGCGTTGATGGCTGGCAGCGCTGGACCTTCAGTGAAGTCGGCGGCCTGGATACCGAGACCTTTGTCGAACCCGAACTGGTGTGGTACCCGACATTCGATCAATACCGTGACGAGCCACGCAAAATCCCGGCGTTTTACTACAAACCACCTGGCGACGGCCCGTTCCCGGTGGTGATTTACATGCATGGCGGCCCGGAAAGCCAGTACCGGCCATCGTTTTCCAGCACGTTCCAGATGTGGGCCAGGGAACTGGGCGCCGCGGTTGTCGCGCCCAATGTGCGCGGCTCGCTGGGCTACGGCAACGATTACCTGGCGCTGGATGATGGCTACCTGCGCGAGGATTCGGTCAAGGACGTGGGCGCCCTGCTGGACTGGATTGCCACCCGGCCCGAGCTGGACCAGCACCGCGTGGCCATGTATGGCGGCAGTTACGGCGGCTACATGGTGTTGGCCGCTGCAGTGCACTACAGCCACCGCCTGCGCGCCGCGGTAGACGTGGTGGGCATCAGCAATTTCGTCACCTTCCTGGAAAACACCCAGGACTACCGCCGCGAGTTGCGCCGTGTCGAATACGGTGATGAGCGCGACCCGCAGATGCGGCAATTCCTGCAAAGCATCAGCCCACTGAATCACGTTGACAAGATCTCGGTGCCCCTGCTGGTGGTGCAGGGCCAGAACGACCCGCGCGTGCCGGTGACCGAATCGGAGCAGATTGTCAACGCACTGCGCCAACGCGGCCAGCCGGTGTGGTACATCAATGCACTAAACGAGGGGCACGGTTACCAGCGCAAGGAAAACCGCGATGTATACCAGCAGGCCGCGATGCTGTTTTTGCAGCATTACCTGGTAAACCAAACGCCGGAATCTGAAGCCCCGGGGCACGGAGCCTTGGCCAGCCCGGCCCAGGAGTCGCATAATGAAGATAACTGAGTAGCCGTGAACCGGTTATCCGGCCTCAATACCAATAAACACTAGCGGGGACCGATGGAAAAGCTGATCCAAATCTGGAACTACACGCTGGTCACCCTCAGCAGCGGGGCCAGCATCACGGTAGGCCAGGCCTTTTCGGTGGTGTTGTTCATCAGCATCGCGCTGCTGGTCAGCCGACACCTGTCGCGCCTGTTGTCCAACCTGCTGCAGCGCAACCACGTCGACATCAACGCCAGCCAGACCATCGTGCGGCTGTTCTACTGGGGTTTTCTGATCCTGGTGTTTATCACCGCCATGGGCATGCTGCAGATACCGATCGCCCACCTGGCGGTGATCAGCGGCGCAGTGGCCATCGGCGTCGGGTTCGGCGCGCAGAACATCATCAACAACCTGATCAGCAGCTGGATACTGATGTCGGAAAAGCCCGTGCGTATCGGTGATTTCGTCGAGATCGACCAGCACATGGGCACGGTGGAGCGCATCGGCAACCGTTCCACCCGCATCCGCCGTATCGACGGTGTGCACCTGCTGATTCCCAACAGTCAGATGCTCGAGCGGGTGGTGGTGAACTGGACGCTGGTGGACCGGCGGTTCCGCTCCACGGTGCGCGTGGGCGTGGCCTACGGCTCGCCGGTAGAGCGTGTGGCCGAACTGCTGCTGCAGGCCGGCAAGGAGCAGGACAAAGTGCTGGACGACCCGGCCCCATCGGTAATCTTCGAAGACTTCGGTGACAACGCGCTGATCTTTGACCTGTACTTCTGGTGTGACATCAGCACCGGCGGCGAATTGCGTGCCATTCGCAGCAATATCCGCTTTATCGTCGACCGCCTGATGCGCGAAAACGATATCGTCATTGCCTACCCGCAACGCGATGTGCACCTGGACAGCCTGAAACCCATTGAGATACGCATGCTGAAAGAAGACCAGCCCACCGGAGGTGAGTCCGCATGAATACCCAGGCCCCTGTTCCTGGCTCCAGCCCGAACGTCGCGATTTCGCCCGGCATCCTGGGTGCCTACGACCTGGACCGCAAGGGCGGCGGCGTGGCCCTGACGGCCGCTGACCTGCACCAGCCCATTCCCGAGGGCTGTGTGCGCTGGGTGCACGTGGATTTTTCCAAGCCCGACGGACGCGACTGGTTACAACAGGACAGCGGCATTGACGAAACCATCACCGAAGCCATGCTGCAGGAAGACATCCGCCCGCGCAGCCTGCAAACCCCGGCCGGCATACTGACCATATTAAGGGGCGTTAATCTCAACCCCGGCTCGCAGGCCGAAGACATGGTGTCGATACGCATCTGGCTGGAAAAAAACCGCATCATCACCGCACGGCGGCGGCGGCTGATGTCGGTACAGCAAATCCAGGAAGATCTGCACAAAGGTCATGGGCCGGCAGGCCCCGGGGATTTTCTCTCCACCCTGGTGTACCACCTGGTGGAGCGCATTGCCGAGGTGATTGACAGCATTGAGGATTCCATTGAGCAGTGCGAAGTCAGCATGGCCAGCCAACGCTCGCTGAATTACCGCGGCGAATTCGGCAACCTGCGGCGTAAAACGGCGCATTTCCGCCGTTACCTGTCACCCCAGCGCGAAGCGCTGGACCGGCTGTCACGCATGCAAAGCGACATCCTGACCCCGGTGGACCTGGCGTATATGCAGGAGGAAACCAACCGCATGACGCTGTTCGTGGAAGAACTGGACCTGTCGCGGGAACGCGCCATGGTAGCGCAGGAAGAGATGCTCAGCAGCCTCGCTCACGAGCAGAATTCCAAGATGTACCTGTTGTCGCTGGTGGCCGCTGTGTTCCTGCCGCTGTCGTTTCTGACCGGGCTGTTTGGCATGAACGTGGCCGGGTTGCCGGGCACCCAGGATCCGCTTTCCTTCCTGATCATCTCGGTGATCATGGTGGCCATCGGTGTGGCCATCCTGTTGGTGTTCCGGCTTAAACGCTGGCTCTAGCTGACGGCCGGGAAACGGGCCGAAAGCCGGGCTGGACACTCGCATCCCGGACTCCGCTTGGCGGGTCCGGACCGTGCACCAAAACGCATCAGAACATTGAAGATCCGTCGATCTCGTCCAGCTCAGTGGCATTGCGCGTCGGGATGAAATCGCCCGTCACCATCTGGTCATAGGCCAGGCCTGGCCCCACCATCGGGTATACGCCGGCATCCGGATCAATGATGACTTCCAGGAAGGCGGGGCCGGGGAATTCCAGCCATTCACGGATGACCTCGCTCATTTCTTCCTTGCGGTCCAGCCGCCGGGCAAACTCGAATCCATCGGCTTCGGCGGCCTTGATGAAATCCTTCTTGCGCAGTGACTTGTCACTGGCTGACAAGCGGCCCTTGTAATACAGCTTCTGCCACTGCTTGACCATGCCGTCGCCGTAGTTGTTGAGCACCACGATTTTCACCGGCAGTT
>JBFIHZ010000126.1:0-10044 GCA_041601535.1 Lysobacterales bacterium | reverse complement strand
TAACGTTAAGCCAGCGCTGGACCTGGGCCGGTTACAGGCCCTTGCACATGATCACGGCGCCAGCCGTTTACGCCAGCTTTCCATGACAATGCTTGTACTTGTTGCCTGAACCACAGGGACAGGGTTCATTGCGGCCTACCTTGCGGCCTTCGCGCACATAGGTATCCACATCGGCGTTTGGCGCGGCGGGCTGTGCGGCCGGCGAAGCGTCGTCGTGGCGGTATTGCAGCGCGGCATCGCTGCGGCGCTGGGCGTCAACGGCCTCAACATCTTCTTCGGCCTTGACCTGCACCCGGGCCAGGATACGCACGACTTCGTGTTTGATGTTATCCAGCAGCTCGGTAAACATATCAAACGATTCACGCTTGTATTCCTGCATCGGCTGCTTTTGAGCATAGCCGCGCAGGCCAATACCCTGGCGCAGGTAGTCCATGCTGGCCAGGTGGTCTTTCCATTTCTGGTCCAGCACGTTCAGCATCAGGGCCTTTTCAAAATGCCGCATCACTTCCGCGCCGGTTTGCTCTTCCTTGCCTTTGAAATGCGCGTCAACCTCGGCCAGGATGCGTTCACGCAGCGTGGTCTCGTGCAGCTGCTCATCCTCCTTCAGCCAGTCGTGCAGCGGCAGATGGATACCGAACTCACCTTCCAGCGCCTTTTCCAGCCCGGGCAGGTCCCATTGTTCGTCAATGCTGCCGGGCGGGATGAACTGATCAATGGTGTGGTTGAATACTTCGTCGCGCATATCCGCGATGGTGTCGCCAATTTCCTCGGCTTCCATCAATTCGTTGC
This sequence comes from Lysobacterales bacterium, assembly GCA_041601535.1. Classification (GTDB taxonomy): domain Bacteria; phylum Pseudomonadota; class Gammaproteobacteria; order Xanthomonadales; family SZUA-36; genus JBFIHZ01. The sequence goes on along the minus strand of JBFIHZ010000126.1, from coordinate 9,255 downwards.
GCTGCTGGTACACCACGCGCCGCTGATCATTGGCCACGTTGTCGTAGTCCAGCAGATGTTTGCGCACGTCAAAGTTATGCGCTTCTACTTTGCGCTGGGCATTTTCGATGGCGCGGTTTAGCATGCCGGCCTCGATGGCCTCATCTTCTTTCATGCCGAACCGCTGCATCATGGATGACATGCGGTCGGATGCAAAAATGCGCATCAGGCTGTCTTCCAGCGACAGGTAGAAGCGGGACGAGCCCGGATCGCCCTGGCGTCCGGAGCGGCCGCGCAACTGGTTGTCGATGCGGCGGGATTCATGCCGCTCGGTGCCAATGATATGCAAACCGCCAGCCTGTAACACCGCTTCGTGGCGTTTTTCCCAATCCTTGCGAATGGCGTCCACCTTGGCCGGATCCGGGTTTTCACCCAGGGCTTCGATCTCGGCATTCAGGTTGCCACCCAGCACAATATCGGTGCCGCGGCCAGCCATGTTGGTGGCGATGGTGACCGCTCCGGAACGTCCGGCTTGCGCCACAATATGGGCTTCGCGCTCATGCTGCTTGGCATTGAGCACTTCATGCGGAATCTTTTGCTTCTTCAGCAGCCCTGAAATCAGTTCTGAGGTTTCAATCGAGGTGGTGCCCACCAGTACCGGCTGGCCTCGTTCCGCACAGTCCTTAATGTCTTCGATTATGGCCTGGTACTTGGCTTCGGCCTTGAGGAAAACCAGGTCGTCCTTGTCATCGCGAATCATCGGTTTGTGGGTGGGAATGACCACAACTTCCAGGCCATAAATTGACTGGAACTCGTATGCTTCTGTATCCGCGGTACCGGTCATGCCGGCCAGCTTCTCGTACAGACGGAAATAATTCTGGAAGGTAATGGAGGCCAGCGTCTGGTTTTCTTTCTGAATCGGCACCCCTTCCTTGGCTTCGATGGCCTGATGCAGGCCTTCCGACCAGCGCCGTCCGGCCAGCGTGCGGCCAGTGAACTCATCCACGATGACCACCTCGCCATCCTTGATGATGTAATCCACATCCTTATGGAACAGGTGGTGGGCACGCAGGGCGGCGTTGAGATGGTGCACCAGGTTCAGGTTGTTGGCGTTATACAGGCTGTCTTCCGCTTTCAACAGCCCGTTGCGCACCATCAGATCTTCCACGTGGCCCATGCCTTCTTCGGTGAGATAAACCTGTTTCTGCTTCTCATCGATGGTGAAGTCGCCCTCACCCACCTCGCCGTCTGCGGAGTTGATTACCTCGGCTTTTTTCAGGCTCGGGATCAGCTGGTTGATACGCACATACAATTGCGGCGTTTCGTCCGCCGGACCGGAAATGATCAACGGCGTGCGGGCCTCGTCAATCAGGATGGAGTCCACCTCGTCGACAATCGCGAAATAGCGTTCGCGCTGGCTTTTCTGGTCAGCAGAAAAGGCCATGTTGTCACGCAGGTAGTCGAAACCGAGTTCATTATTGGTGGCGTATACCACATCGCAGGCATAAGCAGCCCGCTTGGCGGCGGGAGTCATGCCCGGTACGGCGACACCCACGGTAATGCCAAGGGCTTCGTAAACGGGCCGCATCCACTCGGCATCGCGGCGTGCCAGGTAATCGTTCACGGTGACCACGTGAACACCTTTACGGGTCAGCGAGTTAAGGTAAACCGCCAGCGTGGCCATCAGGGTTTTACCTTCACCCGTTTTCATTTCCGCGATCATGCCGCGGTGCAGAACCATGCCACCGATCAGCTGCACATCGTAATGGCGCAAGCCCAGTGTGCGGGTTGAAGCCTCACGCACCAGGGCGAAACTTTCCGGTAACAGGCTGTCCAGCGACTCACCGTTGGCGTGCCGCTCACGCAATTCTTCCGTCCGGGCTTTCAGCTCATCATCGCTGACTGACTGAAACGTGGGCTCCAGGTCATTAATCGCCTGTACCGCCTTGCCCATTTTCTTGACCAGCCGATCATTTCGGCTACCCAGTAATTTTGTAAATACCTTGTTCAGCATCAGAGTTCACTACCGGATTGAGTTGATTGTGTCATTTTATTGTGTGAATTCGCATGCCCATCCCGGGCAAGCAGGCTGCCTGTCGGCTCCATGGCTAGGGTATCTCGGGCGTGCAGCATCCGATAATACACTCATTCAGCGGCTTTCCGGGAATCGGCAACACACCACGCAGGACGCAACAGCGCCACAAATTCAATCGTGGATTCCCTAGCCGAATGTGGGGTCATTCCGGCGGGATGCAAGGCATGGGGAGTAATTCGGATTTTCGATGATTTACCTGGGCCCCGCCGCGGGTTCAGCGCAATTGGCTGACAAATTTCTGCGGGTTGACCGTAACGCCGTTCTGCAATACCTCAAAATGCACATGGGGTGCTGATGCGCGCCCGGTGCTGCCCATCCTGGCAATCAGCTGGCCCGCCGTTACGTGGTCTCCAGGCTCCACTTCAAGGCTTTCCGCATGTGCGTACCGTGTCTGGTAGCCGTTGCCATGATCAATTTCAACGGTCTTGCCATAGCCACGCCGGTTGCCTGCCCATACCACCACGCCGCTGGCCACGCTGACAACCTCGCTGCCGCGGGTACCGGCGAAGTCCAGGCCACGATGATTGGCGCGCTGACCGGTGAAGGGATCGTTGCGTTCGCCAAACCGTGAAGAAATCCAACCTTTGCGCACCGGCCAACCGGTAGGGGTGAGATCGTTCTCAAACTGACGGTTAACCATCAGGGCCTGCAAGGCGTCCAGTTGCGATGCCTGCCGGCGCAGCTTTTCACCCAAATATGCAATGGAACCCTGCAGTTCTTCTTCGCTGGCGGCCATCGAACTGACCGGATCTGCCGGGCCACCGACCGGCGCAGGCCGGTTGAAGTCAAACTCGTCCAGGGTCAGTTGCCCCATCTGCGCCAGCCGTTCCCCCATGGCGTCAATGCGGGTTGAAGCGGCCTGCAGCTCAGCCAGACGCACAGCCAAAGCGTTGATGGTGCTGCGGTTATCCTGCAACACGCGGTCAACGTCACGCCGCTGCAACATGATGTCCAGTTGCAGGCTGGCCATGGCCTGTTTCAGCTGATGATTGGAAGTGGCCGTTTCACGGCCCAGCAGGAACGACGCAAACATCGCGGTAAAAGCCAGGGCAACCAACAGGGCGGGCCGGTAGCGGCGGGTAACAATGCGCTGGTACTTTGCCATTATCAAACCGGCTTTACTGGCCAAAAGGGCCTGGGTTGCAGTAGGCTTCATGTATGTCCAGATCTCCTCGCGTGCATCACTCGGTTACCCCGGTCGACGATGTTCTGACCGACACGGATAACGCCCTGGGTGGTCTCGTGCGCCACGCCAGGTCCCTGTTACGCGTGGAGTCGTTACTTGCCGGGCACTTTGGCCCGGAGGCAGCCAGCCAGTTTCAGGTGGCTGCATTGCGGCAAGACCGCTTGATTCTGCTTACTCCCACCGCTTCGTGGGCCAGCCGCTTGCGCTTAATGGTGCCACAAGCTATTGATTTCCTTAACTCTTCCGGTTATCCGCAAGTTCGCTACATTGATTTTCGTGTTGCCCCGCTCAAGCGTGAATCCGTCACACCCAGGCAGCGCAAATCACTCAGTCCGGCCGCTCGTCAGGCTCTGGATGCCATGGCCAGGCTGGTCAACAAAACCGACACCTGAGCCGGCAGCAAACCCCAACAGGGCGTTAAACAGCCTCCGCCGGATGTGCATAGGACACCGGCACGCTGTCTTTTTCATCAAACGTGACCTCTTCCCAGCTGGCCGGATGTTCAAACAATTCCCGCAACAACAGGTTATTCAGCTCGTGGCCTGACTTGTAGCCAGAAAACGAACCGATCAGGCCGTGTCCGAGCAGATACAGATCACCAATAGCGTCCAGCACCTTGTGTTTGACGAACTCATCTTCGTAGCGCAGGCCGTCTTCGTTCAGCACCCGGTAGTCATCCAGCACCACCGCGTTATCCATGCTGCCGCCCAGAACAAGGTTGCGCTCGCGCAGCATTTCAATGTCACGCATGAAACCGAAGGTGCGCGCGCGGGCAATTTCCTTCAAATACGACGTGGTTGAAAAATCAACCGACGCGAATGACTGGTGCGATTTGAACACCGGATGATTGAAATCAATCTTGAACGACACCCGGAATCCCGAGTGCGGCTCGAACCGTGCCCATTTGTCATCGCGCCGGACTTCAACCGGCTCCAGAATGCGGATAAACCGTTTGGCCGCTGATTGTTCCTCGATACCAGCGGACTGAATCAGGAATACGAACGGCCCGGCACTGCCATCCATGATCGGCACTTCGGCATTACTCAGGTCCACGTAGGCATTGTCGATACCCAGCCCGGCAAATGCCGACATCAGGTGCTCAACCGTGGATACCCTGACACCATCGCGCTCCAGCGTGGTATTCATGCTGGTATCACCCACGTAGGTCGCAAATGCCGGCACTTCCACCACCGGATCCAGATCGGTACGGCGGAACACGATACCGGTGTTCACGGCAGCCGGCCGCAAGGTCATAAACACCTTTTGTCCGGTGTGAATACCTACGCCTGTTGCTCGAATCACATTCTTGAGGGTACGTTGTTTTATCATTATCGGGACTCCTCGAAGCCCGCAAAATCAGCGGCATACTAGCACAGCGCAACCTTGCGGCAAAGATTTTAGTTGGGGTTTTAACCACATTTGTTGTTATTTAACAACAAATTAACAAGCCTGTAACAACTACGTCACATTCTCGTAAGGGAAACTATCTGACGGAGATTACGCAGGAACCAACCGCTGTTGCGGCGAGCGACTAGCCGTTGATCCCTGCGCATTATACCTCTCATTTACCGTTTCGGAACACCACCTGATCTCATCAATATCAGACGATATCCCCGGACCCCTGATGGACCAGATTCCAGCCCAAAAGTGCCCAGCACCCACTCGCCCCCGTTTTCAGGCGCACCCGGCGAGAAGCAGTAAAGCCGCCGGGGGCGTTGGGAGCGAGTGCAGCCGCCTTTGCCGAAGCGCGCAAGCACTTCGGCGGAGCAGGCAAGTGCCCCTGCTCCACCCCATCCGACCGCACCCAGCGAGAAGCAGTAAAGCCGTCGGGGCCGTTGGGAGCGAGTGCAGCCGCCTTCGCTGAAGTGCGCGAGCACTTCGGCGGAGCAGGCAAGTGCCCCCGCTCCACCCCATCCGACCGCACCCGGCGAGAAGCAGTAAAGCCGTCGGGGCCGTTGGGAGCGAGTGCAGCCGCCTTTGCCGAAGTGCACAAGCACTTCGGCGGAGCAGGCAAGTGAGAGAGCAACATCACCCTGTGTCCGAAGACCTAACCTCAATCCGCCTGGTTGCGCAGGAACGAGGGTATGTCCAGATAGTCCATATCGCTCTGACGGGTGAACAGGTCCTTGTTTTCAGCCTGGGCCAGACGCCGGTCACGGTCAGACAATACCGGTTCAATATCGCCCGGCTGGTTCTGGCTGCTGTCAACCCGGCCAGTGGTGCCATTGGCCACCAGGCGTACCGGTTTGTCTTGCTTGGTGCTGGCCCGCAGCGCATTACCCAGGCCGGTGGCAACCACCGTCACGCGCAAATCATCACCCAGTTCCTGGTCAATGACCGTGCCGATCACCACGGTGGCGTCGTCCGATGCCAGGTCCGATACGGTGCTGCCCACTTCCTCGAACTCCTTCATCGTCAGGTTGGGGCCTGCGGTGATATTCACCAGAATGCCGCACGCGCCGGACAGATTGATGTCCTCCAGCAGCGGGCTGCCGATGGCGGCCTGGGCCGCCATGATGGCGCGATCGTCACCGGAAGACTGGCCGGCACCCATCATGGCCATGCCCATTTCCGACATCACGGTGCGTACATCGGCGAAATCCACGTTAATCAGGCCCGGGCGTGTAATCAGTTCGGCAATGCCCTGTACCGCACCCTGCAACACATCATTGGCTGCCTTGAACGCATTCAGCAACAAGGTTTCGCCGCCCAGCACCGCGGCCAGCTTGGAATTGGGAATGGTGATCAGGGAATCCACGTGGCTGCCCAGTTCCTCTATGCCTTTTTCGGCAATGGCCATTCGCCGGCGTGCCTCAAAATGGAATGGCTTGGTAACCACTGCCACGGTCAGAATACCCATCTCCCTGGCCGCCTGGGCAATCACCGGAGCCGCACCGGTGCCGGTACCGCCACCCATGCCGGCAGTAATAAACACCATATCCGCGCCGGCCAGCATTTCCATGATGTGATCACGGTCTTCCAGCGCGGCCTGGCGCCCGACTTCCGGATTGGCACCTGCCCCCAGACCCTTGGTGACACTGGATCCAATTTGCAAAATGGTCTTGCCCTTGAACTGGCGCAAGGCCTGTGCGTCTGTATTGGCAGCAATAAACTCGACACCTTCGATTTTCGCATCAATCATCTGTGCCACGGCATTGCCGCCACCCCCGCCGACACCGATGACCTTGATCATCGCGTTTGGCGTATAATTTTCAACCAATTCAAACATTACTGCTTCTCCTCTCGCTCGCCGTTAAATCCTGCCTGCCAACCCGTCAAACCCTGTATGCGTTTGCCGCTTCATGCGGTTTTTTTTACGCAGATTCACCGTTCTGGCCTGCAGGCCTGTAAAACTAAAATTCGCCCCGGAACCAACTCCGTACGCGGTCAAAAAATGTATCCCCCGCCGCCGCGGTTAACGAAACCCGGCTGGAATCCGCCTGGCTGCCGTATAACAGCAGGCCAACCCCGGTTGCATGAATGGCATTGGAAACCACATCGGCCAGTCCGCTGACGCCCTGTGGCGTGGCCAGCCGAACCGGCATATGAAAGATTTCTTCCGCCAGTCCTTCGGCGCCTTCGATCAGTGAGGCACCACCGGTCATGACCAGCCCGGCCGCCACCATGTTTTCGAACCCGCTGCGGCGCAGTTCAGCCAGCACCAGCGAGAACAACTCGCGGTAGCGGGCTTCCACCACCTGCGCCAAGGTTTGCCGCGCCAGCCGTCTTGAGGTGCGGTCACCCACGCTGGGCACCTGGATGGTTTCGTCGTTGCGCGCCAGTTGCTCCAATGCGCAGGCATACTTGATCTTGATGTCTTCGGCATGCTGCGTGGGCGTGCGCAAGGCCACCGCGATGTCATTGGTGACCTGGTCACCCGCGATCGGGATGCAGGCGGTATGTCGGATGGCGCCATCGGTAAACACCGCGATGTCGGTGGTGCCTGCGCCGATGTCCACCAGACAAACGCCCAAATCCTTTTCATCCTCGGTCAACACCGCGTAACTGGCCGCCAGCGGCTGCATGATCAGTTCATCTATGGCCAGGCCACACCGGGCCACACATTTGCCAATGTTCTGGGTGGCACTCAGTGCGGCGGTGACCACATGCACATGGGCTTCCAGGCGCACCCCGGCCATGCCGATCGGCTGACGGATGCCGTCCTGGTTGTCGATGACATACTCCTGCGGCAACACATGCAGGATTTTCTGATCTGCCGCCACCGGTACCGCACGCGCCGCGTCCAGCACCCGGTCCACATCACCCTCGGACACTTCCTTGTCCTTGATGGCAACCGTGCCATCGGAGTTGAGGCTGCCAATGTGATTTCCGGATATGCCGGCGAACACCGAGTGGATTTCACAGCCGGCCATCAGCTCGGCTTCCTCCACCGCACGCTGGATGGCCTGTTCGGTGGACGCCATATCCACGATCACGCCACGTTTCAGCCCGTGCGAAGGATGCGACCCCAGTCCGATGACCTCGACCCCACCGTCAGGCTGGATCTCGCCAACAATCGCGACAATCTTGGAGGTCCCCACATCGAGACCTACTACCAGTGACTTTTCGGCTTTTTTAGACATCATTCAGTAATCTGTTCCGGCAAAGTCGGCCGGTTCTTCCGGCCATAAAACAGCAAAACCGTTGGTGTAACGCAGGTCCACGCGCAGCGGCGGCAACGGCGCATCCGCAACCAGCGCCGGCCAGCTTTTCATCAACCGCTCCAGGCGTTCATTGGCCGCGTCCCGGCCGAGGTGGAGACGGGTGCCACTGTTCAGCTGCATCGACCAGGCACCCCGTTCATCCAGGCTCAGGCGGGCAATATCCAGGGCTGCAAGGTTGAGCCGCGCATCAAATTTCGTCCAGGCATCCAGCACCTGGTCCAGCCGGTCCTGAGGCCCGCTCAACCAGGGCAATCCCTGGATCTCGTCGGCTTCAGGCGTGGCGAAAGCATGACCTGTGGAGGAAATCAGGTAGCCGCTGTTCCAGTGCGCGATGGGCACGTACTCTTCCACCGTTACGGTCACCGTGTCCGGCCAGGTTTTCTTTACGCTGACGGCGGCTACCCAGGGGTTTTTGGCCGCCGCCTGCTGCAAGCCCTGCATGTCCAATGTAAAGAAGCTGGTATTGGACAGCGGCGCCAGGTTGACCCGTAACTGCTCGGCGCTGACCCGCTGGAAACTGCCGTTCAGGTCCAGCCAGCGAATCGGCCAGCGTTCCTTGGCCACGATACCCATGCCCACCCACACCGTGGCTGCAACGGTAACCAGGGCCAGCAACAGCACCGCCAGCCAGGCGCTGCTGAACCCGCGGTTGCCGGCATGGCGGCCATAAGCATTGGCCTGGGTGGTGAAGCGGGTAGCAGACTGCGTTCTGCGATAAGCGTTCACAGGCTGGTCTCCAGGATGCGCCAGATCAATTCGTCGAAACCAATACCCATTTGCTGAGCGGCTTGTGGCACCAGGCTGTGATCGGTCATGCCGGGCGTGGTATTCACTTCCAGGAACCAGGCCTTGCCTGCATCGTCCAGCAGAAAGTCCACCCGGCCCCAACCTGTGGTTCCGAGCAGGTCAAATGCCTGCCGCGCCTGCGCCTTGAGATCGCGTTCTACATCATCTGGCAGGCCGCAGGGGCAGTGATAACGGGTCTCGTCAGATTCATACTTGGCGGTGTAGTCGTAGAACTCACGTGGTGTTTCCACCCGGATCAACGGCAATTCAAGCTGTTCCAGCATGCCGGCGAAGTACTCACCACCGCGGATTTCCTTTTCGATAATGATGGTGTCGCCATGGGAGCGGGCCAGGTCTACGGCGGCTTGCAGTGCTTCGCTGGTCTTGACGCGCGAAATGCCGATACTGGAACCCAGCGCCAGCGGTTTTACAAACACCGGCAGGCCGAATTCCTGCAGGGCTTTAGCGTAATCATGTTGCGCCGGTCCGAAATACATGAACGGTGGCGTGGCGATACCGTTGCGTTCCCACACCCATTTCGACCG
>JBFIHZ010000125.1:0-10094 GCA_041601535.1 Lysobacterales bacterium | reverse complement strand
GTGACCGGTGTCGGTGAGGGCTACCTCGAACGCTTGCAGGACCTGCGCTCTGACCGTGCCCGGTCGTTGCAGCGAGCGGCTGGCAACATGAAACTTGTCTGATACGTAAATGACTCGGGAGCCGATGTCAAAGGTTGATATTGCCTGGTTGCGTATGGAGCAGCCAACCAACCTGATGATGATAACCGGCATCGTCACCCTCGATAACAAGGCCAGCTACAAACAGCTGGTGGAAACGATCAGGCAGCGTTTTCTGTCATTCAGGCGGTTTCGCCAGAAGGCCGTGGTGAACTCATCAGGCGCCTTCTGGGAACTGGACGAGGATTTTGAAATACGCGGTCACGTCCGCCGTGTGGCTTTGCCGGGGAAAGCCGACCAGCAGGAGCTGGAAGAATACGTCAGCGATCTGGCCAGTACCGCACTGGACCCGTCGCGGCCACTGTGGCAGTTTCACTTCGTGGAAAACTACCTGGGCGGCCCCGTGGTGGTAACCCGCATTCATCATTGCTATGCCGACGGGATCGCACTGGTGCAGGTGTTTTTGTCCCTCACAGACCCCAAACCGGGGCCGTTGCAGTCCGCCCCCAATCCGGATGACTGGAAGCGCAAACGCGTTTCAGAGTCCGGTATTTTCCAGCGCCTGCTCGAACCGGCCCGGGATGGCATGGATTTCGCGGTGCATCTGTCACAAAAAATGCTGGAAGAAGCGCTGCAAATGGTCATGCATCCGGAAAAAGCCGGGCAGTTGCTGAGCGAAGCGGGCGAGCTGGCGCGCGAGCTGTCCAACGCATTGACCCTGCCCAATGACCCCAAAACCCTGTTGAAAGGCCGCCTCGGCGTGCGTAAACGCGTGGCCTGGGCTGACCCCATTCCACTGGATGAAATCAAGGCACTGAGCAAATCACTGGGTTGTACGGTCAATGACGTGCTGATTGCGGCGGTGAGCGGTGCGTTCCGCAGCTACCTGCTGGCCAAGGGCAGCGAGCAGGGCGCTGCCACAGAAATTCGCGCTACCGTGCCGGTCAATTTGCGGCCACTGGAACACGCCAAGGAGCTCGGCAATCATTTCGGACTGGTGTTCCTGGCCTTGCCGGTCGATATCGCCAACCCGCTGGAGCGCCTGTACCAGGTCCATGCACGCATGAACGAACTCAAGTCCGGCAAACAGGCGGCCGTGGCATTTGGTTTGCTGGCCGCGCTGGGCATGAGTCCGCCATCACTGCAAAAACCGGCGTTGGAGTTATTCAGTGAAAAGGCCACCACGGTACTGACCAATGTTCCTGGCCCGAGTGCTCCCCTTTACCTGGCGGGTGGAGAGGTACGTGACATGATGTTCTGGGTGCCACAGACCGGCAATATTGGTCTTGGCGTGAGTATTCTCAGTTACAACGGCAAGGTCTTTTTCGGCCTGATTACCGACCGGCGGCTGGTTCCCGAACCAGTCGAGATCATCCGCCGTTTCCAGCCCGAACTGGACAAGCTGATGCACCTTGCACTGATGCTGCCGCTGGGTGAACGGCCCAGCAGCGCGATGGCGGAACGCCTGTTGCAGTCAGCGATGGAAGAACTCGGCACGGACTAGCCTCACCGCGCCGCGGCGCATCAGCGCTTCTGCCGGCGCCAGCGGTCCACCATGTCTTCGACGTCAATTTCTTCCGGCCCGTGGTGCCATTGGCCGGCATAGTCGATACTGCTGGAATTGGGCGGCGGATTGGGCATGGTGATCTGGAAGCGAACCGGCATGGGCACCGCTTCACCAACGGCAATGGCTTCGCCTCGCGCCAGTGAGGGCAGTGATTCCAGCATGCCTCGCGCGGCATCCGGCACCAATTCACGCACGTAACTCTGGTCATCCGGGTTGGAAATGCGCAGGCATACGAAGGTACTGCACTGGGCCAGCACGGTTTCCGACAACTCGTGTGGCCGCTGGCTGACCACGCACAAGCCCACGCCGTATTTACGGCCGGCCTTGGCAATGCGTTCCATGGCGCGCCGGGTCTGCTGGCTGTGGGTGGTGTTATCGCGTGGTATGTATGCGTGTGCTTCCTCACAAACCAGCCAAATGGGAAACTCGCGGCAGCGCGGGTTCCAGTAATTGAACTCGAAGGCCAGCCGGCCGATCTGTGACGTTACCGTGGGATGAACATCAAACGGGACCGCGCTGAGGTCGATGATGGTGATCTTGGCGCGTGGCTCGCCCAGACCGACGAAATCCCTCATCAGATTGGGCAGGGATTCTGAAGAGGTGCGCTTCTGCGGCCGCATCAGGAAGTCATAACGGGTATCGTTCATACGGCTGTGGAGCTTCACCAGCAACTGGTCAAACTTGCCGAACAGCGCGGTTTTCTCCTTGCCGAAACTTGCGGTTTGTTCATTGGCTTCCTTGAACCGCTTTATCAGGTCATCCAGCTCAAAGAAGATGGGTGAATCCACGGTGATATGGCCGATATCCAGGTGCGTATTGGCCTGGCGTTTCAGCTCCAGTACCGCGTTACGCAAAAATGCAATCTGAACGGATGCGTCTTCGTCCTCGGGATCAATGAGCAGGTCCACCAGTTCGGCGAAGGTCAACAGCCAATAAGGCATTTCCAGTTCGTCGGCATCAATGCAGCGCACCATGTCCTTGGGAAAAGCCGAGTGTGAACTCAGGTCGTGTTTTCTCAGGCCGTATTCACCGTGCAAATCGAGCAGGATGATGTGTGCATTCGGCATGGCTTTCAGCGCGGACTGGATCAGGCTGGTGACCGACCAGGATTTACCCGCGCCGGATTGCCCGAGGATGGCCACATGCCGGCCGAAAAAGGATGACGCATCCGGGAATACATCAATGGACTCAAATGAACTCAGCTTGCCCACCTTGTAATTGCCTTCGCTGAAATCAGTGAACAGTCCGGCCAGGGTGTCGGCGGTAACCACATGCAGCGCGGCGCCGGTGGTCGGGTAATGTTTTACGCCACGGCTGAAATCCCCTTCCTTGTTAAGTTCACCCAGCGGGTTCATGCGCAACATGCGCACCGTTTCGCCGGCGGGGCCCTGTTCCTGCCACTGGCTTTCCACCATGGTCAGCAGCCGGAAACCGGCCTGATCAACCACCATGTATGAGCCGACCTGGCCAACCCTGATCAGGTCGTGGCCAATGGTGATTTCCGGTTCAAAGCCTTCATCTTCACCGAGTAACTGAGCAACGAAATCCGCGCCAGTCACTTCAACCAGGTGGCCTACCAGAGTTTTCTGATCACTTCTCATGTCCATTTGCGTGTTTCCATGTGCCTGTTTGCGAAGCCGGCAACGCAGCCCAATGTGGGCTGAAACCAAGGCCTCCGGTTATCTTCCTTGAACTTTATCCTACTCTGTTGGAGGGTATTCTCAAAATTCCTGATGGTGGCTGAAACGCCACGTTGCGGTGTGGGTAATGCGCCGGATACGGATATGGGGCTTTACTCCAGTTCGGACAGAGCGGACTCCACATCCAGTTTTTCCATCGCGTCCATCGGGGTCATTTCCGACGCCTTGACATAAAGCTCGGTGACGTCGTCCAGCCGGCTGTCACCGTACAACAGATACAGGCCATTGCCGTACTCGATGTGCGCGATGGGTGAAGCCGGACACAGTTTCAGTGCTTTTTCGAAGTGGCTGATGGCCTCCTTCTCGCTGGCACCATAGGTCATGGAGCCGATCAGCTTGCCTACCTTGTCAATGATTTCCGCATGATACATGCCCAGCGCCGTGTGCGCTTCCGCGTGTTCCGGCTGTAACTCCAGGGCGCGGTTCAGACTATCTGATATCTTGCCGCCAACCCCTTGCTTGAGGGCTTTCACCACCGAGATGCTCTGACTGTAGCGGCCCAGATTGAAGGCATGGAAATAATGGCTGTTGGGGTCATCCGGCAGGGCCTCAATGGCCTTTTCAGCCCGCGCGATGGCGGCTTTGAAACAGGCTATCTGGGCCGCCTCGCTGTCTTCGAGATACGTGGCGTATATGCCGGTTGCCTTGTTGGCCACAGCGTGTCCTTCAATGCCGAATTCATCCGCCAGGTTAACCGCGTGTTCAAAGTCACCGGCATGGAAGCAACGCCAGGCTTCCTGCAATACATCATTTTCCGGAAAGCTTTCGCAATCACCGGCGTGCAGCCGGTCCCAGGCATGCCACAAGTCATCGTCGTCATACCGGTAACTGCTCTGATCATAGGGGAACTTTTTCCATCTGCTCATGAATGTTTGCTCCGACCACCCGCGTGACGTGCCGGTACTCCCTGAACCGGTTTTAGTGTGTTTACTCTAATGCTGCTCACTAGAATACATCCATCGACTGGCAAAAACACTTATACCAACGGAGGATGTTATGGCTAAGAAGATGCTTAAAAAGAAGGCTCAACGCAAGCCTGCAATGCAAAATGCGGCGGCGCCGGTAGTTGATTCGGCCCGCGATATCTGGCTGGCTGGCCTGGGTGCTTTGAATGTGGCACAGCAGGAAGGCGGCCGCATTATAGAGCAAGGCAGCAAGTTGTTCGAGAAACTGGTTGCCGAAGGCGGCAAGGTTGAAAAGAAAACCCGCAAGGATGTTGAAGGCGCGGTAGGCGAACTTCGCGGTGAAATGGAAAACCGCGTAGAGGGCATGAAAACCCAGGCCAAAAACCAGGCCGATGCCGTGCGCAAGCAGGCTTCTGACAACTGGGACAAGCTGGAGCGTATTTTCGAAGACCGTGTGGCGCGTGCGCTGGCACGGCTGGGAATCCCCAGCAAAGAGGACGTAGTCAGCCTGGCTGACAAGGTACAGGTCCTGGCCGCACAGGTTGCCGCCATGGATGCACAGACGGCCAAAGTTCCGGCCAAACGTGCCACGGCCAGCAAACCGGCCGTGAAAAAAGCCAAAAAGAAGGTAGCCAAAAAAGCGGCTGGCAAAAAAGCAAGCAGCAAGAAGTCGGCCACCAAGAAAGCAGCCACCAAGAAAGCTGCGGCGAAGAAGGCCTCGCCTAAAAAGGCGGCCGTCAAGAAGGTTCCTCTGGCGCGTAAAACCGCCAAGAAAACCTCAGCCAAATCAGCTGAAGCCACCCCCGCTTCAGCTGCGAGCTGAACCTGAAAAGCCTGCACAGGGCTCGAAGGTGATTTGAAAGGCCGGCGAGGATATCGCCGGCCTTTTTTTTCAGTGCTGCAGGTAGCGGGCCATTAGTTCGGCCATTTCGTCGTGCTCGGGTTCGCGCAAATAAGGCAATACCATTTGCAACACCCCGGCTATGGCTCTGGCCTGGGAATCGGCCGGCGCCAGGCCGTTATTTTCAAACATGCTGGCAAACGGCAGCCAGTAATTCAGCGCCAGCATCAGGTTATTCAGCAGCAGGGATTTTTCCTCTGGCGTGATCTGCAGAGCGCCTCGCTGCTCCAGACCGGCCAGGGTGGTGGCCAGCGCGTCGTGCTCCTGTCTGAACAGCCCCCGGAAGGCGCTGCCCAGGTTGGGTATCTGTTCGGCCAGATCCACCAGGTTGCGGTATAAAAACCGGTACTGGCCCTTGAGTTCGAAAGACAGGTGCAACTGGAACCAGAAATCCTCGGCCTCCAGCGCGGTGTTTTCGGGTACGCTGATTACCGGGTCCAGTTGCACGATAAACCGCTTGAACAATTCCAGCACGATGTCCTGCTTATTGTTGAAGTGGTAATACAGGTTACCCGGGCTGATATCGGCCGCATCAGCGATGTGATTGGTGGTTACATGCGGTTCGCCCAGCTCATTGAACAGTCCCAGGCTGGTTGCCAGTATCAATTCTCTGGTATCGCGTTTCGGCATGCCTGACGGTGGTTTCCCGTGGGCCAGCGGCACGGGCCGGCTGGCGCAATTTCCGCTTGTTCCGCTGGCTGGTCAGGTCAGGTCAGCATGGCTGATCTGAAGCATTGCGATTCAGACATCGCCGCCCAGTTTGCGGACAAGTTCGATATACTCGTTCTGTGCTTCAGTGGCGGGTTTGCCGGCCAGTTTTTGCCAGGCTTCATACTTGGCCACGCCGACAAAATCGAAAAATCCCGGCTTTTCTCCACTCACGTCGCCTGATGAGCCCTGTTTGTACAGCGCGTACAAGCGCAGCATCGTATCGTTATCAGGGCGTTCCGGCAGCGATTTGGCCGCCACCGAGGCTTTTTCAAAAGTTTCGTTGACTTCGCTCATTTATACGTTCCAAAAGAGTAGGGGTTGGCAACTTGCCAATGTAATTGATCTGGTAAGATCGTATCACGATCATTGCATTAAACGCTTCATTCAACCCGCTTTGCAAAGGGCGGTGCCGAAACTTGTCTGAGGCTCAGCATAAACCGAATTCCGGAGCATACGTCATGAGTTATTTCGTTACCGGTGGTACCGGGTTTTTGGGTCACAACCTGATCGATTGCCTGCTGAAACGCAAAGGCGATATTTATGTACTGGTGCGTTCGGGTTCGAAACTCAAGCTGGATAAACTCAAGCGCAAATGGGGCGAGGACGGCAAACGGGTCATCGGCGTTACCGGTGACCTGTCCAAACCGCGGCTGGGGATTTCTCCCGCCAAACGCAAACAGATGCAAGGCAAAATCACCCATGTCTTTCACCTGGCGGCCATCTATGACCTGAAAGCCGACGCGGCTTCCCAGGAGGTGGCAAACATTGAAGGGACCTTGAATACCGTGCGTTTCGCCGAGGAAATCAAGGCCAAACATTTTCATCACGTCAGTTCCATCGCCGCGGCCGGTCTGTATCCGGGAACGTTCCGCGAAGATATGTTCGAGGAAGCTGTCGGGCTGGATAACCCGTATTTCCGCACCAAGCACGAATCCGAAGCGATCGTCCGCACCAAGTGTGATATTCCCTGGCGTATCTATCGCCCGGGTATCGTGGTGGGGCACTCGGAAACCGGTAAAATCGACAAGATTGACGGACCGTATTACTTCTTCAAGCTGATCCAGAAAATGCGCCGGGCGATGCCTGCATGGATGCCGGCCATCGGGCTGGAAGGCGGCCGATTGAACATTGTGCCGGTCGATTTCGTGGTCAAGGCCATGGATCACATTGCGCACAAGAAAGGCGAAGACGGCAAATGTTTCCACCTGACGGATCCAAAGCCACAGCGTATCGGCGAAGTCCTTAATCTGTTTGCCGAGGCCGCCCACGCGCCGCAAATGACTATGCGCATTGATGCCCGGTTGTTCAATTTCATTCCCACCGTGGTCAAACAGGGCATTTCCATGCTGCCGCCGGCCAAGCGTATTTCACGGCAGGTGATGAACGATCTCGGCATGCCACCGGAAGTGCTCCGGTTTATCAATTACCCCACCAAGTTTGACAGCCGCGAAACCGAACGGGCGCTGAAAGGCAGCGGTATCAAGGTTCCGCCGCTGGATGGATATGCCTGGCGCCTGTGGGATTATTGGGAGCGTCACCTGGATCCGGATCTGTTTATTGATCGCAGCCTCAGGGGCCACGTTGAAGACAAGGTGGTGGTGGTGACCGGTGGATCTTCCGGTATCGGCCATGCCACTGCCGTCATGATGGCCAAAGCCGGCGCCCGGGTGGCCATCGTGGCGCGTGACAAGGACAAGCTCGCCGAATCGGTCAAGGAAATCACCAATGAGGGCGGCAAGGCCTGGAGTTATTCAGCCGACCTGTCGGACCTGGAGTCCTGTGACCGGGTTATCGCTGAGATATCTGCCGAACTGGGCGACGTGGATGTGCTGGTCAACAATGCCGGCCGCTCCATACGCCGCGCCATTTCGGCATCCTATGACCGCTTCCATGATTTCGAACGGTGCATGCAGCTGAACTACTTTGGCAGTCTGCGCCTGATCATGGGCGTGCTGCCGAATATGGAAAAGCAACGCAAGGGTCACATCATCAATATTTCTTCGATTGGTGTTCTCAGCAATGCGCCGCGGTTTTCCGCTTATGTATCTTCCAAGGCTGCACTGGACGCGTTTTCCCGCTGCGCGGCTTCGGAGTTCAGTGATACCGGCGTGAGTTTTACCACCATCAACATGCCGTTGGTGCGCACTCCTATGATTGCGCCCACCCGCATGTACGACAACGTGCCGACCATTTCGCCCGAAGAGGCGGCCAATATGGTGAAGCAGGCCATTATTTACAAACCGCAGCGCATCGCCACCCGCTTGGGTGTGTTCTCCCAGGTGTTACACGCGGTGGCACCGAAAGTCGCGGAAATCGTCATGAACAGCGCGTTCCGCATGTTTCCGGACTCAGCCGCCGCCAAAGGGGTGAAAGACAGCCAGGTGCAGGCATCCCAGGAACAACTGGCTTTTGCCAGCCTGATGCGTGGCATTCACTGGTAGCGCGGCTTCGCCGGCCAGCTCAGGGTGTGGGTCTGGCTGGCTATCGCGCGGCGTATAGCGCCGTGCAGCTTAGCCGCTGGCGCGTTTCTGCAGGCCCCATTCCAGGTCTTCCAGCGCCTGGTGTAACTTGCGCGCCACCACTGAGCGCCCGTGGAATACCGACTGCAGGCTGTCGTTCAGCGTCCGCTCGTTCTGCTGCAACAGTTCCAGGTCCAGGTGCAGGCCATGGCGCGCCAGCACCGTGTTCAGTTGCTCCGAGCGTTGCAGCAAATCGCGGCGGGTTGTCTGGTAGGCGTGTTCGCACAAAGCCGCCCGGCTGGCGAAACTGAAGATATTGGTGAAAAAGATTTTTTCATCGCTGCGGTCTGGTTCGATCAGCATCAGGTCGGCATCCGGGTGCGATTTCCGGTACCGGCGGAAGCCGGCGTTCATGCGTGACTGGATCATCGAACGGAATGTCTGCGACAGTATTTGCGGCAAACCGCCCTGCATCAGCTTGCTGACCGGCAGGTGTTGGTCTCCTGGCCCGGATTCCGACTCAAACGGGACCAGCGGATTGACTGCCAGCAACAGGTCGATACCCTCATCCAGCGCGGCGGATGCATGCAGCGTGCGCCGCAGTGCGCCGTCCACATAATATTTGCCGTCAATCTTCACCGGGGGATACATGCCGGGCAGCGCCGCACTGGCCTGCACGGCGCGGCTGATCGGCACATGGGCGGTCGCCGCATCACCAAACCGGATCGCCGCGCCGTTGTCCAGTTCAACCGCGACGATATAGAGTTTCTTTTTAAGGTCGCGAAAGTCATTGCTGCTGCCGGTGGCGGCAAACACCTTGCTCAGAAATGCATGCAGCGAATCATTGTCGAAAATACCGCTGGGTATCACCTTGCCCAGCGAGCCCATGATTTTGGAAACGCTGGCGTGCATGGGGTTACGCAGCATGGACAACAGGGTATCGGAGAGCACCCGGGGCGCCCGCCGGGCACTGACCAGGTATTCCCGGTAGGCCGGCTTGAGCAGTTTTTCCGGCTCGAATGCGACCTGGGCTGCGGCATGATCCATGAAAATGCGGCACATCTCCGCGCTGGAAATCCGATTGGCCAGCCCGGCGGCAATAAACCCGCCGGCGCTTACGCCGACATATACGTCCAGGTCGTGCAATCGCAGGCCGGGAATGGCCTCATCCAGCGCCCGCAGCGCGCCCAGTTCGTAGATGGCGCCGACCGGCCCACCACCGGCGATGGCCAGGCCGATTTTGCTTTTGGAAGGTGTTTTCGCGGATTGAGCGTGGTGTAAGGTGAGCATGAAATGCCTGAATGAGGTTCAATTACGCATTGTAGCCATGCCGTCCGGTTCATGCCAGCCGGCCCGGTGCCAGCCTTGAAGCTGGGCCCGGGGCCCCGAGATATTGCATCGGGCAGTGGACCGGACCCCAATAGCGCCACGGTCGGGTTGCGGCTGCCGGCTACCTTGAAATCAGTAACATCGGAGCGGGAATGGCTGCTGACAGCAACAATCCACTGCGCAAGGCCCTACAAGCGAATCACCAGCTGACCAGCCGCACGGCAGCAGCGGATTTTGCCGCGCGGGAGTTTGAACACCTGCAACAATGGCAGCGGCAACGCCTGACACAGACATACGCCGATTTTCTGGCACAGGAAAGCTCAGCGCCCGCCTGCCGGTTTTTCCTGCAGGAGCTTTATGGTGGTGAGAATTTTCGTAAACGGGACCAGGACATCGCTCGCGTTGAGCCGGTGATGAGCCGTTTGTTGCCGCGTAATGCCTTGC
>JBFIHZ010000124.1:0-10101 GCA_041601535.1 Lysobacterales bacterium | reverse complement strand
GGTGAGCGTACGGATTGCAGTTCCCGAACCACGCTGGGATGTTTGGCCACCTGTCCGATTCTGGTTTTCTTGTTGCGCGTTTTCTTCTTGTTGGCGGCCGCCTGCCTGGATTTCAGGTACTCCTGGCGCCTGGCATACTGTAAAGCGGCATGGTTGGTGTCGCGGCGGGTGAGCAAGCGGATGGTCAACAAGCAGACCAGGCCGATGACCAGCAACGCTAAAATATAATAGACATACTCCACGATGAAAGCCCTTTTGTTCCAGGTACCCCATATCCTCATGAGCCCAATACCCGGATGTTTTGTCAGCGGTGCAGGCGTGCATTAACACAACAGCATTAACGCGTGACTGAGCAGCGCTGTTTGGCGACTTTCAAACTCCGTTTGATCCTTGTCTGTGCAGCTGACCCATCCCATCCCCATTAGGTCAACCGGGCCACACCGGATTCAACTTCAGTACATCTGCTACTGTAATCCGGCAGTGGGTAGACCATTTACACCTTGAATCGAGTTTCCAGATTTGCGAAACAGTGTAAATTGCCTACTTGATAAATATACCACATTTGCAGGAAAAAGTTGGTGTTTCTATTTAATGTGCTCTTGAACTATATATCATATCTTACTGATATATATATTTTTAAATTAAATGATTGAAATCTATAATCCGCTGAAAACTGACCCAAATCAGTTCGTTTCACATGGCCCATACGGTAGTTGTCACGAGTCAAATCTGGGTCGTGGAGCAGCCCCGATTATCCCGCCGCAAGGTGATGTCTTTGAAGGGTAATAATCGCCATAAACCAATTGATCTCCTGGGCTGGAGTATCGGACCGCCGTTGCGGCTGCTGCTGCCTGTGCTGTTGCTGTGCTGCAGCACCGCCACCCGCGCGCAGCCAGGCGAGCAGGCCTTGCTGGACGCCGCCCTGAACGGTGACCTGCGGCCGGTGCTGCAGCCGCTGACGACGAATCTGCATGACTCATCGTTACTGCAGCAGGAGTTGAACCAACGCCTGGCCAGCCGCTTTGTGCAGCGCACGGAAGATCAGTCACCGGCCAGCGGTAACGGGTTTATCGACGCGGTCGTGTCCAGCTACCGGGCTTACTGGGTGGAGGTTCTGACGCAACCCGACAGCGCAGCCCCGGCTGCACAGCAGTTGCAACACCAGCTGACCCTGTTGCTTGAACAAGCCCCCTTGCCCACCGGGGCCCGCAGCGGATCAGGGCCAGGGACGCAGACGACCGCAAGGTCGGACCAGTTGTCAGCCGCACCACGGGGCACTGCAAGCCCGGCCACTACCAGCCCTGGCGTGATCGAACCGGACCTGTTGACGCACGTGCTGGCGGAGATTGCCCGGCAGGGGTTTTATGCGCAGGTGCTGCACTCCCCGCCGTGGCACGACCTGATGATCTGGCGCCGTGAACAGCGGCAGACGCACGAAGTGAACCTGACAGATGGCCAGCAAACGGTGGACGTCATCCTGATGGATGATTTCGTCAGCCTGGGCTGGCCGCATTTCGCGTCACTGGGCCTGCATTCGGTCAGTGGCTGGGCGGATGGCAACCAGCTGTACGGGCTGAGCTGGGCCTACGAACCGGATTCGGAGGCGTTCCGTGTTTCATTTCTGCAACACGAAGCCCGTCACGCCGCCGATTACCAGCGCTTTCCTGGCCTGGATGAAACGGAACTGGAATATCGTGCCAAGCTGACCGAACTGGCGTTTGCCGGCAACTCGGTCAGCAGCCTGCTGGGACGTTTCGCGGAGGGTGCGGATGGTCTTGGGCAATCCGCTCACGCCCGTGCCAACCAGCGCGTGGTCGAGGATATCTACCGAGAGATATTTCACGGTGACCTGCCGCAATACCTGAACCCCTGGCCCTCGGTGCGGCCGCAGCAGGTGAACCCGGCGGCGCGGGTGTTACTGCAGCGCCATACCAACGCATTGCTGCAACGGCGGGGGGTGTTGCCGGTGGGCGGCGTCAGGTGAGGCTGGCAGTAATGGGGGCGGATGAATGGCTTCCGACGTGTTCAAACCCAGCTATGTTTCGGCATTGAGTTTCTGGCAAGACCTGTTCGGAACTGGCTTTGAGGGAGAAACGCCAAACCGTTCAGCTGCCTCGGTGAGCCTGCCGATATCACGGCCGCGATTACCTTCGGTCGAGACATCGCCCCGTTCAGCCTCAGCTACGGGCGGAGCAACCTCCACTTCTGCTTCGGGTCGGCGTGGGTCGGCACAAGGGTCAGGAACATTTCCGGTACAGATGTCAGGCTGTCCGTCGCCATTAGCGTCAATGTAAGGCTTCATGTTGCCCAGGACATCGACAACGCCCAGGCGAGGCGGCCGGCCCTCCGGTATGGTTGGGCAAGCAGAGCGATATCGAGCCCAAATCGGATTGGACACTGCGAAGCGATCGCCGCACTTGCTTCCAGCCGTGCCCACTTCAGGACATGCGCCGATTGAATGTGCCTGTGAGTCAGTGATTGTGCGTGCTACGGCCCGCACATAGGACAGCGCCCCATCAGCGCTAGTGAGCTTGAACTGTGCCGGCCCCAGGAAAACCTGTGCCGTACCACGGTACGCCAAGCTTGATGGAAGGTTTTCCCTGTTGAAACGCCCCACCGCGTCAGCCAAAGAAACCTGGAGCGCACCAGAAGCATCTTTCGTATAGCCGCCTCCAATTTGATCCGCCGTCAGGTGCCGCGCGCCATGACCAGCCGCCGCATACGTTTGGGTGGAGTTGCCCACGTAGACATCAATCCGATCAATCGGCCCGAACTCCGCCGTTGACTGCCATTCGATCAGTAGTGGGATGTGTTCACCAGCAAAAAACTCGAAAGTCGACCCCATTGGAAAGTCGGCGTCGTCGATACGGCCATTGCGATTGCGGTCCACTGCAATTCGGAGCGCTGGCCCATCTGTGATGCTGAAGCGGCCTGCGCGCAGGCCTTCGATTACAGTGCGATTGTCATAGCGTCGTGGGCCATCGTTACCAGTTATACCTATTTCCGTCGCTATTTCGGGATCAATCCGACGCACCGCTCGCAACCAAACAAGATTGCGCGGGTTGCCGATCGCTGTGTCACCGACGGGCACGTCACTCCAGCGGTTCGAAGTACTTGGGCGACCGTAGCGGCGGTAATTCCAGTCGCCGTGTGAATCCGACCCAGCCGCTGCAAACCACTTGCGTGGTTCACCTTGTTCCAGCCACGCAAGCGATGCGATGAGCTGTCTGTCGACGCCCTTCCGAAGGAATCGGTCCCAAGCTGCTGATGCGTGGTGTAAGTGCAAAGCAGTTGAGCCAACCAAGTTGCGATGCAGGAAGCCAGCCTGCTGCCACTTCCATGTGCTGCCTTCCGGTACGTAGCCAGGAAACGGCCAACGATAGGTATAGGTTACGTTTACGGGATTACCGTCGGGCGTCATGTTGGTCTTGACTGCCATGACCGTCTTGTCGACTTCCGCAGGTTGCGAACGATAGCGGTCGTTTTCATTCCAGAGCTGCAGCCCAAGGATCGCGGGCGAACGCCAAGCGTAGGTTAGCGCCGTGTCGGTGTACGGCACAACGTCGGGGCCAGCTATGCTGCCAGGCTCGAGGCTCTCTGTTGGGTGAGCAAGGAACGCAAACCCTGTAGCCTGAATCTGCTGCACAAGACTCGGTAACGACTTAGTGCCACCGCCAAACTTTGTCGTGTCACTGCTGATCCATCCAGCACCATTCAAACTTGAGTCAAGAGGGAAATAGACCAGGTGCTGCCGGCTCATGTACGGTTTTACGGAACCTGGAATCCAATTGCCGTAATTGATGATACTCCCCAAGGGCGCTGCGTAGGCATCGATTTCCTGTGACACGGGAACGCCCTGGTCATCCCACAGAAAATACGTATTTGGCGATGCTGGCGTTGCGTACCGCGCCTTGCACTCTTCGAAGTTCGACCCCGAATTGCATTTTTCAAATTCGGCCTGTTTGAAAAGCCATTCGTAGCGTAAACCACCGCCAAACAGGAAATGATTCGCCGCAAATTCCTGTGCCGACATCTCGGGCACGGCGTCCAGCTCTTCGCCCATATATATCTGCGGTACTACATTGGCCGATATGATTCTCGGGAAACCAATACTGACACCCTCATTGGCAATCAGTGCGTTAGCGCCATCCGGACCGTACAAGATGCTCTTGGCAGCCGCAAAACGGGTGCCGTTGAGATCTCTAGCCTCCATTTGGCCGTCGACCTTGCCATCAACCTGTTCGCCATTCGAGGCGTGATCCGTCGCAAATACAAAGTCCAGCCCAAGTGCGCCCAGGACCCGTAAATCATTACGGTATGAGTACGCAGATTCACCCTCGTTGTCAGTCATTTGCGAGTGGTGGTGAAGGTCGCCATATACCCAGTCGGCACTAAAGCGTGGCAGCGGTGCTTCGCCGGCGTGAACTACCAGATAGTTCGTCCACTCTTTCGGCATGTCGATGCTCACCCAGTGACCAGCCGTGCGCTGCGACCGAAACGAATGTTTCCCTACGGTGTTTACGGTGACTTTGAGCTGAAGGTTTTTTCCTGGGAATAGTGTCGTTTTCGGGCGGTACCAAAACACCGCGTGCCATTCATGCGAGTTGCCAATTTTGAGTAATGTCGAACACTCCTGGCCGAGTGCTGGTCGACACACCTGACGCACCGGTTCTGCAGTTTTCGTCGACAATTTACGCTTGACTTCGATCTCCTGCAGCGCGCTCACCGGTACTTCGGTGACGAGGGGAACGTTTAAGCCCATCTCGTAAACTGTCACGCCAATGAGTCGACCCACGTCTATAGGTTTAAGAGTGACAGAGGCAATCGCGCCGCGACCGTCTTCAAATATCGTGTCGTGAAACGTAAAAGTGATGGGAATGGGCGGGTATGTCAGTTGTCCATCCGCATGCACAACAGGCTCGAGGCGCCACGGGGCGTCAATGGCAAACTCCATACCGAACTGACCACCAATTGGATGGGAAACGTTACAAAATGACAGTGCTGCTGCAACAATTGAGAGGCGTGCGAACGACCGGAGACTTGGAATCCGGATTCCTGAAAACCCAGAAGCGCGGCCCATATCCACCTCCACCCCGCATACTTTGTTAAACGAGTATATACCAAATTTTTGTAAATTCTTTGTCGTTCAGGAAAGTAATGATCCGAAACAATCCGCTTAAATAATTGCGCCTTCGTATGCTCGTTTACTCCACATGTGTGGGTTGTTTAATGGTGGTCAGTGCTGCGCCAACTTATAGATTGGATGCAACGTAGCATGGCAGTTTGAGAGTGCCGTGTGGCTTGCTGCAGGAAGCCCGAGCCAACCAGCGTGTGGTCGAGGATATCTACCGTGAGATTTTTCATGGTGACCTGCCGCAATACCTGAATCTCTGGCCCTCGGTGCGGCCGCAGCAGGTGAACCCGGCGGCGCGGACCCTGTTGCAGCGCCATACCAACGCATTGCTGGAAAGGCGGGGGGTGTTGCCGGTGGGCGGCGCCAGGAGAGGCTGGCAGGGCTGGGGGCGTCTCAGCTTTAGATCTCGCGGATTGTCGGATAGATACGCCGGGTGCGTATTGCTGAAGCCGCAAAGGAGTGTATGCCGTTCCGGGGGATTGACTCGCGCCATCCGGGCGCGAGCCCTGCGGGCGTCTCCGCTGCGCTGCGACGTCCAAATTCGCATTGTGCAGGGACGCACCGGTGCCGCGAAACACAAGGATGTGTGAGAGCGGCCTCCCGGCGAATTTGTCGAACCCATGCACTGCTTTGCAGTGCATGGTCCGATCCCCTTTGAGACACCCCATAAATAAAAAACCCACCTGAAGGTGGGTTTTTTATTTATATGGCGTCCCCTAGGGGATTCGAACCCCTGTCGCCGCCGTGAAAGGGCGGTGTCCTGGGCCTCTAGACGAAGGGGACACGTTTGGTGGAGCTAGGCGGGATCGAACCGCCGACCTCTACAATGCCATTGTAGCGCTCTCCCAGCTGAGCTATAGCCCCGGAAAGCCGCAGCATGTTATCGGCTGGGGGGGGCTGTGTCAACGAAAGATTCGAGGAAATACCGATTAATTCATGGGGCGGCGGACCGTGTGCTGCTTACGCCGCTGCGTGAATGTTTCAATGTTGCCTCAACCGGCGGCTACCAGCGCTTTTTCCGTGTCTGTTTGCTTGATGGCCTTTGTTGCGGGGCGCATGGTAACCATGCTGTGGCCTTGTTTCAAGAGGTAATCCAGCCAGCGCTCCAGTGCGCGGTTCCTGCGCCAGGTCAATTGCATCATCTGGCGCGGCGGAAAAGCCGGGTGGCTCTGCCGTGTACAGGCCTGCTGGCAGTTGAAGGAAGTGGCTTCGGCCAGACGGGCATCGTGGTAGAAACGGATATGCGCGTCAGGCGCATACGACACTTCCTGGCGGTTTCTGAATTCGTAGGTCAGGCGGAAAAACGTGGTGAACGGGTGCCGTTCCAGCACTTCCATGCGCAAGGTCTGGGCGCCCGGCACGGTGCTTTTCAGGTGATCGTGAAAGGCCAGATCGTCGGGCATCAGCAGTTGCAACTGGCGATACAGTTCCTCCTGCACGTCCTGCAGGCGTTTCAGTTTTGGCCGGCTGAACAGGCCGTTGGGTTGGCTGAATGAGACCATGGCAAAAGCATATCACAGCCCTGCCCCGGCTCCAGCCGTTTTGATGGCCCGAACAACGGCGCTGCGGCGCCGCTGTGCTCAGAACATTTCGCGTTGCAGGCCCAGTTGCTGCAAGACCCGGCTGGCGATTTCCTCGATGGAACTGTGGGTGGTGTGAAACACCGGCACCCCTTCGCTGCGCAACAGGCTCTCAGCCGCGTCCACCTCCCAATGGCATTGTTTTACCGAGGCGTAGCGGCTGTCCGGGCGGCGGGTTTCACGGATCTGTGCCAAGCGGTCGGCGTCAATGGCCAGGCCCACCAGTTTCTGTTTCTGCGAGCGCAGGAACGACGGCAGCTTCTGGTTCTCCAGGTCGGTTTCGGTCAGCGGATAATTGGCCGCCCGGACGCCGAAATGCAGCGCCATGTACAGGCAGGTCGGGGTTTTGCCCGAGCGCGATACACCGACCAGTATCAGGTCGGCATTTTCATACGTCAGGCTGATGCCGTCGTCATGGCTCAGGGCGTAATTGGTGGCGTCCATACGCTCTTCGTAGCGCTGCGGGTTGGCCACCCCGTGGGCCCGACCCACGCTGGACTGCCGTTTCACGCCCAGCGCGTCTTCCAGGCGGTCCAGGAACGCCGCGAACAGGTCCAGCGTGACCCCGTCACTGGCCTGAATGATGGCGCTGATCTCTTCATCGACGATGGAATTGAACACCACCGGCGGCGCGCCATCATCCCGGGCCGCCTGGTTGATGCGCGCCACCGCCTCTTCCGCCTTGGCCGGATCACCGACAAACGGGATGCGCACCTGGCGGAAATCGATGCCGCGAAACTGGGTCAGCAAACTGTGACCAACCGTTTCCGTGGTGATGGCCGTGCCATCGGATATAAAGAACACCGTGCGTTGCATACCCCATCCTAGTAAAATGCGGACCCTTGTAAGAAGCCTGGCCCGTTGAAGGTGCCCGGCCGGGTAGTCCCCGCTGCGTATTGCGCCAGGGTATCCGCTGCAAATTCCCAATTGAAAGTAATGAGGACGTATCCTTGGAGCACTATATCAAATGGCTCAATGAGCTGGGCATGAACGATCTGGACCAGGTGGGTGGCAAAAACGCCTCGCTGGGCGAAATGATCAGCCAGCTTTCCGACCTGGGTGTGTCTGTGCCCGGTGGTTTTGCCACCACGGCGGACGCATTCCGTGAATTCCTGCAGCAGTCCGGTCTGGCCGAACGCATCAACACCACGCTGGAAGCGCTGGACGTGGAAGATCTGGCGGCGTTGGCCAAAGCCGGCAGCGACATTCGCCAATGGGTACTGGAAACGCCCTTCCCTGCTGCGCTGGATGCCGCCATTGAACAGGCCTGGCAGCAACTCACCGAGATGGCCGGGGTGGAACCCTCGGTGGCGGTGCGTTCATCTGCCACCGCGGAAGACCTGCCCGATGCCTCGTTCGCCGGGCAACAGGAAACCTTCCTCAACGTGCGCGGCCTGAGCGACGTCAAGCACAAAATCCACGAGGTATTTGCCTCGCTGTACAACGACCGGGCCATTTCCTACCGCGTGCACCAGGGCTTTGTGCACGCCGATGTGGCGCTGTCGGCCGGCATCCAGATCATGGTGCGCTCTGACCTGGCCGCCAGTGGCGTGATGTTCACGCTGGACACCGAATCCGGCTTCCGCAATGCGGTCTTTATCACCGCCGCCTATGGCCTGGGTGAAACCGTGGTCCAGGGTGCGGTCAACCCCGATGAATTCTACGTGTACAAACCGGCCCTGGAAGCCGGCAAGGACCCGATGCTGCGCCGTAACCGCGGCTCCAAGGCCATCGAGATGGTCTATGACGATGGCGCCCAGGGCGGCATTGTCACGCGCAAGGTGGAAAGTGAACGCGCCCTGCGCTTTTGCATTTCCGATGCCGAAGCCACTGACCTGGCCCGCCAGGCCGTGACCATCGAGCAGCACTATGGCAAGCCGATGGACATCGAGTGGGCCAAGGAC
This sequence comes from Lysobacterales bacterium, assembly GCA_041601535.1. GTDB lineage: Bacteria > Pseudomonadota > Gammaproteobacteria > Xanthomonadales > SZUA-36 > JBFIHZ01. Next base: position 1,483 of record JBFIHZ010000124.1, on the reverse strand, counting down.
GGTGAGAGCGGCAAGCTGTACATCGTGCAGGCCCGGCCGGAAACCGTGCGCAGCCGCGCCGGTAACGTGGTGGAGCGCTACAAGCTCAAACAGGAAGGTGAAGCCCTGTGCACCGGCCGCAGCATTGGCCACCGCATTGGTGCCGGCAAGGCGCGGGTGATCCGCTCCATCGCCGAGATGGACCAGGTGGGCGAAGGTGATGTGCTGGTGACCGACATGACCGACCCGGACTGGGAACCCATCATGAAACGCGCCGCGGCCATCGTCACCAACCGTGGCGGGCGCACCTGCCATGCGGCCATCATCGCGCGCGAGCTGGGCATACCGGCGGTAGTGGGCTGTGGCGATGCCACCAGCCGCATCACTGCCGATACAGACGTCACGGTGTCCTGCGCGCAGGGCGACAGCGGCTTTGTCTACCCGGGAATGCTGGAATTCAGTGTGCAGCGCGACAGCATGGAAAACCTGCCACCGGCACCGCTGAAAATCATGATGAATGTGGGTAACCCGGACCGCGCTTTTGACTTTGCCCAGATTCCCAATGCCGGCGTTGGCCTGGCGCGGCTGGAGTTCATCATCAACCGCATGATCGGCGTGCACCCCAAGGCCTTGTTGCAAATGGACACGCTGGATGCGGAAACCCGCCGTGAGGTGGAGCGCAAGATTTCCGGTTACGCCGACCCGGTGAGCTTTTACGTCGACCGGCTGGCCGAAGGCATCGCCACCATCGCGGCGGCGTTCGCGCCCGCCACGGTCATCGTGCGGCTGTCTGACTTCAAATCCAATGAATACGCCAACCTGATCGGCGGACGGCAGTACGAACCGCACGAGGAAAACCCGATGCTGGGTTTCCGCGGCGCGTCACGCTTTGTGTCGGAAGATTTCCGCGACTGCTTTGAACTGGAATGCCGCGCGCTGCGTAAAGTTCGCGAAGCCATGGGCCTGACCAATGTATGGGCCATGATCCCGTTCGTTCGCACGCTGGAAGAAGGCCGCGGTGTCATCGAGGTAATGAAGGAATTCGGCCTGGAACAGGGCAAGCATGACCTGAAGATCATCATGATGTGCGAACTGCCCTCCAACGCGCTGCTGGCTGACCAGTTCCTGGATATCTTCGATGGTTTTTCCATCGGTTCGAACGACCTGACCCAGTTGACCCTGGGGCTGGACCGTGATTCCGGCCTGATTGCGCACCTGTTTGACGAGCGCAACGAAGCCGTTAAGGCATTGCTGTCGATGGCCATCACCGCCTGCAAGAAACGCGGCAAGTACGTTGGCATTTGTGGCCAGGGCCCGTCGGACCACCCGGATCTGGCCGACTGGCTGCTGCAACAGGGCATTGAAAGCATGTCGCTGAACCCGGACACCGTGGTGGAAACCTGGTTGCGGCTGGCCGGTAACACCAAGGCCTGACTGCCAGTACAACGCTGCGGGAAGCTGTTCACAGGAGCGGTCATCCCAAACGGCCCGGCCGTTCCGCGCC
>JBFIHZ010000123.1:0-10104 GCA_041601535.1 Lysobacterales bacterium | reverse complement strand
GAAGCGTTCGCGGCTGAAGCCAAAGGTCTGGTTGTCGCTTCGCGTGGCACCGTAATCGCCACCGCCAACGGTGATAGCCGCGAACTGAAACAAGGCGATGAGATCTTCGTTGAAGACGAAATTCTCACCGCGCCAAAAAGTTTCGCGGTGTTGCAGTTTCTGGACGGCGCCAAGGTCACCGTCAAACCGGATTCCGAGATCGTCATCGAAGACTACGTCTACAACGGCAATGCAGATGACAAGGCAACCCTGAACCTGGTATCAGGCGGCCTGCGGGTCATCACCGGCGCCATGGCCAAAAACAACCCGGAAAACTACAAGGTTAAAACCCCGGTTGCACTGATGGGCGTGCGTGGCACTGAGTTTGCCATCCAGTTGTGCGGAGACCAGATATGCGAACAGGAAGTGATTGACTGATTCCAGTCAATCGATACCAAACCACTGTTCACAAGGTGGGTGAAATTAAAAAGGCCGGCAATTTGCCGGCCTTTTTTTTATCAGTACCGCGCGGGCGCAATTAGCCACCGCCTCTGTATTTACGGCCTTTTACCACCGGTCAGGAGTCGCTGGCCGAAGGGGGCGGGGGCACCGGTACACCGGGTGGCGGGTTAGCGCCGCCGATGGGCGTGGTCGAACCGGACACGCTGCCAGAACCTACCGGTGTTCCGGGGCCACAGCGCCGGAAGTGAGAGTCCTGCTCGACAAAGTTAATAACGGTGGGAATACGTTGTATCCCCATGGACAAAGCCACCCGCAAGCGCACTGGGTCATCCACATACATCTTGGGGCTTCCTTCCAGCATGGTCACGAACACCGGTTTGCGGGTAAAGCGGTAGGTCTCCAGTTCGGCGCCGATGGCCTCACGCCGCAGCGGGTCGACCTGGTCCAGTGATGGCAGGTCAAACAGTTTTTCAAACTCTTCCGCTGTGGGCGAGAGATGGTAATCGCCCAGCGGCCACATGGGTACATCGGCCAGTTTGATGCGGCGCTCGCTGAAGGCCTTGTTCAGTTCTTCCAGGCTGACATTGGCGCCGAAATAACTGATGGGAACCACGTTGGAATCGTTGAAAACGAAAACCACCGGGATTTTCTCGCCGGCATAGTGTTGGCGCAGCGCATCCGCCGTGTAATTATCAATCACCACCTGATTAATGCCCACATACAATGAAACAAGCAATGTTTTGGGCCGCTTTTCGTGCAGGATGTCTACTTCCGGATTGGGCTGATACCAGTACTCCGGCGTTGAATATTGCACAATTTCATCAAATGAAAGTCTGGCGTTGTACTCACCTTCCAGCCAGTTTGGAATGGGCTCAATCACTTCCGGAATTTCAAAGTAACGCCGAACCACTTCTTTGACGGCGTTTTTATCCGTGATTTCATCAAAACTGTAGGTGGCGAACTTGCGACTTTGGGCTGCGTCGGTGGCGCACGGCCAGTCCAGCATCTTCGGTACGCTCTTGATGCAGGTCATTGAGTTTTCATTGGCATAGGCGGCGTCACCGGGTGCCAGCTCGATGACCTTGTCATCCTTGATCAGGAAGGTGCGCCCTTCATCGGTGGTTGCATACAGGCCGGGTGGGGTGCCTTCCAGCTCCTTGCAATCGTCGTCACTCTGGGCGTGCAGACAAGTGGTGGTTAAAGCCAGCGAGATGAGCAACGGAAGGGCGTTGCGCACCATGGCGCGCGGCTCGGCCTCCGGCGTATTTTGAACGGTAACGAGTTTCATAGCCCCTAACCCCCTGGACTGTGCGGCTGCCAAGAAATGATAGCTCATGATAGCAGTTTAGTGTAGAACACGTCGCCGCAGTGTGCAGTTGCTGGCAGGCCGGGCTTTATCGGCACCATCCCGTTCATTTGTTCAATGCGTGAACATGGTCTAAGATTCATTTTTCTCCCACACCATATCGGGTCGCAACTTGCAGCTTGAAAAGGCCAATTGGTTCGCAGTTTTCACCAAGCCCAGGCAGGAGCGGGTAGCCTTGCAGCATCTTGAGCGCCAGGGGTTTGAGTGTTTTCTTCCCATGGCGGTTAATCCGTACCAAAAGCGAACGCAGAAAAGGCCGCGGATTGAGCCCCTTTTTCCGCGCTACCTGTTTTTACATGCGGTGGCTGATCAGCAGAGCCTAGGTCCGGTGCGCTCTACCCGCGGCGTGAACAACCTGGTGCGCTTTGGCCTCGAGCTGGCCGTTATGGCGGAAGCTGCCATCAGTTCAATCATGAACCGCTGCGACCCACACAATGGGCTGGTTCGTCTGGACCCTGTACCCGTGGGCCCGGGCGACAGGGTAAGAGTATTTGACGGCCCGCTGGCTGGTGTGGAGGGCCTGTTCCAGGCAGTAAGCGGTGAACAGCGGGCGCTGTTGCTGGTTGAGTTGATGGGCCGGCTGACCCGGGTTGAAGTCAGCCGGATGGTATTACAAAAGGCCAGTTAAGCGCCGGAATGCAAGACTGTGCAAGCGGTGGCGCCTGCTGGCCATCGCATCCCGTATGCGGGGCCACAAGTGGCACTGCAGGGCGGTAGCGTGTTCAAAACCATGACCCCCCGACAGGAAATCCATCTGAAAGTAATGCGTCATCTGGAGGAACATCCGGATGTGACGCAGCGCGAGTTGGCCAGGCACCTGGGCGTGAGCCTGGGGAAAATAAATTATTGCCTCAAAGCCCTGATTGACCGGGGCTGGGTAAAAGCCAACAACTTCAAGAACAGCAAGCACAAGGCCGCTTATGCCTACCTGCTGACGCCACGGGGGCTGGAGGAAAAAACCCAGATTACCCTGCGCTTCCTGAAGTACAAAGTGCAGGAATACCAGCAATTAAAGCAGGAAATCGCTGAACTGGAAAAGGAAGTACTCAAACAAAAGCCCGGTGGGCACGTGGAGAAGTCCTGAACGGCAAGGCACATCTGATTTCACGCCTGGCTCACCGTGAATCTGTGATCGGTATCATTGGCTTGGGTTATGTTGGGCTGCCGCTGGCTTTGCGCTTTTCAGAAGCTGGATACAGCGTGCTTGGTTTTGATACCGATCAGCGGAAAATCGGCTTACTCGACACGGGCAAGACCTATATTCAGCATATTGGCAACGATCGCGTTCGACTGGCGGTGGACGCGGGCTTGCGCGCCACCTCGGATCTGCAGCGGGTTAGTGAAGCGGATGCATTGATCCTGTGCCTGCCCACGCCGTTGAAAGCCCATCGGGAGCCAGACCTGGGTTTCGTCATCTCCACGCTGGAAAGCATCATGCCCCATCTTCGGAGTGGGCAGGTGCTGTCGTTGGAGAGCACAACCTATCCCGGCACCACCGAGGAAGAAATTAAATCCCGCCTGCAGGATGCTGGTTTCAAGGTAGGCGCGGATGTCTTCCTGGTGTATTCGCCCGAACGTGAGGACCCCGGAAATTCCATATTCAACACGAAAAATATTCCCAAGCTGGTCAGCGGCAGCACCCCGGATTGCCTCGAGGTTGGTCTGAGCCTTTACAGCAGGGTCATTGACCAACTGGTTCCGGTGTCTGGCACAGCAACGGCCGAGATGGCCAAGCTGCTGGAGAACATCCACCGTGCCGTCAATATTGGCCTGGTTAACGAGATGAAAATTGTTGCCGATGCCATGGGTATCGATATTTATGAAGTGATTGAGGCCGCAGCCAGCAAGCCGTTCGGGTTTGTACCGTACTACCCCGGGCCGGGTCTGGGTGGGCATTGCATACCCATAGATCCGTTTTACCTGACCTGGAAAGCCCGCGAATATGGCGTGAATACCCGTTTTATCGAGTTGGCCGGCGAGGTCAACAGTGCCATGCCAGCCTGGGTAGTCAATAAAACGGCAGATGCGCTGAATTCCGTGGAAAAGGCAGTGAACGGCAGTCGCATACTGGTTCTGGGCATCAGCTACAAGAAAAACATTGATGACGTTAGGGAATCTCCGGCTGTTGCCATTATGCAACAGCTGCAGGACAAGGGCGCGCAAGTGGCGTACTGCGACCCGTATTTCGAGGAATTCCCGCCAATGCGTCAGTTTCATTTTTCCCAACGCAGCGAACCATTTACCAGAGCCAGCCTGAGCCAGGTCGATTGCGTCGTGATCACTGCCGACCATGACTGTTTCGATTACGACTTATTGCTGGCTCACGCGCCGTTAATCGTTGATACCCGTGGACGCATCAAAGGGCGGCACCGGCATGTGTTCCGGGCCTGACTGTTGGCGTGATGTGTGTGGCCCTGCGGATGGTTGCGGTGAGGTGAATTGAAACACGACAGCGCCCCGAAGCTGGTGTTTGCCGCGGTGTGTCTGGACACTGGCTCAGGCGGTATAGCGGAATTGTCCCGCCAGACCATCGAGGTGCTGCTGGAAATGGAACGCCGAAACGACATTCAGTTGGCCATTCATGTTCTGGAAGGCGCCAGTCCACAATCAGGGGACAATCTGCTGGTCAACCTGCCGACCGCCAAGCTGAATTGGTATGGTGGCAGCCGCTGGCGGTTTTCGGCGGCACTGGCCGGTGCGCGCTGTGACCTGGTCCTGTTTGATCATGTGGGCCTGGCCCGGCTTTTCAGCCTGATGCCTCGAAGCATGCGCCCTGAATATGCTGCCTTCATTCACGGTGTGGAAATCTGGAGTAAACAAAGACGGGATTATCAGCGCAGTGCACGTCGCGCCGGTATGTTGATTGCCAACTCGCACTACACCGCCGAACGGGCAAGAGCTACTCAAGGAGGTTTGCCCGTGATTCGCGTTTGCTGGCCGGGCAGGGGCGCTCATGAGTGTGAACAGACAGTTGGACCTGAGGCCGTTCCGGAACTGGGAAATCAGGTCATGCTGATCGTGGGTCGTTTGTCCGCGCGGCAGCGACACAAGGGACATGATCAGCTGATTGAAGCCATGCCATTGATATTGCAGCAGGTTCCTGCGGCACAGTTGCTGGTGGTTGGGCAGGGTGATGATGGCCGGCGGCTCCAGCAAAAGGCACGTGATCTCAAGCTCAATGGGCAGGTTTTGTTTGTCGGCTGGCAAAGCGAAAGCCAGTTGCGGGCCCTGTACCAGCGTAGCGCAATTTTCGTCATGCCCAGTGATGGTGATGGTTTCGGACTGGTATTCCTGGAAGCGATGATGCAACGCAAGGCCTGTGTGGGCTTGCGTGGTGGGGCTGCTGAAGAAATTTTTGAACACGGCAAGTCCGGTATCCTGGTCGACCGTGATAACCGCGCGGACCTGGCAGGGCAACTGGTCAGCCTGTTACAGAATGAAAGCACCCGCCAGTTGATTGGGGAGGCCGGTTACCAGCGTTATCGCAGTCATTTTCAACCGCAGCACTACGCCCACCGCTTACGCCGCGTCGTCACAGAATTCCTGGATGAACATGTTGCGTGATGCGCCTGGCTGGTGGTGCCCGTGGTCACACCGTCCCGTTGGGTATTTCATGCAGTCTGACCTGAAGCTGAATGCGCCTCGACCGTTTCAATAACTCCGGGTTTGACCGGGGCAAGCCACTGTGGGTGGAAGCCACCTGGCGTTTCGTATCGGCTGTTCTGGTGGAAAGCTGGGTACCCGGATCCGGCTGGCGGGTCCGTTTGCTCAGTCTGTTCGGGGCACGCTTGGGTAAAGGGATGGTTATCAAGCCGCATGTAAAGATCAAGTTTCCCTGGAAGCTGCAGACCGGAGATCATTGCTGGATTGGTGAAGCCGTGTGGATTGATAACCTCGCCGAAGTGAGCATGGGGAACCACTGCTGCATTTCGCAGGGAGTGTATTTATGCACGGGCAATCATGCCTGGGACCGGCCGGCCTTCGATCTGGTCGTGAAGCCGATTCGGCTGGGTACAGCGTGCTGGTTGGGCGCGCATAGCCGAGTGGGGCCGGGAGTGCGTTGTGGTGATGGTGCGGTTCTCACCCTGGGCAGCGTGGCGTCCGCTGACCTGCCTGCCTGGACCGTGAACACGGGTAATCCGGCGCAGCAGGTGCGTCAGCGGCCGGATACTACCGCACAGCGTTCGGCGGTCCGGTAAGTTGAAACTTATTCTCGTCAATCGCTTTTTCTACCCCGATACCTCGGCCACCAGCCGCTTGTTGGGAGACCTGGCTGAGCATGTCTCCGGTTTTGATGCAATCCTGGTGGTAAGCTCGCGCACACAGCTGGCAGATGCCGGCGTGCGCCTGAAACCCCGGGAGGATTTGGGCCATATTGCGATCCGCAGGGTGTGGAGCACGCGTTTTGGCCGGCGCCATGCCCTTTTGAAGGCAATTGACATGTTCAGTTTTCACCTGGCAATTGGCGTATTTTTGCTGCGGCATGTAAACCCGGGTGACCTGGTGGTGCTGAAAACCGATCCGCCGTTGTTGCAACTGGTCAACACCACGATTATTCGCATCAAGAAGGGCAAGGTGATCAACTGGATACAGGATATTTATCCGGAGGTGGCGTTGCGTCTGGGTGGCGGGCTGATCCCGTCCTGGCTGGGCCACATAATAAGTCGTTGGCGCGACGGCGCGCTGCGGAAAGCGCGGGCTAATGTCGTCGTCAGTCACCGCATGCAGGCCTATCTGGCAAGCCGCCAGATCGAGCGCTTGCATGTCATTCCCAATTGGGCTGATGAGCAGTCCATAACGCCCCTGGCACACCGGCAAAACCCGTTACGTGACGAGTGGGGGCTGGCGGACAAGTTTACCGTGATGTACTCGGGTAATTTTGGCCGGGTGCATGCATTTGAGGATATTATCGCGGCTGCAGAGGCGTTACGGGATGAGCCTTGCATCCACTTTGTTTTTGCCGGCGCGGGCGCCGCCTTGCCTCAACTGAAGCAGCAAGTAGTGGGTCTTGCGCTCAATACGGTCAGTTTCAAACCGTTTCAGCCGGAGCAACTGCTGCGACGCAGCCTGGCGGTGGCTGACCTGCATCTTGTCAGTCTGCGACCCGACATGGAGGATTTGCTTATGCCAAGCAAGTTATATGGCATTCTTGCGGCTGGCCGGCCAGTTGCGTTTATTGGTGATGCGGACAGCGCAATTGCCGCCGCGGTGGAACGGGCCGCGGCTGGCTTTGCAATAAAGGCGGGACACGCCAGTGAACTGGCTGACAGAATCCGCCATCTTGCGAAAAACAGACAGGATCAGCAGAATCTTGGAGCAAACGCCCGAGCGTGGTTTGAACGGGAGTACACGCGTTCCGGGAATTTGTGGAAATGGCAGGCCCTTTTACTGGGCCTGCGAGATGGTGATAATTGCGCAGCAGTCGAATTAGCCGGTGCCAGAAAGCAGTAATTTGCACTCTTTACATTGTTTTAATCGTTGAATGTGTCTTCAGGCTTGTATGTATAATAAACACGAGGGCATCCAATGGCTTTGAGTACGGCAGTCAGTCTGCAAGGACATTCCATGGGTAAGGCATTAAGGGGTAGGTTGGAGATTCTGACCATGTTGGCGGCTTGGGGCCTGTTGGCATGGCCCGTAAGTATGGTCGCCCAGTATTACGACGACCCGGGCCTGGGCAGTCGGCCCGTCGCGGCACACCCACAAGACTACAAGCCCTTGGGTATTCGAGCCGGATCTTTCATGTTGCACCCGGGTGTGCAACTGGCAGGGGAATACACGGACAACGTGTTCTACACCCAGGATGACGAACAAAGCGACATGGTGTTGCACATTCGTCCCTACATATCAGCTCAAAGCACCTGGAACCGGCATTCCCTGAATGTATCGCTGGCTGCCGATGTGGCCCGCTATCAGGATTTCGGTTTTCGTGATTACGAAGACTATTTCTTCGGTATAAACGGCCAGATAGACGTCAAGAACCGCAGCTATTTTACCTATGCCCTGGACTACATGGATTTGCACGAAGATCTTAATTCACGCATTTCCGAACAGGGGCTCGAGCCCACCCGCTACAGTTTGTCTGGTGGCAGCCTGGGTTACGACCATACGTTCAATCGGTTATCACTCGGCTTGAAGTACACTTACGAAAGCATGGATTTTGATAACGCCATTGGCTTTGACGGCGATGTCATTGACAACGACGACCGCGATCGCAGCGGCAATACCTGGCTGGCGCGAGCCGGATACCAGTTTCAGACTGACAAGCAACTGTATGTTTCCTACTCATACTATGACGTGGATTTCGACCGGCGCCTGGACCGCAACAGTTTCGCCCGCAGCGGTGACGGGTACACGGCCAGCGCCGGGCTGAATTTTGCCATTACCGGCAAATTGAATGGGGAACTGTACGGCAGTTACCACGACCGCAGTTACGATGATCCCGCGTTGCCCGGCCTGAGTGGTTGGGCTGCCGGTGCCAGTCTGCAGTGGAAGCCGACTTATCTCACGTCGGTGTATGGCAATATTTCCAGCAGTGTTGAAGAAACCACCAACCGTTACAGTTCCGGCATTTTGCAAAGGATTTACTCGGTGCGGGTTGACCATGAATTGCTGCGCTTTTTGCAACTCAACGCCTTTGCCTCGTACCGTGACGGCGACCATCAGCTTCTTGAAGGCGCCCCGGCCAGTGCCCGTGACCATGATAAAGTCTATCGTTACGGTCTCGGCGCCAACTGGTTTATCAACCGGCATATGTACCTGAATGCGTCTTACGGCCATGAAAAACTCAAAACCAATGTTGCCGCAGACGGTTACCAGGTAAACCGGGTGTGGCTGGTGCTGGGCCTGGAGTATTGAGCGTCGCACGGGTTCATTACGCTGCTGACCTTCATTCCTGTCAAGGTGGTCCGGACAGACCGGCCCTGACACACCCATACCATCAAGCAGTGGATTGAAACTGAATGCTTTCAACATGGTCCCAATTCCATGGACAGGCTTTGATGAAATCATCCGCATGGCCCGGTCATTGAAAACCATGTTTCCATAATGAACAGTAAACTTCCCACATACCTTGAACATCGTGTTGGCTTGCATGCGAGGAATATCGCCGGCAGGGCAATCCTTTTCCTGTTGTGGATAAGTCTGCTGACAGCCAGCACGCTGCTGTCTGCTCAGCAGGATACAAGTGAACCCCCCCGGACAGCTGGCCCCGGGCAGGTTGACCTGGCTTCAACCTACCGGCTGGATTCGGGCGACAAGATCAAAATCAATGTATTCAATCATCCTGACCTCTCCGGAGAGTTCCAGCTGGATGGGGATGGCCGGTTTTCCATGCCTCTTATCGGCACCGTGGATGCGGCCGGGCTGACCTCCACCGAGCTGGAAACGGTGCTGGTCAATCGCTTCAAACCGGATTACCTGGTCAATCCACGGATATTTATCCAGGTAGGCAATTATCGGCCCTACTACCTGATGGGAGAAGTAGCCAACCGGGGCGCATTCCCGTACGTTGCCGGTATGACCTACCTTACTGCGATTGCCAACGCGGGCGGCTTTACCTATCGTGCCAAGGATGAGTATGTTTGGGTGATTCGGGCCAATGATCCGCAACAGAAGGAAATTAAATTAAGTGTTGAAGAAAAAGTTCAGCCGGGTGACATTATCCGGGTAGCAGAGCGTTTGTTCTGATGCATTTATTCGGTATTGAATTCTGGCTGGGTGATCAGGATGTCTGACCTGCCCGGCTCCCGGCCGACGCATACGCACCAGATGGCGGAAGAGGCTCACCAGCCTCTGCCGCTGCTGGATTATCTGCAACTGCTGTGGTTCCGACGTAAGCTGATTATCGCCATAACGTTGTTTGTGTTTGTCATTGGCTATATCCAGGTCAGTGAAATCCGGAACGTCTACTCCGCATCATCCACCATGATTATCGGTTTGCCTGAGTCTCAGGTGGTGGATATCGAGGCTGTCCTCAGTCGCAGTAACTCGTATGACGACGTGGCCAGTGAAATCGAGGTGTTACGTTCCCGTGGCCTGGCGGCAAAAGTTATCGAGCGCTTGAACCTGCTGAATTACCCTGAGTTCAACCCGGCTTTGCAGACTCCCGAAAAAAGTCTGTTTGATTTTCTCCACTATCTGAATCCCGTGAACTGGGTGCCCGCCAGCTGGAAGAAGCTGCTGAGGGAGGCTGCCGGCCAGCATACGGAGTCCAATGCGGCTGTGCCTGCAGTTGAAACCGATCCGGAGGAAGCGCTGCATAAGCAAATGGTATCTACCGCGACAAATATCCTGCT
>JBFIHZ010000122.1:0-10373 GCA_041601535.1 Lysobacterales bacterium | reverse complement strand
GTGTTGCAGCCCGACCTGATGCAACGGCAGCATGAAATGTTGCAGCAACTGGCCGATAACAAGCGCCAGTTGCTGGGCCTGCTGCAAAACCGCCCGTTTATCCGCACCTGCTGGCCGGGAGAAGCAAATTTTGTTCTGATCGAAGTCGACGATGCCGATGGCCTGCTGGCGCACTGCGCTGTCCGGGGCGTGATTCTGCGCGGCTACCGCAATGACCCGGCGCTGCAATCGTGCATCCGCATTTCCGTAGGCAGCCAGGCGGACCACGCCGCGCTGCAACAGGCCCTTGACCAATGGCAGCAAACACCCGTGGAGACCACCCCAGCATGAGCCGCAACACCCGCAAACGGCGGATTCTGTTTATCGACCGCGACGGCACCCTGATCATCGAACCCGAGGATCAGCAAATCGATTCCCTGCAGAAGCTGGAACTGGTGACCGGTGTGATACCGGCGCTGCTGGAACTGCAGTCGGCCGGCTATGAACTGGTGATCGTCAGCAACCAGGACGGCCTCGGCACCGACAGCTACCCGCTGGAACAGTACGAGCAGGTGCAGGAAAAAATGATGCAGCTGTTTTCTTCACAGGGCATCCGTTTTGCCGCGGTGCACATCGACCCGCACTTCGAGCACGAGAATTCACCCAACCGCAAACCCAATATCGGCATGGTGCTGGATTACCTGAAGTCCGGCCAGCTTGACCTGCAGGACAGCTGGGTCATCGGCGACCGCGACACCGATCTGCAACTGGCCAACAATATGGGGATCGGCGGATTACGGCTGGCGGAAGGCCATGACAGCTGGGCCACCATCACCCACCGCCTGCTCAACCGCCCGCGCCAGGCCACGGTGAAGCGCAAGACCAATGAAACCGATATCCGGGTGTTCGTGGACCTGGATGCACCTGGCAGCAGCCAGTGCAACACCGGCATCGGCTTTTTCGATCACATGCTGGACCAGCTGGCCAGCCATGGGGGTTTCCGGCTGGAGTTGAGTTGCGCCGGCGACCTGGAAATTGACGAACACCACACCGTGGAAGATTGCGCCCTGGCCCTGGGCGAGGCCCTCGACCAGGCTCTGGGCGAGCGCCGCGGCATTGGCCGCTATGGCTTTACCCTGCCCATGGATGAGTCTCTGGCGCAGGTGGCGGTGGATTTGTCCGGGCGCCCGGCACTGGTGTTTGATGCCGAGTTTCAACGCTCCGAAGTCGGTGGCCTGTCAACCGAAATGGTGCGGCATTTCTTTGCCTCACTGAGCCAGTCACTGCGCGCCGCGCTGCACTTGCAGGTCAGCGGTGAGAACACCCACCACATGGTGGAAGCACTGTTCAAAGGCTGCGGCCGCGCCCTGCGCCCGGCGCTGGCCCGGCAGGGTTTCGATATGCCCAGCACCAAGGGCAGCCTGTAATGAGCCTGGCGGTGGTGGACAGCGGTGGCGCCAATATTGCATCGGTGCTGCATGCGCTGCGGCGGCTTGGCGCCGAACCCGTGTTCACCGCCGATGCGGCGGCCATCCGCAAGGCCGACCGGGTAATCCTGCCCGGCGTGGGCTCAGCCGGCCGGGCGATGGACATGTTGCGCGAACATCAACTGGTGGAGCTGATCCGCCAACTGGCTCAGCCGGTGCTGGGCATCTGCCTGGGTATGCAATTGCTGTTTGAATGGTCACCCGAAGATCAGGCCGACATGCTGGGCGTGATCCCGGCCCGTCTGCACCAATTACAATCGGGCCCGAAATTACGGGTGCCGCACATGGGCTGGAACGAACTGGCGGTGACAGCCGCCGGCCGGCAGGATCCGCTGGCTGCGCCACTGGACAGCCAGTGGTTCTATTTCGTCCATTCGTTTGCAGCGCCCATTGGAGACTGGACCCTGGCCAGCAGCACGCATGGCCAGCCGTTCAGCGCACTGGTAAAGCAGAATAATTTCTATGGCGCGCAATTCCATCCCGAACGTTCCGCCGCAGCCGGTGCCAGGCTGTTGCAGGGCTTTCTGAACCTCTGATATGAGCAGGAGCACACACCCATGCAACTGATTCCAGCCATTGATCTGCTGCACGGCGATGTCGTGCGGCTGCGGCATGGTGATTTCAACGACTGCACGTTTTACGATGCCGGCGCCAGCCAACTGGCCGGGCAGTATGCCGCCGCCGGTGCCGAATGGCTGCACGTGGTGGATCTGGCCGCCTCGCGCGACGGTAAAGGCGCCGACACCAAAGCCCTGTTCAACCTGCTGAAAAGCGCCCCGTTGTCCACCCAGACCGGCGGCGGCGTGCGGGCCGGCGATGATATCCGCTTGCGGCTGGAACACGGTGCTGACCGGGTGGTTATTGGCACCGTTTGCGTGACCCAGACCGAGCGCTTTATTCGCTGGCTGGATGAATTCGGCAGCGACCACCTGGTCAGCGCGCTGGACATCACGTTTGATGAGGACGGCGTGCCCTACCCCCGCACGCACGGCTGGACCGAAGGCAGCAAGCGCAGCCTGTGGGATTTGCTGGATGAACTGTGCGCGCACGGCCTGAAGCACCTGCTTTGCACCGATATCTCCCGCGATGGCGCGATGCACGGCCCCAACCTGCAACTCTATCGTGACCTGGTGCAGCGCTACCCCGGCCTGGCCATCCAGGCTTCGGGCGGCGTGTCGGGGCTGAAAGACTTGCGCGAACTGAAGCAAACCGGTGTGGCCTCCGCCATTACCGGCAAAGCCTTGCTGGAAGGCAGTTTCACGCTGGCAGAAGGGCTGGTGGCGGCCGCATGAGCGAGCGCGACAGCATCACGGCTGGCGTCAACCGCGGCCAGCATGCTGGCGTAGCGCGCCGGCTGATCCCCTGCCTGGACGTGCGCGATGGCCAGGTGGTCAAGGGTGTGCAGTTCCGCAATCACCGGGTCATGGGCGGCATCATCGAACTGGCCGCCCGCTACCGCGACGAAGGCGCCGATGAACTGGTGTTCTACGACATTACCGCCAGCCCGGAGGGCCGCAGCGTGGACGTCGAGTGGGTACGGCAGGTTTCGCAAACCATCGACATCCCGTTTTGCGTCGCCGGCGGCATTCGCAGTGTGGCCGACGCCGGCCGGGTGCTGACCCAGGGTGCGGACAAAATCTCCATCAATACCCCGGCACTGGAACGCCCTCAGCTGATCAATGAACTGGTACAGGCTTTTGGCAGCCAGTGCGTGGTGGTAGGTGTCGACTCCATCGCCGACGACCAGGGCTACAGCGTGCGCTCCCATACTGGTACGCCGGATGCGATGCGCACCCCCGGACGACACACCATGGACTGGCTGGCCGAGGTGGTGGACCGCGGTGCCGGCGAGGTGGTGCTGAACTGCATGTCCGCCGATGGCACCCGTGCCGGTTATGACCTGAAGCAGTTGGCACAGGCACGTAAAATCCTGCCCATCCCGCTGGTGGCCTCGGGCGGCGCCGGTGAAGTGGCCCATTTTGTAGATGCGTTTCAACGCGCCGACGTCGATGCGGCGCTGGCCGCCACCGTTTTCCACAGCGGCCAGATCGCCATTCCCGATCTCAAATTCCGCCTGGCGCAAGCCGGCATCGAGGTACGACCATGCTGATTACCGAATCCGGCCAGGCTGGCCAACTGGCCTGGGAAAAAGCCGGCGATTTGTTACCCGCCATTGTGCAGCATGCCTTTGACGGCCGCGTGTTGATGCAGGCCTTTATGAGCCGTGAAGCACTGGAACACACCCTGGCCAGCGGCAACGTGACCTTCTGGAGCCGTTCGCGGCAACAACTGTGGACCAAGGGCGAGACCTCCGGCAACACGCTGAAACTTGAAAGCATTCACGCCGACTGCGATAACGACAGCCTGCTGGTGCTGGCCTGGCCCGACGGCCCCACCTGTCACCGCAATACCGACAGCTGCTACGACAACGATAGCGCCACGGCCCCCGGCCTGGCCTTCCTGGCCGAACTGGAAAGCCTGCTGGAACAACGCGACCGCGAGCGCCCCGAAGGCAGCTACACCACCCAGTTGCTGGAAGAAGGCATCCGCCGCATCGCGCAAAAAGTCGGCGAAGAGGGCGTTGAAACCGCGTTGGCCGGGGTCGGTGGCGATGATGAGGAAGTATTAAACGAATCCGCCGACCTGCTCTACCACCTGCTGGTCATGCTGCGCGCCCGCAAGCTGCCTTTCGCACAAGTGGTGGCAACCTTGCAGCAGCGGCATAGCTGACCCGCCGGATTGAGCCCCCCCCTAAGCAACCGCTTCAAGCGCCGTCTTTGGCCCATCAGAACGCTCATTTAAAACCCGACTTTAGCGCCGTGCTCGGGGGCGGGTTGCTCATCGCCTCCCTCCCACGCCGGCCTCGCTGACGCGAGGCTGCCCTCGCGGCACCCCCGGCCTTTGGGGTCGGCCTCACAGGGCGTCCCGCCCTGGGCGGCCTCAAATGGGCGTCCTGCCCATTTGACCCCAGGCCGCGTACACCACTCGGCGGCTGGCTTAATGGTCAGCGATGAGCAACCCGCCCCCAGGCACCTCCCCGATTACACCAACACGTCAATTACCTATCTTTTAAAACTAGTTGTTTTTATCAACCAATTGGTGCAGAATTTCAACCATGAAACCGGAAGTCGATACCATTCGCTCTGCCTCGCGGCAAATGGTGCGGGAGTTACACCTGCTGAACGGGCATCTGTGCATCGAAGGATTCACCTTTTCCGAGTGCCATCTGTTGATGGAACTGGCGGCGCTGGGCCAGGCGACCGCCTCGGAACTGGGGGAGCGGCTGATTCTGGATAAATCCACCATGAGCCGGCTGGTGGATACGCTGAAAAAGCGCGGGCTGCTGCTCAGTACCGCGGACGCCAGCGACAAACGGCGGCGCTTGTTGTCGCTGTCAGCCGAGGGCCGGCGCGGCGTGCAAAAAATTCATCGTCACGCCAGCAGGCAGGTCGATAAAGCGCTGGACTTTATTACCCCGGCCGACCGCCAACAGGTGGTAGCCGGCCTGCAACGTTACGCCAAGGCGCTGCGCTATGCGCGGCTGGCGTCAGACTACCGGCTGCGGCCCATGCGCCAGCGGGACAACCCGGCGGTGGCACGCATCATTCGCGAGGTCATGACCGAGTACGGAGCGGTAGGCTGTGGCTTTTCCATTGAAGATGCCGAAGTCGATGCGATGTTTGAAAGCTATGCAGGGCCACGCTCCGCGTTCTACGTTATCGAGAAATCCGGCGCGATCCTGGGCTGCGGTGGTTTTGCACCACTGGCCGGGGCCGATGAGAGCGTGTGCGAACTGCGCAAAATGTACTTTTTGCCGGATTTGCGCGGTACCGGCATGGGTACGCGGCTATTGCAACTGATCCTTGAAGACGCGCGGCAGGCAGGGTTTACGCTAATGTACCTGGAGACTCTGGACAGCATGAGCCACGCCCGAAGGTTATACGAAAAGCACGGCTTCGAGGTGCGAAAATCCGCCATGGGCCAGACCGGACATTCAGCCTGCAACCGGTTTATGACGCGTCAGCTGTAAGCCCCGCTGACCTCCCTCAGCCCGGCAACCCGGCCACATCCAGCCGTTGCCCCCGGTCCGGAACGGTGACCTGCGCGCCATTACGTTCGGCCAGGTAACTGCTGAATGCATGCTGCGCATCGCGTTCGCCATGCACCAGGTACACCGGCGGGCGGTTTTCCATGCACTCGTACCAACGCGCCATATCGTCCTGGTCACCATGCGCTGACAGGCCGCCGACGGTATGTATTTTGGCCCGCACTGCCACATCCTTTTTGTGAATCCGCACGGACCCCGCGCCATCCACCAGCTTGCGCCCCATGGAACCGTGAGCCTGGTAGCCCACGATAATCACGTGATTCTGCTGATGGGGCAGTCCATGTTTGAGGTGGTGAACAATACGCCCGCCGTTACACATGCCGCTGCCGGCAATGACTATCGCGCCAGAGCGGATGCGGTTGATGGCCATGGAGTCTTCGGTATCACGCGACAGCTTGAGGTTGGGCAACAACGGCATACCGCCGTTTTCCTTACGCAAGCGGGTGGCCTCCTCGTCGTACAGATGGGGATAATGCCAGTACACGTGGGAGGCTTCGATGGCCATCGGGCTGTCGAGGAACACCTGGAAACGGTCCAGACCCCATTCATCATAATGCTTGCCCAGCATGTACAGCACTTCCTGGCTGCGGCCAATGGCAAACGCCGGGATCAGGATATTGCCCTTTTCTGCCCGGGCGGCAGAGATGATTTCGCCGATTTCCTGCTCGGTTTGCTCCCGGTCACGATGCCGCCGGTCGCCGTAGGTGGATTCCATCAGCACCGCATCGGCCCGGGTGATGCATTCGGGATCACGCAGGATGGGCGTGTCGTACTGGCCGAGGTCGCCGGAAAACACCACGGTGCGATGAACCCCGTTCTCTTGCAGATCCAGCTCCACCGTGCAGGAACCCAGGATGTGGCCGGCATCGTGAAACTTTACTTTAACGCCGGGAACCACATCGAATAACTCGCGGTAGCGCACACCACGCAACTGCCGCACCACCGCCTCGCCATCGGCAACGGTGAACAGCGGCTTGATCTGCTTGCCGGTTTTACGGCTGTTGTATTCGGCGTCACGTTCCGCCAGATGGGCTGCATCCGCCAGCAGAATGGCCACCAGCTCACAGCTGGCTTCCTGGGCGAACACCGGGCCCTTGTAGCCACGCTTGACCAGCAAAGGCAGGCGGCCGCAATGGTCAAGATGCGCATGGCTCAACACCACCGCATCGATGCTGGCGGCATCAAACGGAAATGGATCAGCATTGCGCTCTTCGTCCTTGCGGCTGCCCTGGATCAGTCCGCAATCCAGCAGCACGGTGCTGCCGCCAATGCGCAGGATGTGGCACGAACCGGTGACCTCACCCGCGGCGCCATAAAATTCAATGTCCATTGGTGCTCATCATCTGGGCACGCACCAACGGAATCGGAGGCCCGCCAAACGACAGGAAGGTATCGTGAAACTCGCGCCAGGCATCACGGCCTCCGCGGGTTCGGGTCCAGTCATCGCGTAGCTGGCGAATCATCAGCTTGCCCAGCGTGTAATTGAGATAGGCCGGATCATAGGTGCCGCGCGCGGCTTGCTGGCGGGCGGTGCCCTCATCCTGGTAGGCCTCATCAATAAACAGTTTCTCCGATTCAGCCACGCTCATGCCCTGGGTGTGCAGACCGATGGCGGACAGGAAGCGCGCATTACGCAACAAGGCATTGGACAACTGGCCGATACGAGTTTCCGGCGAGGCGCCGCGCAAGCCGGCGTCCAGCATCATCTCCTCGGTGTAGTGCGCCCAGCCTTCACCAAACGCATAGGTCACGAACACGCGGCCAAACTGCCATTCGGCCCGGTTGGCGTGCACGAAGTTGAGGAAATGCCCAGGCCAGACCTCATGCACCGAGGTAAACAGCAAGTCTGATTCACCCGGAATATAGGCTTGCTGAACCTCTTCGCTCCACGATGGGTCCGGTGGCGAAATGTAGTAAACCGAAGGCTGGTTTTTTTCGTACGGACCAGGAATGTTGATGTAAGCCGAGTTGGAACGCGCATAAGGCGGCGATTCTGCCACCAGCGCCTCTTCATCGCCCGGAATGCTGACCAGATCCTGTTCGATCAGAAACGTCTTGGTCTCTTCCAGTTGCAGGCGCGCTGTTTCAACCGCGCCACCGGGCGGCTTGCGGCTGGCCATGCGGGAGAAGCAGGCGCGAATGGTTTCACCCGGCGCGAATTCGGCGCAGGCCTCACCCAGGGCTACCTGGTTGCGGCGCATGTCCTCGCGACCCATGGCTTCCAGTTCCTGCAGCGATACATCCACCCGCTCGGTGTCAAAAATCATTTGCTGGAACAGTTCCGGGCCCAGTGCGTAATCCTCGGTGGCGGAAGAACGGTTGGATTTGAGCCAATCGGTGAGTTCAGTCATGGCCGCGATGGCTGCGGCATTGGCCTCGGCGAACTCCGTCTGCAGCGCTTGGTCTTCCACCGCGGCAAATACACCCGGCACATCGTTGGCAAAGTACTTTGCCAGGCCTCCAAATGAAGCAATGCCATACTCCAGCCGGGTGCGCGCCATGGGCATGCGCAGGTTTTCCCGGATTTGCTGCAGGGCCAGCGGCAGATTCCGGGCATAACGCGTATACGACTGCATGCGCTCAGCCAGGGGGGCATAATTCAGGCTGACATAGGGGCTGGGGTCGAGTGAATCCGCCATCCAGTCAAAATAGAAAGCGGGGTTGACGAACGGCCATTCGGCTTTTTCCAGCCAGAACAATGCCCGATCCGTTACCGCCAGCAAATAATCGCGTTGATACTGCCCGTTTTCGCCCAGTTCGTCCGCGCCAAACTGCACCGCCTCATCGCGCAGCGCGTGCAGCCGGTCAATCTCCCGCTGGATACCGGCCGCGCTCCAATCGGGCAGTTGTCCGTCAAACTCATGCCGTCCGGCCACCACGGCAAAATGAGGATGCGCCGTCAGGTAGTCTTCGATATAACGGTCAACGAAGCCGACCCATTCCGGTGAGGGCAGGCCATCTCCGGTTAACGGCTGCGCAGCTGATGCGTCCGTCGTTACCGGCGCACTTGCGGACTCGTCCGCTGGCTGACAGGCAACCCCCAGCAAAGCAATGATCAGGACCAAAAGGAACGTCAGCCACGGTGCGTGGCGGGATGGCTTGGAAAGGGGCATTAAGTCACTCCGGCTGAAACGATCTGACATTGTAGCAGCGCCCCCTGGGGGCGCAATGTGACATGGGACAGAACGCCGGTGAGCGGCGACCGGGCCCGCCGGTCACCATTGACGACTCGCAGCAGCGCTTCCGCGCAAAAAAAACCCCGGACAGGCCGGGGTTTTTTCGACTGACTGGCGGGCTTGGCCCACCGGGATTACTTCACACCATGCATCAGCTTGTTGATCAGCGGCGCAGCCAACAGATAGGCCAGACCGAAACCAAGACCCAGCCACCACAACATCATGTAGGTGTCAGCATATTGCGCGATACCGAGCGCCGCCGCGTCGGCACCGTGCCCTCCACCGCCGCCTGAGGCCACCGCGGCGATGATACCGGCCACGTACTGGGCCATGGCAATGGACAGGAACCAGCCACCCATCGCCAGGCCGGTTTCTTTCTCGGCGGCCAGTTTGGTCACCATCGACAGGCCAATCGGGGAAAGACACAACTCACCGGTGGTGTGCAGCAAATAACACAGCGCCAGGAATATCCACGGCACCAGGCCGGCGGCGTTCTGGAAGTTGTTGATGGCGAACACCAGCAACAGGAAGCCGAGCGCGACCTGGATCAGGCCCAATGAAAATTTACGCGGAATGGAGGGGTTTACATTGCGCTTTTCCAGCCACGGCCAGATGGCCGCAAACAGCGGGGCGAACAGCAAAATGTACAAGGGGTTCAACGACTGGAAAATGCCGAAACCACCGGCTTGCCAGGTGTCCATGCCGCCATACATCGGCGTAACGTGTTCCCGGGCGAAGAAATTCATGGAGCTGCCAGCCTGCTCGAACAGTGCCCAGAAACAGGAATTGGCCACGAACAGGATCAGCATGGCGATATAACGGTGTAACTGCACCTTGTCACCGGAACGGATGCCGGCGGAGACGAAGTAAATTACCAGTCCCAGCATGATGACGACCAGCAGGACGCCAAGGATCTCGCTCTCACTGAGCAGGAAATAGATAACAGGAACCAGCGCCAGCGTACCCGCCAGAACGATAAAGAACCGCCCCCAGCCTTCCTTGTCCGGATCGGGCCTGCCAACCTTGCCCAACGCCTTTTTGGCGATTTCCAGGAACACAGTGCTGAGAATCATGCCCATGGCGGCTGCAAAAAAGCCCCATTTCATGCCAAACACCGCACCGATCCACGCCGCAGTTATAAACGGAGCGATAAAGGCACCAAGGTTGATGCCCATGTAGAAGATGGTGAAACCGGAATCCCGCCGCACGTCGCCCTGGGCGTACAGCTTGCCGATCATGGTAGAGATATTCGGTTTGAACAGCCCGTTACCCGCCACGATCAGCGCCAGGCCAATCAGGAACCAGGTCAGGTCCTCAATCAGCAGCACACACAGACCGGCCGCCATGACCAGTGCACCGAGCAGAATGGACCGCTGGTAACCCAGCACCCGGTCGGCTACATAACCGCCGATAATGCCGGTGGCGTAAACCAGCGCGGTATAGCCGCCGTACACCAGGCTGGCCTCGGCATTGGCCTGGTCACCGAGGTGACCAAAGAACGTGGTCGCTACATAGACTGCCAACAGGGCGCGCATGCCGTAGTAGGCAAAGCGTTCCCACATTTCGATGTTTGACAGTTGCCAGAGGGCTTTGGGGTGGCCAAGGATTTGGCCAGGCGGAATG
>JBFIHZ010000121.1:0-10387 GCA_041601535.1 Lysobacterales bacterium | reverse complement strand
TGATGGTTCCGTCAGCACACCGGCTTCGGGCGGGGTGGCTGCCGGGATAGCGTCCTGGTCCGCCGGCGACGTCAACGCACTGGCCTGGGCCAGCGCACCGGCCATGGTCAGCATGATCAACAGTTTGAGCTTCATTTGCGTTGCCGCCCCTTCCACAGATTCAGCGCAGAGCGGTGCCGGATGCGCTTCCGTAACCAGCCCTTCGCTCAATTGGGGTTCTCCGGCGGTAATAACAAGCCCGGTCCGGTCCATAGGCGATTACCTGCCATCCAGAGGCATGCGGCACATTTTTAGCGGAGCTGCCATCAGTCAATTCACCTTCGCTCTGTCAGGCCGTTTGGCCGGGAAAAGCCGGCTTCGATCCGGCCAGGTCAACAGCCACCGCGCCGATGCGGCGGTTGTGTGTTGCGCTGACCGGTGGATCACCGGAAAGGACACGAATGTAAAGGACCGTGCGGCAAATATCCAATTCCCCTGTTTGGTGGGGCTGTCTGGCGGAGCTGTCTGGCAATGGTCTGCGTGCCTATTCCAGGCCGAACTGCAATGCCGCCAGCCGGGCATATAACTCGCTGGTCTGGATCAACTCGTCGTGGCGGCCAATCGCCTGCACACGGCCGTGCTGCATCACCACGATGCGGTCAACTTTTTTCACCGTTGCCAGGCGATGGGCAATCACCAGCGTGGTGCGGTGATGCATCAGGCTGTCCAGTGCCTGTTGCACTTTCTGCTCACTTTCAGCGTCCAGTGAGCTGGTGGCTTCGTCCAGCAACAGGATGGGCGGATCCTTGAGAATGGCGCGGGCAATGGCGATGCGCTGACGCTGGCCACCCGACAGGCGGGTTCCGCGCTCACCCAGGAATGTGTCATAGCCCTGTGGCAGGGTAACGATAAACTCATCGGCGGCCGCCAGCCGCGCGGCGGCGCGTACTTCATCATCGCTTGCATCCGGGCGGCCGTAGCGGATGTTTTCCATGGCGCTGTCGCCAAACAGCACGGTGTCCTGGGGGACCAGCCCAATCTGCCGGCGCAAGGCGCGCGGGTCCAGGCTGGCGATATCGAGGTCATCCACCCGGATCACGCCGGAAGTGCTGTTGTAAAACCGCAGCAACAACTGGAATGCAGTGCTCTTGCCAGCACCGGAGGGGCCGACAATGGCCACGGTTTCACCGGCCTCGACATCCAGGTTGAAGTGATCCAGGGCAAGGGTTTCCGGCCGCGAAGGATAGCTGAAACAAACCGCCTGAAAATGAATCGCACCTGCGACCCTTCCGGGCAAGGGCACGGCCGGATCGGGCACCTTGATGTCTGGCCGCGCGTGCAGCAACTCAACCAATCGCTCCATGGCGCCAGCGGCACGCTGAACTTCACTCCACAGACTGCTCAGTGCGGTGGCTGAGGCCCCCACCACCAGCGCATACATCAGGAACTGGCCCAGCTCACCGCCGCTCATTTCCTGCGCGATCACCGCGCGTGAGCCCCGCCACAAAATAAGCGTCATGACGCAGAACACCAACGCGAATATGCCCGCAATCAGCCAGGCATTCATGCGCAAGCGGCGCACCGCGGTGTTGAAGCTGCTGGTCACCGCGTTTCGGTAGCGTCCCACCTGCAGCTGTTCCAGTGTGAACGCCTGCACG
Organism: Lysobacterales bacterium; assembly: GCA_041601535.1. GTDB lineage: Bacteria > Pseudomonadota > Gammaproteobacteria > Xanthomonadales > SZUA-36 > JBFIHZ01. Next base: position 8,750 of record JBFIHZ010000121.1, on the reverse strand, counting down.
GTTTGCATGGCATTGAGGGTTTCATCGGCCAGGGCACTGGTATCGGCTACCCGGTCCTGCGATTCGCGGGACAGCTTGCGGATACGGCGGCCGATGACCACCACCGGCAGGATAACCAGCGGAATACCCACCAGGGTGTAGGCAGCCAGTTGCGGGCTGGTCAGTACCAGCAATATCAGACCGCCCACCAGGTTGAGGCTGGAGCGCAACGCAATGGACAGGCCCACGCCTGAAATGCTCTGCACCAGGGTGGTGTCGGTGGTCAGCCGGGACAATACCTCGCCGGTACGGGTGATCTCGAAAAAAGCCGGGTCCATGGAAATCACCCGCCGGTACACCTCGTTGCGGATATCCGCCACCACCCGCTCACCCAACCAGCTGACCAGGTAAAAACGCAGCGCCGCGAACACGCTGAGCACCAGCGCCGCCAGCAGAAACCAGCCGAAATAACGGTTGACCGTAGTGATGTCCTGGGCCACGAAACCGTTATCAATCAGGAAGCGCAAGGCCACTGGCAGAACCAGCATGGCAGCTGAAGCAATCAGCAGGGCCGCCACAGCGGCCACCACGGTTGTGCGGTAAGGCCGGATAAACGGCACCAGGGCGCGCAAAGGTTTCAGCGATTTCGCTTTGGGGCGCTCGCTGCCGGCGCGCTCGCTACTGGACGGTTCAGCCACTGGATTGACTCCTCATGAAACTACTTCATGGGGGCAATCCTGCCGTGATCAACGGGTGATGCAGACCGGGCCTAACCAATAACTACCCGAAACGCCTTGACCAGACTCAGCCAGACCAGGCTGATCAGGTACTTTCCGGTTAGGTCCCAGGTCTTCATCATTTCCATCCCACGCACGTCCTCCCCTGCACAAAATACTGTTCATCGCGGCATTAGTTGGCGGAGTAAGCCCGGGACGGCACCGCCGCTGTGCGTGAATGGGACGCGAGTCAGTTTTTCAGGGCGAACTTGAGGCGCTGGTAACTTTGCTTGATTTCCTGCCCCAGAAGCTCAAGCGCGGAGTTCATCGAATCGGCGCTTTTTTCCAAACCGGCACGGCTGGAAAACTTTTCCCACTTGCCTTCCAGTTCATTCCACTCCTGTTTGGCGTCCAGAGAGGCCAAATGCATTTTCAGTTCCAGTTCATCACGCAGCTTTTTCAGCTCGACAGTCAGGTCTTCCAGGTCAGCCATCGGGTACCCCGCTCTACATGCAAGAAGATATACCATGTTACTGTAGCGGGTCCGAAACCGGTTGACCCAGGTCAGTTGTCACCAAAACGAAGATGACAAAAACCCCTTTACGCATTCTCGCCGCGGATATCGGCGGCACCCATTCGCGTTACCGCATCCTGACAGTGGATGATGAACTGAACGTGGTCACCGAGGCCGCACACAGCCTTCCTACCCGGCAGGAAAATGTCCGTGATTTCAGCTCGTACTGGCGGCGGCTGATGGACACGGCGCCAGCGGAGTTTACCGAGCTGGGCAGGTTTGATGCGGTAAGCCTGGCGCTGGCGGGCTCGGTGCAGGGACATCGCGCCGTGCTGCCCAACATCGACTGGGACCTCGACCTCGGCACACTGGATGCCAGCGACGACACTGGCCTGCTGCGCCTGTTAACGGACGGACGGCTGTTTTTGCTGAATGACTTCATCGCCCAGGGCTGCGCCCTGCTGTCACAGCCGATGCGTGAGCGACTGCACACCGTGCGGGCGGGCACGGCGGTGGATGACGCCGCGGTGGCGGTGGTCGGTGCAGGCACCGGCCTGGGGCATTGTGTTTTGCGCCGTCCGGGCCCTGGCGCCGGATACCAGGTGTGCGGTTCGGAAGCCGGACATGCCACGTTCAGCTTCTGTGGCCAAGATGAAAAAGCCCTGGAGCAGGCCTGGCTGAAGCGCAGCAACAAGGCCTGGCTGAGCAATGACGATGTGGTCAGCGGCGCAGGCATCGTGATGCTGCATGCCTGCCTGACCGGGGATAGCGCAACACCCGGTGAAGCACTGGCGCCGCAGCATGCCCAAACCCGCGCCTGGTTCAGCCGGTTTTATGCCCGGGCGTGCCGCAATTATTGCTTGAATGTCTTCCCGGTCAGCGGCCTGGTGATCAGTGGCGGCGTCGCCGGTCACAATCCCGACCTGATTGCCAGCGAGGACTTTATCCAGTCGTTCAACGACGCACCGCACTACCGCGAGTTGCTGGCCGCCATTCCCATCATGCTGAATGCCGACCCGGCAGCCGGCATCAAGGGCGCGGCCATCCACGCCGCGTTGCAATTGCGGCCGCTGGCGGGTGGCAACCCGCCCTGACCGGAGGTGCGGGTGAGCGCCCGCGCCACCCTGGCCCTGCTCAGCTCAGCTCAGCTGGGACCGCACCCAACGCACGATATCGCCGGCCATCATGGCACCGGAAACACGGGACAGTTCGCGGCCATCCCGGAACAGCACCATGGTGGGAATGCTGCGAATGCCGTGCTGCGCGCCCAGGTTCTGCTCGTTCTCGGTGTTCAGCTTGGCCAGCCGCACACCGGGCTCAAGCTGGCCGGCCGCTTCGGCGAATGCCGGTGCCATGGTCCGGCAGGGTCCGCACCACGGAGCCCAGAAATCCACCAGTACCGGAATACCGCTGTTGCCGATCTGGCGCTGAAAGCTTTGCTGGTCCAGCTCCACTGGCGCCGCCGTGAACAAGGCTTGCTTGCACTGGCCGCATTTCGGGCCGTCAGCCAGCCGGCTGTGCGGAACGGCATTGGTGGTGGCGCAATGGGGACAAACAATTTTGATGCTTTGGCTCATTTTTGGTGTTCCATAGAAAGCTCGACTAGATCACGCAGCCGGCGCTGATGCAGATCAGCAGCGCGGCCTGTTCCGACTGCCGTCAGGGTATGAAATGTGGGCAGAAAGCCCTGATTAAAGGGCCGGCGGGCAATGTCACGCGGCGTGATGGCACCACCGCTGCCGGCTGCGCACGCTATGTCCATGGGGCGCAAATATGCCTTGCCACAGCCGTCGTCATTAGAATCAGGCAAACTAAGCCCTATCCTTATCCGCGGAATCTGGAACATGATGAGTGCTTTCGCCCAGGCCAGGCCGCCCGCCGGCATGCCGGCACAGCCGCTGGCCGGGTCTCACAGCCGGGTCGGGCAACCCCGGCGGGCTACGACGATGGCCGCAGCCCTTGCTTGTATTTTATCTATGGCCTGGCTCCCGGCTCAGGCCCAGCCAGCCGACCCCGATCAGGCGCAAGCTCAGGTCAGCCGGGAGTGTGCCGGGGGTGCTGAGCTTATTCACACCCTTCAGGGTGCGCAGGCCACCAGCCCACGGGCTGGTGAAACGGTGGTCATTGACGCCGTGGCCGTCGGTGTATTCCAGGCCGAGCAGTCGTGGGGCGGTGTGTTTGTGCAGGAAGAGGACGCCCAGCAGGACGCTGATCCGCGGACCTCTGAGGCGCTGTTTGTAAACACCAGCCAGCTCGCCCGGCAACCGCAGATCAGCCTGGGCGACCGCCTGCGCGTACGCGGCGTGGTGCGCGAAAACCACGGCCTGACCGAATTGCTGGCCACCGCTGACATCACCGTGTGCGCCCGCGAAGCCCCATTACCAGCCGCCACTGAATTGCGGCTTCCCGTTGCCGGCCCGGATGAGTTTGAACGACTGGAAAGCATGCGGGTGGTTTTGCCGCAGGCGCTGGTCATCACCGACCTGTATGACCTGTGGCGCTTTGGCAGTTTTGCCGTTGCCAGCAGTCGGCCTGCCGCGCTCACCCAACTGACACCACCTGCAAGCGGCAGCAGCACGTCCCAGCCGCTGGACTCACTGCTGATAGATGACGGCATGGCCGGACGCTACCTGCCAGTGCGGCTGCAGCTGTCAGGCGAACAGACGCCATTTGGCGCAGCTTCCGGCCTGCGTTCCGGTCAGCATATTGAAAACCTGGCCGGTGTGCTGCACTACGCCTACGATGCGTGGCGCTTACAGCCATTGCAGCCGCCGCGCATCGACCCAGGCCCCAATCCGCGGGTGGCCACCCCGCCATCAACCGGTGGCAAACTGACCATCGCGACGTTCAACGTGCTGAATTATTTCTCCACGCTGGCGGATGCCGGCCCGCGTTGCGGGCCACGGCGCGATGAATCCTGCCGCGGCGCGGCCAACCGCATCGAGCAACAGCGCCAGCTGCAGAAAATTTCTGCGGCGCTTGTAGCCATTCCGGCCGACGTGTTTGGTTTGATGGAGCTGGAAAACAATGCCAGCCAGTCACTGCAGGACATCGCAGGGGCCCTGAACCAGTCCAGTCCGGCTGACCGGCAAGCGGTCTATCGCTGGGTGGAGACCGGTACGCTGGGCCGGGATGTGATCAAGGTAGGCCTGCTGTTCAATGCCAACACCGTTGTCCCGCACGGGCCTTTCGCGGTGCTGGACAGCCGCATCGACCCGCGTTTCGATGACAGCCTCAACCGGCCGGCGCTGGCGCAGACCTTCCGTGTGCTGGCCGATGATGCACTGATCACCGTTATCGTCACTCATCTGAAGTCGAAAGGCTGCAGCGATGCCGTGGGCGCCAATGCCGATGCCGGCGATGGCCAGGGCTGTTATAACCCGGTACGCCGTGCGGCCGCTGAGGCACTGGCCGACTGGGCCTTGTCCGGCCCGGTGGCGGTAGCTGCCAATGAGCCCGATGACCGGCGGCCACCGGTGCTGCTGCTGGGCGATTTCAACAGCTATTTGCAGGAGGATCCGATCCGGCGCTTGCAGCAGCAAGGGCTGGTCAACCTGCTGCCCCGCTTTGCCGGCCAGGCAGCCTACAGCTACGTGTATGCCGGCCATACCGGCACGCTGGATTACGTGTTCAGCAGCCCGCAACTGGTGCCCGCGGTGACCGGCGCTGCGGTATGGCATATCAATGCGGATGAAGCCGCGGCACTGGACTACCGTCTGAACGACGGCAAACCGGACGGGTATTTTGCTGCTGATCCGTTCCGCTCATCCGACCATGATCCGCTGCTGGTCGGGCTGGACACGCAGCTTATGCGCACCGCCGGAATGGCAACGGCCGGGCCGCAGGCAGACAGCCCCGCCGATGCAGAGGCAGGCTGGCTGGAGCAGCCCTGGGTTTGGATTGCGGGCTTGCTGCTGCTGGTACTGCTGGCGGTCTCATTGCTGGCCAGGTTGCGCCGCCAGCCGGCTGACTGATCGTGCTGGCCCGGGCGGCCACACCACGGGACCGATGGTGCCGGTCAGTACGGCTCCAATGACAAGGTATCGCGTAACTGCCGCAGCTTGACCTTGACCCGCCGCTCATTATCCGGACCCATGCGTATCATCAGCTTTTGCCCGGCGGTAAGGTTTTCATACTCCGCATCGGCAAACAGGTAATAGGCTTCCGGCTTGATCAGCACGGGCGGCTCCGCCGGCAGCGGGGCGGCCAGCAGATGATCTATCACTTCCACCATGCGCCGGGTAAAGCCTCCGTCCGGATATCCCAGCTCGGTATAGGCCTGATCAAACAAGGGTTCAAATTCGGCATAACGGGCCGCCATATCGGCGGCATCGATCGATTCCAGCAGTTCCACGTAGGGCGTGTAGCGCTGGTAGTTGGCGCTGTCCACCCGATACTGCTGAATCACATCCCCTTCAGGCGTGCGCATGATCTGCTGCGAATTGTTGTGCTCGGTAACGATCAGCTCGCCACCGGGAGCCTGCACCGGCATCAGCTTGGCCGGCACCTGGCGGGCCATCAGGCTGTCGATAACCGCCACCGCGCGCGACACGACATCATCGTTAACGAGGTATTGCATCACCGCGGCATCACCAAGCGAGGCGGCCAGTGATTCGCGTACCACCGGATCGCTGTCCTGCAACGGCGGCAGGCTTTGTTCTTCGACGGCTTCCGCCGACTCCTCGACTTGAGTGGTCTCAGCTGGCGCCGCAACATCAGCAGGCGGGCTGCTGTCAGCGGCCGGTTGCCGCGCGGGTGCCTGTGTCGGCAACAGCGGCGCTTCCGGCTCGACCGGCTCGGGCTGTTGCTGCATATAGAAGTAGTACGTGCCTGCGCCCAGCAACACCACGATCACCAACACGATCAGCTTGTTCATATTCCCACTCTCATCAGGCCATGTGTGTAGAGATTATAGACAGGTGTACTGCCCAATAAGTGCCCACGGGCATTTTGCTTACATCATGCGAGGTAAAACTGCCATAGATACGGCCCTGCCGAAAGCGCAATGTGATGCTTGCCAGGCGCATCAATCAAAGAATGAGGGCTACCATGAGCAGACCAATCCTGAATTTAGCAGCCGTTTTGACGATGCTGGTTGCGTCGCTGGCCACGGCGGCCTTTGCGGGGTTTCCGGGAACTGCGCCAGCACGCGACCAGGATTTTTACGATAACGGTAGTCCACCAGCCGCCCGGGTGGAACTGGGGCGCAGGCTGTTCTACGACAAACTGCTCAGCGGCAATCTGAATATTTCCTGTGCTTCCTGCCATCACTCGTTAACCGCCACCGGTGATGGCCTGTCGCTGCCGGTGGGCGAAGGTGGCATCGGACTGGGGGTGACCCGCGACACGGGCAGTGGTCACCATGCCATCCACGAACGGGTTCCCCGCAATGCGCCAGCGCTGTTCAACCTGGGCGCACGGGAGTTTACCCGCATGTTTCACGACGGCCGGGTCGAGGCGGATGCCGGCCAGCCTTCCGGCTTTGCTTCACCGGCCGGCGAAGCATTACCCGCCGGGCTGGACAACGTGCTGGCAGCCCAGGCCATGTTTCCGGTCACTTCGGCGGCCGAAATGGCCGGGCAGGCAGGTGAAAATGAGCAGGCCAACCTGGCTGCGGCCAAACAACTGCCGGAGCTGTGGGACTTTATTGCGCAGAAACTGCAATTGTTCGACGGTTACGTGACGCTATTCATGGCAGCCTTTCCCGGCGAAATAAACCAGGCCAGTGACATCACTTTTGTGCACGCCGCCAATGCCATTGCGGCGTTCGAAGCCCAGGCCTGGCGTTTCGACAATAGCCCGTTCGATGCCTACCTGCGCGGTGATCACCAGGCCCTGGGGAGCAAAGCCCGCCAGGGCATGAACGTGTTTTACGGCAAGGGTGGTTGCAGCGCGTGCCATGCAGGCACGTTTCAGACTGACCACCAGTTTTACGCCATTGCGATGCCGCAGATTGGCCCTGGCAAAGGTGACGGCGCGGACAGCTTCACCAGCGGCCACGAAGACTTTGGCCGTGAACGTGTCAGCAATGAACCAACCGACCGCTTCCGTTTCCGCACTCCCAGCCTGCGTAATGTGGCACTCACCGCCCCCTACGGTCACAGCGGTGCATTCAACACCCTGGAAGGCGTGATCCGGCATCATCTGGATGCGGTTAACTCGCTGTATCAGTATGACCGTAGGCAAGCCGTGCTGCCGTCCCGTGCCGACCTGAACGCGCTGGACTTTGTGGTAATGGATGACGAGGTCCGCGTCGAGGCCATTGCCGCTGCCTGCGAAATAAAGCCTAACCCGCTGAAAGCCCGGGAAATCGATGCACTGGTGGCCTTTATGCATGCTCTCACTGACCCTGCCGTGCTGGACATGCGGGGTGATGTGCCGGGCCAGCTGCCAAGCGGTTTGTCACTGGCCGAATAGTCCGCGACAGACTGGGTGTTTGGCGGTCTGTGATACTTTTGTGATCTCCCCGGTCTATTGTTTATTCCAAACAGACCGAGGAGGCCGTTTGTGCAGCCACGCCCTGAATCCGAATCGCGGCGCATTCTGGTGGTTGAGGATGAGTCTGATATCGCCCGCCTGCTGGAACTGCACCTGCAGGACAGCGGTTTCCAGGTAACCCTGGCGGGCGATGGCCATGCCGGAATGCGCCAGGCTTTTGCCCGGCAGTGGGACCTGATCATCCTCGATCTGCGTTTGCCGGGACCCGATGGCCTGGCCATTTGCCGGGCCTTGCGCCGCGACCAGGTCTACGTGCCGGTACTGATGCTCACATCAAAGTCATCCGAGCTGGACCGCGTGCTGGGCCTGGAGCTGGGTGCTGATGATTACGTCACCAAACCCTTCAGCGTGTGCGAACTGCTGGCACGGGTGAAGGCTATTTTCCGCCGGGTGGATTCACTGGGCCGGGAGCCCGGCGCCGCCTCACAGATGCTTACACTGGGAGAGTTGCGCATTGACCCGGCCCGGCACGAAGTCAGCGTCAATGGCGAACAAGTGAACCTGACCGCGCGTGAGTTCCAGTTACTGCTGTACTTCGCCCGCCACCCGGGCCGCGTGTTCAGCCGGTCCCAGTTACTGGACAACGTCTGGGGTTATGGGCACGAAGGCTATGAACACACGGTGAACTCCCACATCAACCGCTTGCGAGCCAAGATCGAACAGGACCCGTCATCACCCCATCACATCGTTACTGTGTGGGGCGTGGGGTACAAGCTTGAAGCCCGCGCTGACGCCACTCATGCCGCCTGACTTCCTAGCGCTATGAAAACCCTGTTCGCGCGGCTGTCAGTGGCCTTTCTGGCGATCATTCTACTCAGTGGTGGCGGCTTTTACCTGGTGGACCAGTTCAGCACGCGGATGTATTACGAAGAGCTGACACAACGGCTGAACGGCTCCATCGCGATGTATGTAACCGGCGAGCGCACGCTGATACGTCAGGGTGTGGTCGACGACCAGGCGCTGGCACTGCTGGCCCAGCAGGCCATGATCATCAACCCGACGGTGGAAGTGTATCTGCTGGACACCCAAGGCAATATTCTTGG
>JBFIHZ010000120.1:0-10525 GCA_041601535.1 Lysobacterales bacterium | reverse complement strand
TCCGGGTGGAAAAACCACCAGCCGGATCAAACGAAGACAGCGCCGGCCGCTGACCCCGGCCGGAAGCAGCAGTCGCCGCCGCGTGGCGCGGCCGCGGCCGGTATGCTATTCGATGCCTTGCTCGATACCGGGGGTACGAAACGCGGTCATGCCGCCGTCCAGCGGGATGATGGCCCCGCTGATGTACGCGCCGCCGGCCGCACACAGGCATAACACCAGCCCGGCCATATCGGTCTGATCGCCAAAGCGTCCCAGTGGAATACCGTGTTTGACCGATTCCGCTGCGCTTTCCTTGTCAGCGAAAAACGCCGTCATCTTGCTGGGGAACGGACCCGGCGCGATGGCGTTTACCGTGATGTTCATTCCGGCCAGTTCGTTCGACAGGAAACGGGTCACGTGATGGACTGCCGCCTTGCTGGCGGAATAGGCATAGGCGGGAAAACCGTGCGGCATGGTGCCCATCACCGAGCCCAGGTTGATGATGCGTGCCGGGTTGCCTGCGGTGCCGGCACGCTTGAGCAGCGGCAACAATTCACGGGTCAGTGTGAACGGCGCGGTGACATTCAGGGTCATCACGCTGTCCCAGGCTTGCCACGGGTAACTGTTCAGGGGTTCACCCCAGCTACGGCCGGCATTGTTGACCAGGATATCCAGCGCGTCACATTGCGCTGCCATATCTTGCGCCAGTTGGTTGACGCCGTCTTCGCTTTGCAGGTCTGCCTGCAAAGGAATGCAGCTGCCTGGCAGGTCCTTGAGGCTGGCCGCCGCTTCTTCACAAGTGGCCAGTTTGCGTGACGCGATGAACACCCGGGCACCGGCGGATACCAGTGCACGGGTAATCATCAGGCCGATGCCGCCGCCACCACCGGTGACCAGCGCGGTTTTGCCTTCCAGGCTGTAAAGCGTGCCCAGGTATTGGTTGATTTCAGTATGGGTCATGGTGCTGAGTATCCTGATCAGTAACCGCGGCGCCGGGCGTAACGGTCCAGGTGAAAATAGCGGTCACCCAGCAAGGTCTCCAGTACCCGGGCGCGCTTGTAGAAAAAACCGATTTCAAATTCATCGGTCATGCCGATGCCACCGTGCATCTGGATGGCCTCGGCGGTGACGTTCATAGCCGTTTCGGAGACCTTGGCCTTGGTCATGCTGGCCAGCTCCGCCAGTGAGTCGGTGCCGGCATCCAGTTGCTGCAGGGCGTGCAGAACCAGCGATTTGCACATTTCCACCTCGCTGTAGAGCACGGCCGCGCGGTGCTGCAGCGCCTGGAAGCTGCCGATCAGAACGCCAAACTGCTTGCGTTCCTTGAGGTATTGCACGGTACGTTGCAGGGCTTCTTCGGCAAGGCCCAGCAATTCCGCTGACTGGCCGATACGGCCTGCATCCAGGGCAGCCGACAGCACCGGCCAGGCCTGGTGCAGTTCGCCTACCAGTGCTTCCGCGGGAACGCGTACCTGCTCCAGCCGGATGTCGGCCAGCACGTCCGTGTCGAGCGCGGCGCAGCGCTGGCGGCTGACACCGGCACTGTCCACCGGTACCAGGAACAAGCTGATGCCGTCGGTATCAGCGGATTCGCCGCGGGTGCGGGCGCTGACCAGCAGGGTGTCGGCCAGCATGCCATCGAGCACGTAACGTTTACGGCCGTTCAGGACATACTCGCTGCCATCCGCGCTGGCACTCACTTCAACCCGGGCCGGCTGGTGGCGGGTCCGTTCATCACAAGCCAGTGTCAGGCAGCGCTCGCCGCTGGCCAGATTTCCCAACAAGGCCTCTTTCTGCTGCTTGCTGCCGGCCTGCAGCAGCACGGTGGCGGCAATCAGCGAAGAGGACAGCAAGGGTGCAGGGGTTAGCGTACGGCCGGTTTCCTGCAATACCACGCCGAGGCCGGTATAGCCAAAGCCCAGCCCGCCATGGACCTCCGGGATGACGCTGGCCGGCCAGCCCATATCGGCCATTTCCTTCCAGATCGCCGGGTCATGCCCGGTTTCATTACCGCTGTCGCGCAGCGAGCGCAAGTGGCTGACCGGTGCGCGTGCACTGAGAAAGTCCCGTGCGGACTCCTGCAGCATTTTCTGTTCGTCATTCAATAACAAAGCCATGAAAAGATCCTGAATGAGGTTTGCCGGTCTTATCCGGGAAGGCCAAGAATGTGCTTGGCGACAATGTTCAACTGGATTTCGGAGGTACCGCCTTCAATGCTGTTGCCGCGCGAGCGCAGCCAGCTGCGGGGCAACTGACCATCCTGGCTGGCTTCGCCGCTCCATTCCAGGGCGAAGGCGCCGTTAATGGCCATCAGCAGTTCCTGCCGCCGCATATTCAGTTCGGTGCCGTAATACTTGAACATACTGGAGGTTGCGCCCAGGCTGGCGCCGGCACGCACCTCGTCGCGCGCCCGTTCCATCGACAGGTCAAGGCAGGCCGCATCGATTTCCAGACGGGTAATGTCACCGCGCAACAGCGTATCCGCCAGTTTGCCGTGCTCCAGGCCGACTACCCGGGTGGCTATCTGACCCAGGTCTTCCTGCCCGGCCTGGCTGATACCGGAGTGACCAATCATTTCCCGCTCATGCGTGAGCAGGTACTTGGCCACGGTCCAGCCGGCATTCAGTTCTCCGACCACTTGATTTTTCTCAACCCGCACGTTGTCGAAAAACGTTTCGGTGAATGGCGATTTGCCACTGATCAGCCGGATCGCACGGGTACTCACACCGGGTGTGGCCATGTCGAACAACACCAGGCTGATGCCGCCGTGCTTGGGTGCGTCCGAGTCGCTGCGCACCAGGCAAAACATCCAGTCGCCCTTGTCGCCATACGAGGTCCAGATCTTGGAACCGTTGAGGATATAATGATCTCCCCGGTCTTCCAGTCTCGCCTGCAGGCTGGCCAGGTCCGATCCTGCATTGGGTTCACTGTAGCCCTGGGCCCAGCGGATTTCTCCGCGCACGATGGGGGGCAAATGTTGCTGCTGCGATTCCTCGCTGCCGTATTTGAGCAGGGCGGGGCCTATCATCGAAATACCAAAGCTGTACAGCGGTGCGCGGGCGTTGATGCGGCGCATTTCTTCCTGCAGGATTTTCGCCTGCAGCCGATTCAGTCCGCCGCCGCCGACGGATTCGGGCCAGGTTGGGGCAGTCCAGCCCCGCGCAGCCATGCGTTGCATCCAGATTTTCTGATCCTCGCTCTGGAACCGGGCATTGCGTCCGCCCCAGCACAGATCGGCCTCTGTCTCGAACGGTTTTCGCATGGATTGAGGGCAATTGTCTTCCAGCCATGTACGAACTTCCGCCCGAAAGGATTCCATTTCATTCATGTAATTCGCCTGTTATTGAACTGTTTCACCGTCGTAGCTGGGCTTGCGGCGCTGGTTACTGCCAGCATTCGGCCCAGCGTCACTTTCTATCGGTTTGTTTGCAGCTAACTTGCACAAATAGACTGAGTGCTTTCCAAGCATACCATTTTGTCATGAAAAGAAAAACGCGTGCGGGGAAATTGCCCGTTACCCGACACAGCCGGAGCAGAAAACAGCTGCACTGCAGCCCAGCCGCACAAAACCATCGCCGGCCCACAGCCGTGAGGCGGAGGGCCGGCGCTGGTCAATGCCAGATGCCGTGCTGTCTACTCAGGCGCCGGCATGGACAGGTCGGGGCGATGCTGGTACACGGTGTAGTGGGATGAATGGGTGCTGCCGCTGAACTGGCTCATCAGTGCCATGGCTTCTTCCTGGCCCATTTTTTCCACCAGAAAGTCGCTGAAGGTCTGCGCTGGCATTTGCATCGCGGCGTAGTTTTCGTACGGCACCACCAGCGAAGTCATGGGTTTGCCACCAATACGGCTTAACCAGGCCCAGTGGTAACCTTGCTCTGCCCAACCCTGGTTCAAAGCAACCTGGCTGAGTTGCTTGCGGGCTTTTTCAAAATCCATGCTTTGGTCGGGGCGCACCATATAGTCGCTGACACCTACCATCGGCGGTGCGGTGGGGTTATCGGCCCAATGGCTGTTGTCACCGTCGATTTCGTTGAAATAATGGGCGTAACCCGCGGTATGCGGGTCCTGTTTGGTAAACCACTGTTCCATGACCGCTGGGTTGTTCTGGTCCCACACAACGAATGCGTCTTTTTCGGTCCAGCTAAAGCAGCAGCTGCGGATGACGTAGGTAGTCAAACGGTCACCAGTCACCGGCACAAACACCTGCCAGTTCTGGGGGTCCTTGTGTTGCACGCGTAATTGCATGTGTTCTTTCAGGCCGGATTCGAATTCTGCCTGGTGACCGGACTGCACGGTCACCAGCCACAGTTCGGCCAGATTACCCGGTGTGTCCTGTGCATAAACCAGGCTGGCCGCGAGCATCAGCAGGCTGGTCAGCGCGGCTCCTGTCAAGAGCTTGAATTGATTCCTCATAAGCTTGTTCTCCCGTGTTTTGCTTTGCTACACATCGATCGGCTTAACCGATAGTATAGGTAACAGTGGCTGCAAACTTCAGGCAGTCCTCGCGTGGCCGCCACTTTGGTGTAAAATGCCGCGTTTTGCTCCGGCCGGAATACACCCGTGGAAACCAACCAATATTCGAATCTGATCGACGACCTGCAGAGCCGCTCCGAAGGGCTCAGGGGGTATCTTTGACTATGCTGGCAAGCGTGACCGGCTGGAAGAAGTAGACCGCGAACTGGAAAACCCATCCGTCTGGAATGAACCCGAGCGTGCCCAGTCACTGGGGCGCGAACGTTCCCGGCTGTCCGGCATTGTCACGACGCTGACCGAGCTTGAATCCGGGCTGGCGGACGCGGCGGAAATGCTGGAACTGGCGCGCGAGGAGAATGACGAGGAAGTGCTGGCGTCCGTGATCAGCGACCTCGAACGGCTCGAAGCCGATGTGGAGCGGCTGGAGTTCGAGCGCATGTTCTCCGGCGAAATGGACCCCAACCCCTGTTACCTGGATATCCAGGCCGGCTCCGGCGGCACCGAGGCGCAGGACTGGGCCGAAATGCTGCTGCGCATGTATCTGCGCTGGGCGGAACGGCGTGGCTGGGAAGCCGAGCTGGTAGAAGTTTCCGCCGGCGATGTCGCCGGCATCAAGAGCGCCACCATCTATATCAACGGTGACTATGCGTATGGCTGGTGCCGCACCGAGATCGGCGTGCACCGCCTGGTGCGCAAGTCCCCGTTCGATTCAGGCAACCGCCGCCACACCTCGTTTGCCGCGGTATTTGTCTCGCCCGAAGTGGATGATGACATCGATATCGAGATCAATCCGGCCGATTTACGCATCGATGTCTACCGTGCCTCCGGGGCCGGCGGCCAGCACGTCAATACCACTGAATCGGCGGTACGCATCACCCACGAGCCCACCGGCATCGTGGTGCAATGCCAGAACGACCGCTCGCAACACAAGAACAAAGACCAGGCGATGAAGCAGTTGCGCGCCAAGCTATACGAGTACGAGCTGCAAAAACGCAATGAAGCCACCCAGCAGCTGGAAGACAGCAAATCCGACATCGGCTGGGGCAGCCAGATCCGTTCCTACGTGCTGGACCAGTCCCGCATCAAGGATTTGCGCACCGGCGTGGAAGTGGGTAACACCCAGGCGGTGCTGGATGGCGATCTCGATGGCTTCGTGGAAGCTTCGCTGAAACAGGGCCTGTAATCCCTGCAATACTCCCTAACCTGGAATGACCCCGAACCTGGAATGTGACCATGAGCAAAGCTACCGACAGCGCCAGCGCGCCGCCCACCGAACTCGATGAAAACCGGCTGATTGCCGAACGGCGCAGCAAGCTGGGCGAGTTACGCGAAGCCGGGCAGGCTTACCCCAATGATTTCCGCACCAATGCCACCGCCGGCGAACTGCACCAGCGTTTCGGTGATGACGACAACGACGCGCTGACGGCCTGCGGTGAAACCTTTGCTGTCGCCGGCCGCATGATGGCCAAGCGGGTCATGGGCAAGATCGCATTCGTGCGGCTGCAGGACCGCAGCGGTGATATCCAGCTGGTGATCCAGCGCGACAACCTGCCTGAAGGTGTCTACCAGCAGTTCAAACACTGGGATGTCGGCGACATTATCGGCGGCAGCGGTCATATGTTCCGCACGCAGAAAGGCGAGTTGTCGGTGAAGCTCACGCATCTGCGGCTGCTGTCCAAATCACTGCGGCCGTTGCCGGAGAAGTGGCATGGCCTGACCGATACGGAAATCCGTTACCGGCAGCGCTACGTGGATCTGGTGATGAACCAGCCGTCGCGCGACGTGTTCCGCCGCCGCTCGCGCATCATCAGTTTCATTCGTGCGTTTATGGAAGCGCCGGGGCGAGAATTCCTTGAGGTTGAAACGCCGATGATGCACCCGATTCCCGGTGGCGCCACTGCGCGTCCGTTCCAGACGCACCACAATGCGCTGGATCTCGACATGTATTTGCGCATTGCCCCCGAGCTGTACCTCAAACGGCTGATAGTCGGTGGTCTCGACCGGGTATATGAAATCAATCGCAATTTCCGCAATGAAGGTGTTTCCACCCGGCACAACCCGGAATTCACCATGCTGGAATTTTACTGGGCCTATGCCGACTACAACGACCTGATGGACCTGACCGAAACCATGCTGCGGGAACTGGCACAGCATGTGACCGGCGGCACCGTGGTCAGCTACCAGGGCCATCAACTGGATTTCGGCAAACCGTTTGAACGCCTCAGCGTGGAACAGGCGGTACGCCGGCATGCACCCGAGCTGGCCGATGCCGACCTGTGGGATGAAGCGGTCCTGCGCCAGGCGTGCAAACAGCACTCCGTTCATGTGGAAGACAACTGGGGCCCCGGCCGGCTGTTGATGGAACTGTTCGATGTGGTGGCCGAGGAGCACCTGATGGACCCGGTGTTTATCACTTCCTATCCAACCGAGGTGTCACCGCTGTCGCGGCGCAATGATGTCAACCCGGATATCACCGACCGTTTCGAGCTGTTTATCGCCGGCCGCGAGATTGCCAACGGATTCTCCGAGCTGAACGACCCGGAAGATCAGGCCGAGCGCTTTCTGCAGCAGGTGGCCAGCAAGGACGCCGGTGATGTGGAAGCGATGCATTTCGATGCGGACTATATCCGCGCGCTGGAGTACGGCATGCCACCGACTGCCGGCGAAGGTATTGGCATTGACCGCCTGGTGATGCTGTTAACCGACTGTGGCTCCATCCGCGATGTGCTGCTGTTTCCCTATATGCGGCCGGAAGCCTGAAGCGCGCAGGGCCGCTTTATCTATTCTGCGTGCTGAGGCCGGCGACAATTCCGGCTTCGGCACGGCGTTAAACACGTGAATGCGGCCGCGCCGCTGGTCTCGGTCATCCTGCCGGTACGCAACGGCGGTGACTACCTGGCCGGCGCGGTGCACAGCATCCTGGCACAAACCCTGCAGTCCCTTGAATTGTTGCTGATCGATGATGGCAGCGACGACGGTGCGCTGCAGCGGCTGGACGGCAGTGACCCACGCCTGCGCCGTCTGCCCAGCGAGGGCCGTGGCATAGTCGCCGCGCTGAACACTGGCTGGCGCCATGCACGTGGCAGTTACATCGCCCGCATGGATGCCGATGACCTGTCGCTGCCGCAACGCCTGCAGACCCAGCTGGATTATCTGCAAACCCATCCACAGGTAGATATTGCCGGACTGCAGGTGGAGATCATCGCCGCACAGCCGCTCAAGGGCGGTTACCTGCGCTACCAGCAATGGCTGAATGCGCTGCGTGAGCCGGATGACATCCGCCGCGAACTGTTTATCGAAAGCCCGCTGCCGCACCCGGGTTTTTTTCTGCACAGCGACTGCCTGCGCCAGCTCGGCGGCTATGCCGATCCGCCCTGGGCAGAAGATTATGACTTGCTGCTGCGCGCCGATGCGGCCGGCCTGGGGCTGGGCAAACCCGCAGGCGTGTTACTGCACTGGCGTGACCACGCCCAGCGCCTGTCGCGCACGGCTGGCCGCTATGCCAACGCGCAATTCATCGCCGCCAAGGCGTATTACCTGGCCCGCCACCGCCTGCATGGCCGGCCAGTGGTGTTGTGGGGCGCCGGACCGACCGGCCGCCAGTTTTACGATGCGCTGAACGGGCAGGGGGTGGACATCCGGGCCTTCCTCGAAGTGCATCCGCGGCGCATTGGCGGGCACAAGCGCGGCGTGCCGGTGCTGCATTTTGAACAGGCGGCGGCGTTCAGCGGCGCCGTCATCCTGGTGGCCGTGGGTGTGCCCTCGGCGCGCACGGAAATCCGGGAGTTTCTTATGGCCGCCGGCAGGGTGGAAGGGGATGATTTCCTGTTTGTCGCCTGAGCGGCAACCGCAGGTGCAGTTGCCGTCGCGCGGTCAGTCCGCCGAACGCCGGCCGCTCAGCCAGCGCCACAGGTAACCCCGCGGCATGGTGCGGCCGGTGGCATTGCCGGTCAGGGCATGCGGTTCGGTCAGGGTCCATTCAATTTCATAATGCGCGCCATCGCGGCCGGCGAACAACAAACGGTCGCCGCTGTGCAGTTCCTGGCTTGCATCCGGCAGAAACGTGCGCGAGGCGCCGCGTTCCAGCAACAGACAGATGCACGGCAGCGGCCGCTTTTTGGTTTCGCGCGAGTAACGGGTGATGTGCGACAACTGAATGCGCACGCCCAGGGATTTGGCGTCCTCCAGGCCGCGCGCCATATTGCCTGTTAATTCCGTTACCCAGATGGCCGGGGCACGGCCTTGCAGAAACGACTGCAGGCGCGCGGCCACCCGCTGGGCAAAATCCTCGTGCTGGTTGATCAGATGTTGCAGAAAAGTCTGCAGCAGCGGGGTGGTGGTCATCAGCAACATGCGCCGCGCGACGATCAGGGCGCGGCGGGAAATCAGGTCAGCGCCGGAGGCGTCGAACAGCCCGTCGTTTTGCTGGTGTTCCTGGCGGGCGACAAAAAACAGCTCCGGGTTCAGTTCGCGGGCGGTCATGATGATGGACAGGTTGTCGATGTCATCGCGCGTGCCGGCCACCAGCCCAACCGCGTCTTTGACACCGGCCTGCATCAGGGTTTCGGCCTCGGTGCCCCGGCCCAGCACCGCGCCGTCCAGCTGACGCAGTCGGTCGGGGTGCACATCCACCACCGTGTACGGCATGTTGGCTTCCTTCAGCCGCTCGGCGATGCGTGAGCCGAAACGCCCCAGCCCGCAGATAATCCAGCGGCCGGCGGGTGGGGAAATCTCCTCGCGCAATTTGCTGCCCGGTACGCTGATCAGCCAGTCCTGCACCAGGTATTTCACCGGCGAATCAAATGCCAGGAACAGGCGTTCAGCGAAAATACTGTAGGGGTCAACGACATAGTCGGTGCCAAAAGAAGCCATATTGGCGGTAACCCGTTCGTTTTCGCTGCGCGCCAGCACCGGCAGGTCGGGGCGCAACAACTTGCAGGTAATGGCCACCGTGAGATTGACGTGGTCACTGCTGGTGATGCTGATCACGCCCAGGCAATACGGTGAATGCAGCCCCGCCAGTTCCAGCGTGTAGCGGGCAGAGGCATCGCCGGTGAGCGCCGGCAGGTGGGATATTTCACTGATCAGCGCAATGCTGTGCACGATATCCTGGTCCTGTTCCAGCACCACCGCGCCGAAGCCACGCTTGTGCAGTGCATGCACGATCATATTGCCGGTATTGCCAAAGCCGCACACCATGTAGAAACCCCGGCGGGCTTTTTCCACCCGGCTGGTAAAGCGCGCGCGTTGCAGCACGCCACGGAACTGGGGATCGAGGAACAGGCCCAGTATGGTACCCACGGAGTACAGCCAGGCCACCACGTTCGGCAGCAGGATCAGGTAAACGTACAAGCGCTGGGCGCCGGTAAACGCCTGTGGAATTTCTCCGAAACCGATGGTGGTGGCCATAATGGCAACAAAGTAGGCCGCATCCAGGAAGCTGACCTGCACCGGGTTACCCTGGGCGTCCTGTCCCGGGATGATCACCATGCCCATGACCGAGCCGAAATACACCAGGATGATAAGCATCAGCGGCGTGCGCATGCGCCGCATGGTCAGCCAGACGATATCGTTCATGCCGGTGGAGGTTTTCATATCAGCACCGCTGCGTGCGTCGTGCCCGGTTTGCCGGTGTGTTGGCGCAGCGCATGATTACGCTGCTCAGCGCCGGATGCTGAGGGTTTCACCTACCAGCAGGGTTACCGAAACCCCGTTGGCCAGCAGGGCACCACCGGACAGGGACACCACGCTGGAGAGGATTTCCGCGGTGACTCCGGCCTCGCTGACGTTGGCTGCCCAGGCCCAGATAATGCAGGCCAGTGCCAGCTGCAGGTCGGCTACCAGGCTGGTAGCCAGCAAGACGGCGCCCATTTGCGAACGGTCGCCGAATTTGACCAGAGTGGCGATCAGGCTGATGGCCAGTGCGGCGCCCAGCTCAAACGCGTGGTGGTGATCCGGGTTATCCATGTCCCCGACAAAGAAACCAAAATTGATGGTGAGGGCGAGAACGATAAAAAAGGCGAAAACGACTTTCTCAAGATTCACGGTGTGAACACTCCCTTGGTGTCAG
>JBFIHZ010000119.1:0-10552 GCA_041601535.1 Lysobacterales bacterium | reverse complement strand
TGACACCGACACCGGTGGTTTCCAGCCTGCCGGCGTGGGTCTGCCCGGGAGCCTGGTATTTGATTACGCGCACAATGACCTGCGCAATCCATGCGAGCAACCGACTGCGCTGAGCAACCTGCAGAGCAATCCGGAAAACCTCGACCCGTGCGATGCCTACAATCCGCTGGACCACAATTCAAACCTTGAAGCGTCAGTGGTCAACCTGTTTTACTGGAACAACATCATGCACGATGTGATGTATCACTATGGTTTTACCGAAGGCGCGGGTAACTTCCAGCAAACCAATTTCACCACCGAAGGCACCTGGCGCGACGTCGACGCGGTGTTCGCCCAGGCACAGGACGGCTCGGGTACCAACAACGCCAATTTCTTTACCCCCCCTGATGATGGCATTACGCCCATCCTGTTGCCGCCAGCCATGCAGATGTATGAATGGTCGCCGCCCGCCGTGGTGACCGTCAATCTGCCCACCGGTTTCCAGGACTTCGATGATGGAGACAACGAGCTGTCGGCAGCCACCGCAAGTTTCGGGGCCAGCCTGCGCGATGCGCCGGAGTCAGTGCGAACCGGTGACGTGGAACTGGTCAATGACGGCAATACTAGCGATGGAACTGGTACCACCACCGACGGCTGTGAGCCGCTGGTGGGATTCACCCCAGGCCAGATTGCCTTGCTCGACCGTGGCGCCTGCGAATTTGGCGTTAAGGTGTTGAACGCTGAGAACGCCGGCGCCAAAGCCGTGGTGATCGCCAATACCCTGGGCCGCGAGGTAGGCACCCCGATGGGACCGGGTGAGGTAGGAGACCAGGTAAGCATTCCCTCGGTCATGATCGGTGAAAGCAATGGCAACAGCATGAAAGACGCACTGGCTGCCGGTATTTTGAACGTAACATTGCAGATCCTGCCGATACCAAACCGCGACAGCGATTTCGATGCCGGCGTCATCGCTCATGAGTACGGTCACGGCATCAGCAACCGACTGGTCGGCGGCCCGACATCCATCGCCTGCCTGATCAATGGCCAGCTACCCGATACTAACAACCCGGGAGCTACCATCCCCATTGGGGAACAGATGGGAGAAGGCTGGAGTGATCTGTTTGGCATCATTCTCACCGCCCAGCCAGGTGACCAGGCCAATACCCCGCGCGGCGTTGGTGCCTATATATCATTTCAGGATGAAGACGGCCCGGGCATCCGCCGCTTTCCCTACTCGCGTGACATGGACGTAAACCCGTTCACTTACGGCTTCGTCGCTGGAGAAACAGCACCTCATGGCGTGGGCTCAGTGTGGGCCACCATGGTGTGGGATATGGTATGGAACCTGGTGGACATCCACGGCTTTGAACCGGACATGTTCAATCACACCAGCGACGCAGGCAATGTCCGTGCATTGCACTACATCAACAATGGACTGGTTCTGACCAAATGTCGCCCGAGTTTTGTTGATGGCCGCAACGCCATCCTGGCCGCGGTAGCTGCTGCCGGCAACAGTGAGGACGAGTGCCCTGTCTGGCAGGCGTTCGCGCGACGCGGTCTGGGGGTGGCAGCCTTTAACCCAACCGCTGGTGAAGACCACCGCAATGTGGTGGAAGACTTTACCGTGCCTTCCCACTGTGCCGGCTCTGCCAATACCGCGCCTGCTGCCAGTGATGATGAATATACCGCGCAGAAAGCCCGTACCTTGACCGTATCAGCGCCGGGGGTACTGGCGAATGATTCGGATCCACAAGGCGACGCATTAACCGCCAAGGTCATCCGCGCGCCAGGCAACGCCAGGAGCTTCACGCTGAACCCGGACGGCTCGTTTGTCTACGAGCCCAACAAAAACTTCAAGGGCGTCGATACATTTACCTATGTCGCTCAAGACGGTGAACTGTCGTCCAATCAGGCCACCGTAACCATCGTGGTCAGCAACGGCAAAAATTAATCCACAGCAAGGCTGTGAACTGGCATCCATGCCCCCTGGTACAGGGCATGGATGCCCTTTTTATGGCCTGAGCACTTTCTGTCCACCCGGGGGGGGGGGACTGGACATTTGGGGTCAGAGTAAAAACCCCGGTGCCAGCGCTGGTTCAGCGGTGAATGTATAGTTTTTACTCTGACCCCAATTATGTTCTGACTTGCGGCTTTTGAATTTCTACTCTGACCTCAAATTTTCTCAGGAGCTGGCGCGGTCGCGGTTGTAGATGTCGTCGCGGAACTGCACATCGCCATCGTCATCCACCCAGGCGGTCCAGTACACCAGATGCACCGGCACGTGGGGTTCCAGGGACACCGACACCGGATTGTCCGACTGGCGGGCACTGCGGATTTCCTGCTTGTCCTTGATCAGCGCGTCGGCCAGCTTTTGCGGCTCTTCCAGGCGGATGCAGCCGTGCGACTGGGCCCGGTTGTCGCGGCCGAACAGGTGTTTGTCCGGGGTGTCGTGCAGATAAATGTCGTCGCTGTTGGGAAACACGAACTTCACCTGGCCCAGCGGGTTGTCCGGGCCGGCCGACTGGTACACAAAGTACTCGAAGTTGCCTTGCGTCACCGCCGACCAGTCGATGGTTGCAGGGTCTACCACATCCTCACTGTAGAATCCGCCGCGCACCACCGTCATGTTTTTTTCATTGAGGTAATTCGGATTTTCAGCCACCTTGGGTGCCAACTCGGCCGCCACGATTTCCACCGGGATATTCCAGCGCGGCTGGAACACCACGCGCTCAATCGCATCCGACATGCTGGGGGTATCCCAGGCTGACCGGCCAACGATCACGCGCATGTTGAGCCGGCTTTTGCCATCTTCCACGTAGTACATATGGAAGTCAGGAATATTCACCAGCACATAGCTGTCCGATTCTATGGCCGCGTCCTGCAGACGGCGTTGATTGATTTTCAGCTGTTCCACACGCCTGGCCGCAGCCACGTTCAGGGCGCTGAACGTATCCGGGCCCACCACGCCATCCACTTTAAGACCGTGCCGGCGCTGAAATTTCTTGACCGCTTTGACCACCTTGCGGTCGAACGCTTTGGGGTTTCGTTTCAGATCACCCGAGGCGCGCAAGCGCTTGATCAGCGCGTCCACCGCCGGTGACTGATCCCCTTCGCGCAGCGTTGCGCTGTCATCCACCATGGGCCAACCGCCGTCATCCACGATTTCCTGATAGTCCTTGATGGCCGGCCCCAGGGCCTCCCATCGATAGGGCTTGCCGAGGGCTGGCCGGGCAAACGCCAGCAAAACCAGCGCCAGCAGCAAAACAACAAAGTGAATAGTCTTCATGATATCGATCCCTCAAAGTGATTAACTGCCAGTGATTTCCGGTTTCTTCTTAGTCTGAAAGCTTGCCTGGGCAGCCGCAGAGCGACGGTCAGCTTCTGCCGGGTCAGCAGTTGCTTGTTTATGCAGCGTGACTGCCCGGTGGTCTGGAAAATGGAGTGCCCGCGCGTCATTTACTCACCCACCTGGCCGGGTAGCCGCGCGTGTCGATGTGAATAAAGGGGCCGCGGTGGGGCGCGGGGCCATAAACGCCCAGCCCGCCGACCAGCGGTGCGTAGTCGCCATCATCAGCCAGGCCTTCCACCACCTGTTGCATAATCAGCGCATCCGCCAGATCGGCCTTGCCATCACCGTTCAGATCGTCCATGCGGCCGTTACCGTTGTTGTCTATAAAAATATCGGCCGCATCACCGAATACGTGCCTGCTGAATTTCACATTGCCAATGGTCTTGTTGTAAAACGGCGTGCGATAGCCGCTCATCACGTGCAGGTTGTGCACCTCGTAGCCGGCCTCTTCCATGGCTTGCCGTACGCGCTCGAGCTTGATGATCAGCCGCTCATTCAGGTACACGTACTTGGGAAAGCCGCCCACCTGTTTGCTGACAAACTCCCCCAGCCGGAAGTGCGGCGACAGCATCACGTCCTTGGTCTGTTTGGTGACCTTGATGAAGCCATCCGGATTGACATAGCGCTTGCGGGAAGCCAGTTCGTCATCGGACGGGTAGGGGCCAATACGAAACGTGCCCAGCCGGCCGTTATTCATCTGTTCGGCGGGCACCTTGACCAGGGCATTGACCACGCTTTTCCAGGCATCATCGCCAGAGTGGAATTCCAGCGCCACGTGGCCGGGCGTTTGCGGTGCGCGCCAGCGCCAGTGATTGGTGTCCACGCGGTAGAAGCTCTCATCTGCCGAGAGCGGCTTGAACGCCAGTCCGTCGGCGTGCTCCAGCTTCATGTCGATCACCTCGCCCGGCATGACAAACACGCCCAGCAGCGAATAATCGAACAGCTGCTCGTTGATGGTCCATTGCACCGAACCGGCAGGCGCAAACGCCACCGGCAGCAGCGGCAGCTCGGGCAGGTAAGCCGGCGGCTCGTGCGCCTCCGGGTCGTGCGTTGGCTGCGGGCTGGTATTTTCGGATTCAAGCGCAGACCGTGGCCTGTCTTCAGCGTCTTGATCAATCACCGGCTGCGCCGGGATGATGGTGATGGCCTCCACCGGGGGCGTAGCCGGCTCAGCCTGGGGACCTGCACCCGGCGGGGTTTCAGTCCGAGCAGCGGCCGTCTCGGTATCCGGTTCCTCTGTTAAGGTCTGCTCAAGCGAATCAGCAGACAGGTCAAGCTGTGCCAGCAGCACGGTGGCATGCCGCGCATGCAGCGGCGAGCGGGCCGGCGCACGGGTTGCTACATGGGCTGTGACATGAGCTGCAACATCGACCTTGGCTTTAGCCTGGGTGCCGGCAGGGACATGCGCCGAACCCGCGGCCAGCACGCCGCTTGCTGGCGGATTCATACCGGCCTGGCTTGTAGTGGCCGCCAGCGACATGCTAAGTATTAAACAGCCACGCAGCATTAAAGCGGCCACGCTGGGTTTGCATCGCGGTAAGGGTGCTGTGCTGTTACGCCATTCATTCACCATGGGAGGGTAAATGCACAATCCATGCCGACTGGTTTTAGTGACACTGCTGCTGGCGGGCTGTGGGGCTGACAAGAGCCCGGTTACCCCGACTGCGAAGGCGGCAAAGAGTACCAAGGCCGTGGCCGACGCCAGCACGACGCCGGAAACATCCGCCGCTCCTGCCAAAAAACCGGGCGACGCCGCCGCTGAGCATGCAGCGGGTCAATGGCAGCTGCCGGTTCTGGGTGTTGCGGCCAGTGCGCTGGAGGATAACTGGGGCGATGCCCGCTCCGGCGCGCGCACCCACGAAGGCATGGACATCATGGCGCCGCGTGGCACGCCGGTAATCGCCGCAGCCGACGGTGTAATCCGCAAACTGTTTGTCAGCAAGCGCGGCGGCAACACCATCTACCTGGCGCTGAAACAGCACGACTACATACTGTATTACGCCCACCTGGAAGCGTATGCCGAGGGCATCACCGAAGGATTGGAAGTGAAAGCCGGTACGGTGCTGGGCTATGTGGGCACCTCGGGCAACGCGCCGCAGGACGCACCCCATCTGCACTTTGCCGTGCACGATATGCAGGGCTCGGACGACTGGTGGCGGGGCGAGGCGATTAACCCGTTTGGCTTTTTTCAGGCGCGCAATTAGAGCCGGTCAGAGGGCCGTCGCCGATGGTTCTGTAGCGCTTCGGGATCGCTGGCCTGACCGACAAATTTGCAACAATTGGCAAGTTCTACAATCCATCTGACCATGAAGATGATGAATTGAAGGGATGCAGGTCAGGCTCGCTTGCGGCATCTCGATAACGCGCAAGAGCCATCAAAATCTGCCGAAATCCGCCCGCACAATCAGCACGGAGCAGCGCCCATCGAGGGAATTTTGTGTGGAAATATCCGCCAGATCGTAATAACGTTATTGACAGGCAGGTGCCGCCCGCAGGTCTGGCGGCACATCATCAAGGGGTTCTTTGGTCAGAACGCTGCCATTCTGGCCTGGCCTTTGGGAGAACCAATCAGAATGAGTAATATCCCGCGTTTTCTGAAGAACCTCTGCGCCACCCTGCTGCTGACTTGCACGGCAGCCCAGGCGGCCAGCTTCACCGTAAATACCACCACTGACCTGACCGATGCCGTACCCGGTAACGGCGTGTGCGAAGCGACGCCGGCCGGCGGCGATTGCACAGTCAGGGCCGCCATTATGGAAACCAACGCGCTGGCTGGAGCGGATACCATCACCATACCCGCTGGCACCTATACGCTGACCATTGATGGCACCGACGATGCAGCTGCGCTGGGCGATCTGGATATCGTCAGCAGTGAGCTGATCATCAATGGCGCCGGTGCTGGTGTTACCTGGCTGGATGCCGGCGGTATTGACCGCTTTTTCTCCACCTCCGCTGCCAACGTGACCATCACTGACCTGACCATCCAGAATGGCGCAACCGATGCGGATGCCAGTGTCGGCGGTGCCATTAACGTCAACCCCGGAGTGGTCGACCCCAACAACCTGCTCCTGAGCCGGGTTCATCTATTGAATAACGGGGCTAAACTCGGTGGAGCGGTGCGGGCTTCAACCGACGCGACGGTGCTTATTGAAGACTCCCTGCTGCAGGGCAATGTCACCATCGAGGCCGGCGTGGGCAACCGCACGGCTGCTGCCATTTACTGTCAGGGCTGCAACCTGACGCTGGACTCATCCACCGTGACCGGCAATGGCGATGACTTAAGTGGCAAGGTGATCGAGGTGGATGGTAATGGGCAGATCAATATCATTAACTCAACCATCAGCGGCAACCTGTTCGGTGGTGGCATCCGCGCCAGCAATGGCAATGTGACCATCCTGTTTTCCACCATTGCCGACAATACGGCGCAAAACCTGTCGTTTTTCAGTTTTGACGACAGCCATGTGTTTGAAGTGGGTAACTCGGTGCTGCAAACCAGCACGCACGATAACTGCCAGTTTGGTGATCTGCCCGTTTCATTGGGTTACAACGTCTTGAGCGACACAACCTGTGCTTTTAGCTCCACCGGTGACGTGCAAAGCAGCGATGCCCTGCTGGCCGCGCTGGCCGATAACGGCGGGCCCACCCAGACGCGGCTGCCCGGTGCGGGCAGTCCCGCCATCGACCGCGTACCGCTGGCCGCCTGCAACGATCTTAATGATGTCCCGCTGGCCGACGACCAACGCGGCGTTGAGCGCCCGTCCGGCGCGCAATGCGATTCAGGCGCGGTGGAAGTCTCCGCCCCGCTGGACTTTGCCGACGGCTTCGAAGACCTGCCCTGATCATCCGCTCGACCATATTTGGGGTCAGAGTAAAAACTGGCTGAACCGATATTTGGCGATATTTGGGGTCAGAGTAAAAATTAATTTTTACTCTGACCCCAAATATGGTTTTGTCCCACTGGTTATTGCAGCAAACGCGCTATAGCCCGCGCCAGCGCGAACAGGCGCTGATCGCCATTGGCCGGGCCGACCAGCATCAGACCGACCGGCGCATCGCCGGCGGCGTGGCACGGCAGGGATATGGCGCACAGGTCAAGGAAGTTGGCGATGGACGGGTTGCGCAGCATCAGGCCGTTGATGCGGAAGTAATCCTCGTCCTGAGCCAGCGCGGCGATCGGTGGCGCGATCAGCGGCACCGTCGGCATTACGATGGCGTCGTAGTGGTCAAACGTCAGGTTTACGCTGGCCTGCATGGCACTTCGGGCGGCCATTACCCGCAGATAATCAGCCGCTGACTGGGTCCCGCCGGCCTTGATGCGGGCGGCCACCCTTGGGTCGTATTCTGCTTCCCGTTCGGTCAGCATATCCTGGTGAAAGGCCCAGGCTTCGGCGGCGGCCAGCCCACCCTTGGCATTGATGGCGGGCAAATCCAGAAATTCCTTCAGCGCGACATCAGTCACGCCCACCCCATGGGAGGACAAGGTATCGAGCGCGTCACCGAATACTTCCGCCACTGCATCATCCATGCCATCCAGCACCAGCGACTGAGCCGCGGCCAGGCGGATGTTGGACGGTGGCGGCGCGGCCAGGCGTGCGCCTCCGCCACCCGAGATCACCCCATCCAACAACTCACAGGATGTGACGGTTGCCGCCAGCGGGCCCACCGAATCCAGCGAGGGTGATAGCGGCAACGCCCCTTGCAAGGGCACGCGCCGTGCGGTTGGCTTGTAGCCGACAATACCCGTCAATGCGGCCGGAATGCGGCACGAGCCACCGGTATCGGTACCGATGGCACCGGCGGCCATGGCGTCGGTAACCGAAATGGCCGCACCGGAGGATGAGCCGCCCGGCAGGCGCGCCGCTGCCCGGTCATACGGGTTGCGCGGCGTGCCAAAATGCGGGTTCAGGCCCACGCCGGAGTAGGCGAACTCGGTCATATTGGTGCGCCCGACCAGGATAAAGCCAGCCGCGCGCAGTCGCGCCACCACCGGCGCATCAGCCGTAGCCAGCGCAGCATCCTGCAGCACCTTCGAGCCAGCCGGCGTTGGCTCGCCCTGCACATCAAACAGGTCCTTGATGGAAACCGGCACGCCGGCGAACGGCGGCAGGTGCGCGCCGGCCTTTCTCAGGCCATCCACCGCTCGCGCCTGTGCCAGGGCCTCGCTGCGGTAGACCCGGCGAAAGGCGCGCTCCCCCTCACCCGCCTTATCCTCGATCGCGCCCAGGCAGACTTCGACCAATGCCTGGGATGTCACTTCCCCCGCCTGCAATTGTTCGACGGTTTCTTCAATAACATACATAGCCGATTCATCCTGCCTGGTTGCCGCTGCTGAGAGTACAAATTGTAGACGCAAATGCGATGACAAGCGCCCGCGACAGGCATATCATCAGCAATGATCCAGCCCGGCTGTTGCGCCCCGCAACGGCCAAGCCAGGAGCAGCCAGACTCTCTCTATTCAAGTTGTCAGTTCCGCGCACCCGGGCCGGGTTCGCGGACACCGTTCAGGAGGGGTTCCATGTTCCACCCATTCCCGGTTTTGAAGTACCTTGCCGCAACACTGGCGCTGCTGTCCGCCCCGCTGTTGGCAAGTTCCTATGATTGCGTTGAGATCGCCATGTTTGAAGTCGACCGCAACAATTTCTCCACCCGTGAATACGAGCGCGCCGCAGCCACCCCGGTGGAATTTCTGGAACAGTTCCAGCACGCAACCGTGGGCGAAATCATCCGCGCGGAAAACGGCCTGACGGCGGTCAAGGAAGGCGAATCAAGCTGCCCGGATGAAGCCAGCGCGCTGGTGTTTGGCGGCACCGTTACCGACTTCAAGGCCGGCAACCAGGCGCTGCGATATTTTGTCGGCATGGGGGCCGGCAAACAGAAGCTGGCGGTTGATGCCTGGCTGAAAGACAAGTCCACCGGCAACGTGATTCATGCTGACGAAATCATCGACCGCAAATGGGCCGGATTCGGCGGCGGTGACGACCGCAAAGGCGTGCGGGATTTCGCCGAAAAGGTCAACGCGTTCCTGAACAAGGCTCTGTACCCGAAAACCAAGTCCAAAAAAACCTGACACCCGTATATTTGGGGTCAGAGTAAAAATTCGACATCTTCGATTTTCAGAGAGTCGCTAAATAATTGGAGTCAGAGTAGAAACCAGTCGGCCATTCCCCAACTTTCGGGATTGGCCAGAAAGTTTTTACTCTGACCCCAAATATGGTTTTGGACCGGTTTTTACTCTGACCCCAATTATTGTTTATTCGGTGTCCGCTGACGGGTCTCCGCAGTGCGGGCTGCCTTTGTCAAAAATAATTTTCCACTGGCCGTCCGCGTTGCGGCGCCACACCGAGTTGAAGGTGGCGATCTGCGCGCCGGCGGCATTCAGCACCGGGCCGCTGCTCAGCGCCAGGTGGCCCGAATCCAGCACCACCACGCTTTCGGGTGCCCAGAAAAACGGTGCGTCCGGGCCGTCATAAAACGGCTTCCAGCTCTCGGCCACGGTCTGTTTTCCACGCAAAGGCGTGTCGCCATTGAAAAAAACGGTCTCGTCATCCAGGAAAGAGACGAACGCTGTGTGATCGCGGTCAGCCATGGTCTGCGCAAACGCCCGCTCGGTGTCCTCCACCTGCTGCCGCAACTTCTCCACAGACCCATCTTCCGCGGCGAGAACCCCCCCACCCGGCTCAGCCGCCCAGACGCCAGCGGCCAGCAACAGAGTAAAACCCGATATCACACACCGTTGTAACAGGAACATGACACTTCTCCCCGGCTTCACGCTCAGAATGGTGATTCGAGTATAAAGAGGAAACCGCCACAGCGCTGTGGCCTCGCCGCCGTATTGCCACGAAACGATGCAGAAACCCGACCGGTTGTGGCGGTATCAGGCTGGTCGCCTGGCCGTCAACTGACCGCCATTTTTGTGATAGCGGTGCACACCTGACCCAACTGGGGCCCGGCGAATGGGTGACCGCACGCCGGTCAAAGCGAAGCTACAGACCTGGCGCACCAGTTGCTGACTAAGAAGCGCCCTGACTTTTCTCCGCAGCCACCGCAGCGCTGGTCGCGGCGCAGCCCTGATCAATTGACACTTCGGGTTCGTAAGGCACACGAACAAAATGAATGCGCGCGATCTTGCCTTCCCTGAGCTCGGCATAGCCCATGGCCCGCAAGCAACTTTCCACCCCGTTGCGGATGCTGAAG
Source organism: Lysobacterales bacterium (assembly GCA_041601535.1). Taxonomy (GTDB): domain Bacteria; phylum Pseudomonadota; class Gammaproteobacteria; order Xanthomonadales; family SZUA-36; genus JBFIHZ01. The sequence continues at coordinate 30 of JBFIHZ010000119.1, read as the reverse complement.
ATAAAATGATGGGTGAATATCCTGTTACCT
>JBFIHZ010000118.1:0-10582 GCA_041601535.1 Lysobacterales bacterium | reverse complement strand
CGCAAACATCATGCCCTGGCCGTTTTCCTTGGCATAAATGGCCAGAACGGCCTCAACTGGTACCTTCACCTCGTAGCGGCGGCCGGAAAACCGCGCGTTGAACATCATCCAGTCATTGGCCATTTCCAGGTCATGCACTGCGGCCTGGTCGATGTTCAGAATAACCTTGCCTTTCTGTACTGCCTGCTCAGGCACGTCCACGCCGTCGACCGCTGCATCCACCAACACGTGTGGTGTCATGCGGTTGTCACTGATCCACTGGTACAGGGCACGCAGCAGGTACGGCCGGTTGGATGTCATTTCACCTGACATGAATACCCTGCAAAGTATCAGGTGAGGTTAAGCAGCATGTCGCGCTCGGCCTGCGTCAGGCTTGCCTTGAAAGAATTACGGGAGAAAATTCGCTGCGCATAGGCCTCTACCGCCGCACCGGGTTTACCCAGTTTGATGCCATAAAACGGCAAACGCCACATCAATGGGCCGAGGGTGCAATCCACCAGGGTCAGTTCCGGGTTCAGTACGAAGTCCGACATTTTGAACAGGTCGTTCGCGGCGATAATGCCTTCTTTCAATTGCTTGCGCGGTTTTTCGCCTTTTTTACCGCTGCTGCCTTCAATTTCCGTCACCAGCGCATACCAGTCCTTGATGATGCGGTAATGCACCAGGCGCAGCTGTGCGCGGGACACCGGGTCGACCGGCATCAGTGGCGGATGGGGGTAGCGCTCATCGAGGTAATCGTTGATGACGCCGGCGTCATACAGCACCAGGTCGCGATCAACCAGCGTCGGCGTCTGGTTGTACGGATTCAATTCAGCCAGATCTTCGGCGGCGGACTCATCCTCCGTCACATTGACGATATCTACATTGATGCCTTTTTCGGCCAGCACAAAACGGACGCGATGGCATTCGATGCAGGATTCGGACGAATACAGCGCCATGGTGGATCTACCTCGAGCTGATACTGCCACAATTTTCTCCCTCTGGTTCAAACCCACGGGCACAATGAGGCCCGGATCCGGACCATGTTTTAGTGTACGTCACGCCAGAACTCAGCCTTTAACAGGTAGGCGAGGAATGCGAAAACGCTCAGGAACAGCATGACCCAAATGCCGATGTTTTTACGCTTCAGCTTGGCAGGCTCACTCAGATAGTCCAGAAACGTCACCAGGTCACGAGCCGTTTCATCATACTCTTCCGGCGACAGCAGGCCAGGGGTGGCCAAGGTCAGGTGGTCAATCACTTCGGCATCACCGTGGGTGGTGTATACCGGCTTCTGGATGCCCTGCAGCTGCCACAGCACATGGGGCATCGCTGCATTGGGCAACGCCAGGTTGTTCCAGCCACCGTTTTCATCCTGGTAAAACGTTTTCATGTAGGTGAACAGCCAGTCAACGCCACGTGACCGGGCCACCAGAGACAAATCGGGCGGGGTTTTGCCAAACCACTTTTCAGACTGCGCCGCTTGCATTGCAATATCCATGGTGTCACCGATTTTCGCGTCGGAAAACACCAGGTTCTGCATCACCAGGTCTTCGTTAAGTGAAAGGTCATCAGCCAGGCGGTTGTAACGCATGTAACTGGCGCTATGACACGACAGGCAGTAATTCATGAATATCTTGGCGCCCCGTTGCACGGATGCAACATCGCGCGCATTAACGCCAGCGTGCTCGACATGGCCACCTCCACTGGCGGCCTGAGCAGATGAGACCAGAGTCAAAGCCAGTGCCAGCAAGCTGGCTTGCAATACGACGTTTAGTGTTTTCATCAGTGCGTCACCCGATCCGGAACAGGCTTGGTACGTTCCTTGGGACTGAGGAAGTACAACAGAATGAAAAAGGCGAAATACACAAAGGTCCAGATGCGCATTTCAATGGTCTGCGACGGTGTGCCTTCGGCCATGCCCAGCATGCCCAGACGCACGAAGGCAAACGCAAACAGCGCCAACATCAGCTTGAAACGCAAAGGCCGGTAACGGATGGACTTGACCGGCGAACGATCCAGCCAGGGAACAAAAAACAGGATCATCACCGACACACCCATCAGCATCACACCCATCAGCTTGTCCGGCACCGCTTTGAGGATGGCGTAGAACGGCGTGAAGTACCACACCGGCTTGATGTGCTCCGGCGTCACCAGCGGATTGGCCGGCACGAAGTTATCGTGCTCCAGGAACAGCCCGCCGGCCTCCGGCCAGAAAAAGATGATAAAGGCGAATATCAGCAGGAACATCGACACGCCAAAGATATCCTTGACCGTGTAATACGGGTGGAACGGGATACCGTCCAGCGGAATGCCGTCCGCATCCTTGTTCTTTTTGATCTCAATGCCGTCGGGGTTGTTTGAGCCGGTTTCGTGCAAGGCCGCCAGGTGCAATACCACCAGCGCCAGCAAAGCCAGCGGCAGGGCAATCACGTGCAGGGCGAAAAAGCGGTTCAGGGTGGCGTCGGAAATAAAGTAATCCCCACGAATCCACTCGGTGAGCGGCTCACCTATGGCCGGTATGGCACCAAACAGGTTGATAATGACCTGTGCGCCCCAGTAAGACATCTGGCCCCAGGGCAGTACGTAACCCATGAAGGCTTCCGCCATCAGTGTCAGGTAAATCAGCATGCCCAGAATCCACAACAGCTCCCGCGGTTTACGGTGAGAGCCGTACAACAGGGCGCGGAACATGTGCAGATAAACCACGATGAAGAAAAACGAGGCGCCGGTGGAATGCATGTAGCGGATCAGCCAGCCCCATTCCACGTCACGCATGATGTACTCAACCGAGGCAAACGCCAGTTCGGCAGAGGGCTTGTAATGCATGGTCAGAAAAATGCCGGTGAGAATCTGCATCACCAGGATCATCAGGGCCAGTGAGCCCATGTAATACCAGAAGTTGAAATTCTTCGGCGCGTAATATTTGGCCAGGTGGTCATTATAGAATTTCGTGACTGGCAGACGCTCGTCCACCCAGTTCATGAAAGCCCCTGCCTTTTTTGACATCGTGCTCGCAGGCTTGCCCATTACGCGACTCCCTCTGGATTGACGCCAATCAACAGGGTCTGATCATCGATAAAGCTGTACGGCGGAATGCGCAGGTTGGTGGGCGCGGGAACGCCTTTGTACACCCGCCCTGCCATATCGAACTTGGACTTGTGGCACGGGCAGAAAAAGCCGCCTTTCCAGTCATCGTCAAAGGGCTCAGGCCCCACCTGCGGAACCACGGTGGGCACGCAACCCAGGTGGGTGCAATGCATGTTCACCACCAGGTATTCCGGCCGCAGTGCCCGCGATTCATTTTGTGCGAAGGAGGGTTGCTCGGAATCCTGCGACTCCGGATCGCGGATGCGGTCATCCAGCTCAGGCAACAACCCCAGGGTTTGTTCGGTCCTGCGCAGGATGCCAATGGTCTGGCCGCGCCACTGCACTTTCAGCATCTGCCCGGGCTCAAGGTTTTCGAGATTGACCTGTACCGGTGCACCGACGGCCTGAGCCTTGGCGCTGGGTTTCCATGATTCTAAAAATGGAACAGCGGCAAAACCGACTCCCGTAGCGCCCACGACCGAAGTTGTGGCGATCAGAAACCGGCGCCGTCCGTTGTTCACGCCATCAGTTGGCATCTGTTTCTCCAGCTGGAATGGAACCCAGAAGGGTCCGTTTGTATCGGGCAGGCACACGATGCCGACGATTCCGGTGACATGCACCGCACAAATCCCCGTTCAGCATCGCAATCAGCTTCAAATCCCGCCAATCAAACGAGTATTTTATCCGAAACGTCTCATGCGAAACAACGGATTTACCGATAGAATGGACAAACTCTTCATTCCGTTGTCCAACCAAGCCGGACCTGGTCAGGTATTTTCGCAGCCTCACATGAAAAAGACCTTTGAAATCATTGGATTTATCTTCCGATCGCTGGTTACCGGACTGGCCATAGCATTCGTGGTAATTTATTTCTGGCCCAGCCTGTCCCAGCACCGTGGAGGAGAGGATGACGTCGCCCAGCCAGTACAAAACCAGCCGGTGGCCCCGGCCAGCGCTGCTGAATCCTACGCCGATGCGGTCAATCGCGCTGCGCCCGCGGTGGTCAGCATCTATACCCAGTCGCTGGATCCGCAAAACGTCGGACCCAAAACCCGGGAAATCCTGGGCAACCGGGTGCTGTACCGCATGCGCCGCGACATGGGCTCGGGTGTGCTGGTCAGCGAAGACGGATACATACTGACCAATCACCATGTCATCAGCCAGGCGCAGAACATCAAGATCGCACTGTGGGATGGCCGTTTAAGCGGAGCCCAGGTGGTTGGCTCAGATCCGGAAACCGACCTGGCAGTATTGAAAATCAACCTCACCGGCTTACCCACCGCGCCCATCTCCGAATCGGCCCCGCCGCGGGTGGGTGATGTGGTACTGGCCATAGGTAATGCGCTGGGGCTGAGCCATACGGTCACCATGGGCATAATCAGCGCCACCGGGCGAAACACCCAGGGTTCGCGCATGTTTGAAGGGTTTTTGCAAACCGATGCGGCCATCAACGCCGGCAACAGCGGTGGCGCGCTGATCAATGCCCGCGGCGAACTGATTGGCATCAATACCCGCAATCTGGCCGGCCTGTCAGGCGCCCAGAATATTGGCTTTGCCATACCGATGAGCATTGCGCGCAACGTAATGCAGCAAATCATCGACTACGGTTCAGTGCGCCGCGGATGGCTGGGCGCGCTGTTCTCTGACCTGACACCCACCACCCTGCCCGATGGCAGCCAGTTGTTGCGTGGTATTTACGTGCGGGATGTAACCCGCGGCGGTCCTGCCTGGGATGCCGGCATCCGCGAAGGCGACGCGGTCATGGCGGTCAATGGCGATCCGGTTGATGACGCACAGGCGTTCAACCTGCTGATTGCCTCTACTCAGCCCGGCACTCAGGTTGAACTGGATGTCAGGCGGCAGGGCGAAGTGTTCCAGACGTATGCGACGCTGATCCAGCAGCCTCCCATGCCCTGAACCTGGGCCGGCACCTGCCGGCCAGCCGTGGTAAAAAGTCAGAACTCTGAAGCGGGCTTTATGCCTTGGGCAAGGTCACGCCCTGCTGGCCCTGGTATTTGCCCGCACGATCGGCATAGGACATTTCACACACCTCGTCGGATTCGAAAAACAGGAACTGCGCCACGCCTTCGTTGGCGTAAATCCGCGCCGGCAGCGGCGTGGTGTTGGAGAACTCCAGGGTTACATGGCCTTCCCACTCAGGCTCCAGCGGAGTGACATTGACAATGATGCCACAACGGGCATAGGTGGATTTGCCCAGGCAAATGGTCAGCACATTGCGGGGAATGCGGAAATACTCCACCGTTCTGGCCAGCGCGAAGGAGTTGGGCGGAATGATGCACACCTCACCACTGAAATCCACGAAACTGTTGGCATCAAATTGTTTGGGATCGACCACGGCCGAGTTGATATTGGTAAAGATCTTGAACTCGGGCGCACAGCGCACATCGTAGCCGTAGCTGGAGGTGCCGTAGGAAATCTGCCGGCTGCCATCCGCCGCACTGCGAACCTGGCCGGGCTCAAACGGATCGATCATATTCTGCGTGGTGGCCATTTGGCGTATCCACCGGTCGGACTTGATGCTCAAAACGGACTCCTGTTACGGGAATGAATGGGTATCAGCATTGGCCCGGCTGGCGGGCCGGGCCGGGTGCGCGAATCAGCTGTTGTGCAGCTGAATCTGCGGCATGTTCAATGCCAGATTGCGTGGCCGTTGAGCCAGCAGGGCGGCGGTGCGGCGCGCGCACTGCAGATAACTGGCGGTAATCTCCGACTGCGGATCGGCCACCACCGAGGGCGTGCCGCGATCCAGGTCCTGCCGGATGGACAGGGCCAGCGGCAATTGCCCCAGCAACGGCAAATCGTATTGTTGCGCCATTTGTTCCCCGCCGCCACTGCCAAAAATTGCTTCCTCATGACCGCACTGGCTGCAGATATGCGTACTCATGTTTTCGACCACGCCAAGCACCGTCATATCCACCTTGCGGAACATTTGCACGGCTTTGCGCGCGTCCAGCAACGCGATGTCCTGCGGTGTAGTCACCACCACTGCCCCACTGACCGGCACTTTCTGCGCCAGCGTCAGCTGGATATCACCGGTGCCCGGCGGCAGATCCACCACCAGGTAATCCAGTGCATCCCAGTTGGTCTCCGTCAATAACTGCGTCAGGGCAGAAGTGACCATCGGGCCACGCCAGATCATCGGCGTGTCTTCTTCCACCATGAAGCCTATGGACATGACCTGTATGCCATGCCCAGTCTGCGGGACGATGCGCTTGCCTTCGGTTGCCGGCCGGCCTGACACACCCAGCATTCGCGGCATGCTGGGCCCGTAAATATCGGCATCCAGCACGCCGACACGGGCACCGTCCGCCTGCAGCGCCAGCGCCAGGTTCACCGCGGTGGACGATTTGCCCACCCCGCCCTTGCCGGAAGCCACCGCAATGATGTTCCTGATCTGCTCCATGGGCTTGAGCTCGCCCTGCACCTCGTGCGCGAACACACGCCAGTCCAGGCTCACCCTGGCCTGTTCGATCAGCGGGTCAGCCTGCAGCACAGCCTGGATATCGGCAATGCAGCGGTCGCGAAACCCGCCCACCGGGTAGCCGGCACGCAACTCCACCGCCACGCGGTTGTGGTCGACGCCCACTGCGCGCACCCAGCCCGCCTCCACTATGTCGCTTGTGCCATACGGGTCCTGCACGGAACGCAACAGATTCCTGACGTATTCTTCGTTCAACTCGGGCATGTCGATGATGTACCTGTTCTGATGACCTGGGGGTGGCGCTGAGCGGTCCGCTGCGCGGTCCGGCAGTAAACGCCCATTGTATCGGTTTAATAATCAAATGACACGGTGGCCGGAACGCCAAAACCGACCCCGCCCGGGGCACCGGCGGACGGTGCCTGCCGTTCCGGAGTACAGATCATCCGGCGGCCATGACATAATTCGCTATTGCCCGGAAAACAAGAAACCCCATGACCGAAAACAAGCGACAAATCCTGCTGACCAGCGCACTGCCCTACGCCAATGGAGATATCCATCTGGGCCACATGCTGGAATACATCCAGACCGATATCTGGGCGCGTTTCCAGCGCTCGCGCGGCCACGAGTGTTACTTCGCCTGGGCCGATGACGCCCACGGCACGCCGGTGATGCTGTGGGCCCGCTCCGAAGGCAAATCGCCCGAAGAACTGATTGATAAAATGAACCGCGAGCACAAAACCGACTTCCGCGATTTTGGCATCAGTTTTGATAACTACTCGTCCACGCATTCCGACTTCAATCGCCAGTTGGTGGAGCAGATCTACCTGAAGCTGGATGCCGCCGGTTATGTCGAACGCCGCAATATTGAACAACTGTACGACGAGCAGGAGCAGATGTTCCTGCCCGACCGCTTTATCCGCGGCACCTGCCCCAAGTGCGGCACCGAAGACCAGTATGGCGACAGCTGCGAGTCATGCGGCAGCACCTATTCGCCAACCGAACTGGTGAACGCACGATCAGCGGTGAGCGGATCCGTACCGGTGGTCAGGGAATCCGAGCATTTCTTCGTGCGGCTGTCCGCCTTTGAGGAACCGCTGAAACAGTGGATGGCATCCGGCGCCCTGCAAACCGAAATCGCCAACAAGATGCAGGAATGGTTTACCGACGGATTACGTGACTGGGACATTTCGCGCGACGAACCCTACTTCGGTTTTCGCATCCCCGGCACCGACAACAAGTATTTTTACGTGTGGGTGGATGCGCCGATAGGCTACATGGCCAGTTTCAAGGAGCTGTGTGAACGCGAGGGCCTGGATTTCGATGCCTGGTGGAAGCCGGACTCCACCGCCGAGGTCTACCACTTCATTGGCAAAGACATCGTGTATTTCCACACGCTGTTCTGGCCCGCCATGCTGATGGGAGCAGGCTTGCGCACGCCGACCGCGGTTTACGCGCACGGTTTCCTTACCGTTGACGGGGCGAAAATGTCCAAGTCCCGTGGCACCTTTATCCGCGCCCGTGCCTACCTGGATCACCTGGAACCGGATTATCTTCGCTACTACTTTGCTGCCAAGCTCGGGCCCGGCACTGCTGACATTGATCTCAACCTCGAGGACTTTGTGCAGCGGGTCAATGCCGACGTGGTCGGCAAGGTAGTGAATATCGCCAGCCGCTGTGCCGGATTTATCCAGCGCAACTACGGCAACCAGCTGGCGGCCAGCCTGCCACAGCCGGAGCTGTATGCATCCTTCGTGGCACAAAGTGAAGCCATCGCCAGCGAATTTGAAAACCGCAATTACCAGGCGGCCATTCGCAGCATCATGGCTCTGGCGGACGAAGCCAACCGCTACATCGACGAGCACAAGCCCTGGCAACTGGTTAAGCAGGAAGGCAGCGAAGAACAGGTGCATGGCATCTGCACCATGGGCATCAATCTGTTCCGCGTGCTGATGACCTATCTTGCCCCGGTTATGCCGTTTACTGCCGACCGCGCAGGGCAGTTCCTCAACACCGACCTGAATTGCTGGGATGCCATCGAGCAGCCCCTGCTCGGCCAGGACGTCAACACATTCCAGGCCCTGCTGATGCGGGTGGATCCGAAAAAAGTAGAGGCCATTGTCGAGGCATCACGCGAATCCATGAAGGCCACAGCCGCGGCAGCCGATCCGGCCAGGCCGGCGGTGGCCGCACTGGCCGATGAAATCACCATTGACCGCTTTGCCGCCGTTGATTTGCGCATCGCGCGTATCGTCAAAGCCGAAATCGTGGCCGAATCAGACAAGCTGCTGAAGCTGACGCTGGATATAGGCAGTGAAACCCGCACGGTTTTCGCCGGCATCAAATCGGCATATCAGCCAGAGCAGCTGGAGGGCAAATTGACGGTGATGGTGGCCAACCTGAAGCCGCGCAAGATGCGCTTCGGGGTTTCCGAGGGCATGGTGCTGGCCGCCAGCGGCGGTGGTGACGGCCTGTTCATTTTATCACCCGACGCGGGCGCACAGCCCGGCATGCGGGTGAGTTAGTGCCCGTGCGACGATGACAGACTACCTGCTGATCCTGGTCAGCACGGTGCTGGCCAATAATTTTGTATTGGTGCGTTTTCTCGGCCTGTGTCCGTTCATGGGCGTGTCCAACAAGCTGGAGGGTGCCATCGGCATGTCGGTGGCCACCCTGTTCGTGCTCACCCTGTCTTCGGCGTCCAGTTATTTGCTCAGCCATTACCTGCTGGAGCCGTTGGGTCTGCAATACCTGTCTACCTTGAGCTTTATTCTGATCATCGCGGTAACGGTGCAGCTTACGGAAATAGTGATGCGTAAATCCAGCCCGTTGCTGTACCGCATCCTGGGCATCTTCCTGCCGCTGATCACCACCAACTGCGCGGTGCTGGGTGTGGCGCTGCTGAATGTCCAGCAAGGGCACAACCTGCTGCAATCGGCAGTCTACGGTTTTGGTGCCGCACTGGGTTTCGGGCTGGTGCTGGTGATGTTCGCAGCGATGCGCGAGCGGCTGGCTTTCGCCGCCGTGCCAGTGCATTTCCGTGGCGCGCCCATCGGCCTGATCACGGCGGGTCTGATGGCTCTGGCATTTATGGGCTTCACCGGTCTGGCCAAACTGTGAGGGAGCCGGCCAGATGATTTCCGCGGTCGTTATCATGTCGGTGCTGGGGGTGGTGTTCGGGCTCGGCCTGGGCTGGGCCGGACGTAAATTCCGCGTGCACAGCGATCCGGTGGCAGACCAGATTGAACAGCTGTTGCCGCAAACACAATGCGGGCAGTGCAATTACCCCGGCTGCAGGCCCTACGCCGAAGCCATCGCCAACGGCGAAGCTGAAATCAACCAGTGCCCACCCGGCGGAGAAGCCGGCGTCCGCGCCCTGGCCGACCTGCTGGGTCGGGAACCCTTGACCCTCAACCCGGACCATGGTGAGCAGAAACCGGTTGCCGTGGCAGTGATTGATGAAGCGGTTTGCATCGGCTGTACACTGTGTATCCAGGCCTGCCCGGTTGACGCGATCCTTGGTGCCAGCAAGCACATGCATACGGTCATCGCTTCCGAATGCACCGGTTGCGAACTGTGCCTGCCACCCTGCCCGGTGGATTGCATCGACATGGTGCCGCCGCCCGGCGCGTCCAACGAGTGGAAATGGCCACGCCCCGATCGGGCACCAACCGGTCCGGGCGGCCAGGCCGAAGCAGGCACCGCCTGATGCAGGCCAGCCGCTACGAGCAGGCCAAACTGGCCGGAGAAAAACTGCATCATTTCCACGGCGGTCTGCGGCTGCGTCATAACAAGAAAATTGCCTGCCAGACCCCACTGGAGCTCGCCCCGTTACCGCCACGCCTGTCCATTCCGCTGTTACAGCATGCCGGCAGCGAAGCCACTCCGCTGGTGCAGGTCGGCCAACACGTGCTGAAGGGCGCGCCAATCGCTCACTACCCCCCACCCGACCGCGGACTGGTGCATGCCAGCACATCGGGCACAGTGACTGCGATCAGCCGTCAGGCAATATCTCACCCGGCCGGCCTGCATGGCCTGTGCGTGATTCTGAAACCCGACGGCCTGGACGAATGG
>JBFIHZ010000117.1:0-10626 GCA_041601535.1 Lysobacterales bacterium | reverse complement strand
TGCCCAACTACTGAAGCCAACCTGGGTGACGGCCTGTTTCCGCTGAAGCCCTTTTTGCAGGATTCCGGCCGCTTTGGCATCGGCTCCGACAGCAACAGTTCGGTCAGCCCCGTAGAGGAATTGCGCTGGCTGGAATATGGCCAACGGCTGGCCTTGCGGCGGCGCAACATAGCAGCATCGGCCGCCCAGCCGCATACCGGCCAGAACCTGTGGCTGAGCGCCTGCTCCGGCGGTGCCCAGGCTTTGGGCAGGGCGTCCGGCAGCCTGCGGCCGGGCAATCGGGCGGATATTATCGTGTTGCAAACCAGCCACCCCAGCCTCGTTGGCTGTCAGCGCGACCACCTGCTGGACAGCTTCGTGTTTACCGGTAACAGCAACCCGGTCAGTGACGTGATTGCCGGAGGCCAGCACCTGGTCCGCAACGGTCATCACGCCGGCGAAGAGGCCATCACCGCCCGCTTTTGCCGCGTTATGGAAAACAGTACAGCCGGGTGAACCGGAGCCGCCGGACTGCAGGTGTCAGATTTCAGTGCGCTTTGAAGTGATGCCGGTGTAAGTTCGCCGGATAGACGTTCTTACCAGCCCTACCAGCACACCCACCGATGCGCTCCACAACAGCGCCTGGCTCCAGGTGACCTCCGGGGCACCGGGGTTTTTGGGCGCCGGTTTTTTGGTTTTATGTTCCCAGGCTGCCTGTAACAGGCCGCGGGTGGCAAAGCTCGCCGTGGTCAGTCCGCCCAGCAACAGGATATTGCGTGCCAGGTGTTTCATCAGGTTCTCCTCTGGTTGATTGACTAAGCCTGATCATGCACGGTCCGTGCCAACACCTATTCCGCAGACTGCGGATAAATCCCGGCAATGCCATCCATCGCGCGGGCTGGCGGCGTAACAGGATCATTTAACGCAATGCCGGCGATTTCTCAATGCCGGCCATCTGGCCGCGCCCAACTGTCTGGCTACGCTGCCGGCACGCGCGGCTTTGCTGTAAGGCTTGCAAGCCGGTGTAAGGATTACAGCTCCACAGCCCCCACTGCGGGGCCCGACGCTGGCCCGATAAATTGCCGCCTGCCCTCCGGTTCTAACGCAAGACGCTGCTTGCGTGGACGCGGCCCAGCCGTCGGCACACATATTGCATTTACCCCCATAGCCGGCCGCTGCAGGTCGTCAAGCGTAATCCCGAAAATTGCTGACAACGAGGGTGCCGGCATCGGAACAGAGTTTGAATGCAGCATTCGGCAAAGCAGCCCACGGTCTGAAATGAGGAGAGCATGTTGAACAGCAACGCCGCCCAAAACCCTGGTCAATACACCGCAACAGGACGCACTGATGCCTGGACACGGCTGCAGAACATCCGTCTGGAGCGTTCCGTACTACTGGTGTTGTTGCTGATAATCGGTGCCATCTGGAGCTTCGTATTTATTGCCGATGTCATGCTGGCTGGCAAGACCCAGGCATTTGACGAAGCCATATTGCTGGCCATGCGCGCGCCGCATGACCTGACCAATCCGATTGGCCCGGGCTGGGTCGAGGAAATGGGCCGGGATTTCACCGCGCTGGGCGGCACCGCGGTACTCAGCCTGCTCACCCTGGCGGTGGTTGGCTACCTGCTGTTGATTGGCAAACCACGCGTAGCCGTTGTTCTGTTGCTGGCAACGATTGGCGCGCTGATTACCAGCAGCGCATTGAAATATGGCATTGACCGGCCGCGGCCTGACCTGGTGCCGCATGGCTCCATCGTTTACACCAAGAGTTTCCCCAGCGGCCATTCCATGCAGGCGGCCGCCACCTATCTGACGCTGGCGGCCCTGCTGGCCCGCGTGCAGCGGCGCCGCCGGGTCGGCGCATACATAATTGGCATCGCGGCCGTGGCCACGCTGCTGGTTGGCCTTAGCCGGATTTACCTGGGTGTGCATTGGCCTACCGATGTACTGGCTGGCTGGACCGCCGGCACCGTTTGGGTACTGCTTTCATGGCTGCTGGTACGCAGCCTGCAGCGACGCGGCAAGGTTGAAACAGAGGATACAGACACCGAAGAAAGCAGCCCGCAGGCTGCTGGCAGGGACAGCACGCAGATGCGGCACAACCCGGACGTTGACAGGTCGCAAACAGCACCCCGGCATTGATCCGGGGCCCGGCTGGTATCCAACCTGAAATATGCAGAAGGTCTGACATGAACACCATTGTTATGAAACAGAAGTTCAAAAAACTGGCCCGCCTGGGCTATGCATCGCGCGGCATTATCTACCTGGTGATAGGCGGTCTGGCCATCATGGCGGCACTGGGCATGGGTTCGGGCGAGACCACCGGCAGCAGGGGCGCCATCCGCACCATACTTGAACAACCCTTTGGCAGTGTGATGATTGCGGTGCTGATCGTCGGCCTGATCTGCTACTCCCTGTGGCGCCTGGTGCAGTCCGTGGGCGACGCGGACGGCCACGGCACATCGGTCAAAGGCCTGGGCGTGCGTTTTGGGTTGTTTGCCAGCGCGGTAACACACACCCTGCTGGCCGTGTTCGCCGCCAGACTGCTGCTGGGCAATGGCAGCACTGAGTCTGGCGCGTCTTCCAGTGCTCAGCAGACCTGGATCAATTCGGAGTTCGCCCAGCTCGGGCTGACCGTGTTCGGCGTCGCCCTGATCATTACCGGGCTGGCTCATCTGTACAAGGGCTGGACTGCGAAGTTTGAGAAGTATATGGAAATTCCCGTATCGCAAAAGCGCTGGGCGCGGCCGCTGTGTCAATTCGGCCTGATGGCGCGCGGCGTGGTATGGGGCATCATCGGCTGGTTCCTGATCAACTCGGCCAGCCAGGCAAGCTCTGGTGAGATCCACGGCCTGGAACAGGCGCTGGATGCATTGCGCAGCCATGGCTACGGGCCGTGGCTACTGGGCGTGGTTGCTGCCGGCCTGTTTGCCTTTGGTGTGTACAGCATTCTGGAAGCCATCTACCGCCGTATTGATACCGACAGCGAGGCATAAATGAACCGGCGCAATGTTTTATTGATCATCAATGCAGGCAGCAGTTCCGGCGACAGCCCGGAGCTGGCGCAGTCCATCAAGATGATGGAAGAGGCCGGCATCCGGGTACGGCGGGTGGACTCCACCAGCGCAGATCATGCCCGGCGGGAAATCAACCGGCAGCGCGATAAGACGGACCTGGTCGTACTGGCCGGAGGTGACGGCACCCTGCACTCTGCCGCGCAGGCCCTGCTGCAGTCCGGCCTGCCTTTTGCCGTACTGCCACTGGGCACCGGCAACGATCTGGCCCGCTCACTGGAGATACCGGTGGACCTGCAAGAGGCCACGCGCATGGTAATTGATGACTGCCGCAAGCGGATCGATGTGGGCAAGGCCAATGGCAGGCCATTCTTCAATGCGGTGAATATCGGGCTTGGCGTTACCATCAACCACCAACTCACCGCCGATGACAAGAAAAGCTGGGGTGTGCTGAGCTATCTTAAAGCCTTGCTGGCCTCGCTGACCCGGCAAAGGTCCTTCCGTGTGAAATTCACCATCGACGGCCAGACCTATCAGATGCGTTCGGTGCAGGTCGCGGTCGGCAATGGGCGGTTCTACGGCGGCGGCAATATTATCGATGAGGACGCCTCCATTGATGAAGGGCTGCTGCATGTCTACAGCATCGCGCCGCAGTCTTTCTGGCAGCTGTTGCTGCTGGCACCTTTCCTGAGATTTGGCAAAAAGCGCCGCGCGGCCAACTTTTTCAAAGCCTCGGGGCGCGATATCCATATTGAAACTTCGCGGCCCATGGAAGTGTTTACCGACGGCGAGCCGGCCACGCAAACCCCGCTGTCACTGCAAGTGATGCCGGCGGCGATTGAGGCGGTCACCCGGCCGAAGGCATCTCCCGACCCGCTTGGCACACAGGCAGCAGCGGCATGAACCTGTTGCGTACACATGACCAGGCCACACTGCAGGATACGCTGATTGCCTGCAAGGAGTCGCTGATTCACCTGCGCGATGCCACCGAGTTCATCACCCGCAAGGACATCAGCTCACGGCTTGATACGCTGGCTGGCCGGCGGCAGATTTTTGTGGATCGCTTAACCACAGCCCTGCGCCAGTTGGGGGACTTGCCAGCGGATACTGATCCCGACAAGGAAACGGTGGAAAAGGCGCTAAACCGCCTGCACGCCGCCGCTACTACAGAACAGCCACAGGCGGACTTTCTCAGGCAACGCATGCTGTCCGAGGAAAAGCTCCTGCACACGGTAAACCAGCACCTGCAAACCGGGTTGAATGAGCTCAGTCATCAACTGTTGACCATGTTGAGCGACGAGCTGCGGCACTCCCTGGCCACCCTGAAAAGCATGCATCAAGACCTGGCAAACTCGGAGCCGGCCGGCCATGCACACTGAACCCGAAACTCGAGGACTTCAGTCATGAGCATACAGCTGGGCAGCGGAACGCCTGCGGTCATTTTATTGGGCGCATTGAACACGCCATCCGGCAACCTGGCGGCCGACAGCAAGCCAGGCACGGCACACCAGCAAAGTCACCTGAGCTGGATCATCCCGCTGATCCTGCTGGGGGTGCTGGTACTGATGTATTTTCTCTGGCCGGCATTCCATACCCTGGTCAACCAGGCGTACCAGGTGCTGGCCAGCGAACAGCAGCACCGCATTGAGCAGTGGGTGCGTGGCTTCGGTGTGTGGGGTTTCGTGGTGATCTTCGCACTGATGCTGATGCAAACGCTGGTTCCGGTTTTACCTTCAGTGGTTGCCATGGTAGCCGCGGTGCTGGCTTACGGGCCGTGGCTGGGCGGCGCCATCGCCTGGTGCGGAATGCTGCTGGCTGCCTCGCTGGGTTATGCCATAGGACGCAGTTTTGGCCCGGTCACACTGGACCGTCTGATGGGTAAGCAGACCCGCAGGAAAGTCAGCCACCAGGTGCATCGTCACGGTGTCTGGGCGGTAATTGCCGCACGGCTGTCACCGGTGCTTTCCACCGATGCGGTCAGCATCATCGCCGGCCTGGTCAGCATGCGCTTTCGGTATTTCCTGCTGGCCACCGCAGCCGGTACCCTGCCTCTGGCCGCTCTGATCGCTTTTCTCGGCCAGGATATCGACCGCCTTAAAACCGGCCTGGTCTGGATCTCCGTGTTCAGCGTGGCCGCTTTTCTGGCTTACCTGATCTACGACAGGAGGCACCATGGGACTTCGAACTGACCTTCGCCCCGTAACCAATCAACCCGCAGCGCTGCCAATACCTGCGCAGGACACCCGCCACGGTACCCCACCTGGCGCCGGCACAACAGCTTTGACAAGAAGTGCTTGCGGCCCTGTTAACCCGTTCCGAACATGAAGAAGAAGCCTATGTGGATTGTTATCGCCATCAGCGTCGTGGTCACCATTTTCGTGGTGCTGATTTACGCCAACCTCACCCCGTCCGCGCCTATGGTGGCTACCGCACCCGGCCACCTGCATGACATTCGCGGTCCGCAGTTCAGGCGCGACATCAGTTTACTGTTTGGCCATATGCTGCTGGACGGTAACCGGGTTGACGCCCTGCATAACGGCGACGAAATATTCCCGGCCATGCTCTCGGCCATCCACTCAGCCGAACGCAGCGTAAACCTGGAGACATTCGTTTACTGGCAAGGCCAGATTGCCACCGACTTCGCCGAAGCGCTGGCTGAACGGGCCCGCGCCGGCGTCAAGGTGAATGTGCTGCTGGACTGGCTGGGCAGTCAGCAAATGAGGCCTGAACTGATCGACCTGATGGAAGAGGCCGGCGTGGTGGTCAAGCGATTCCGCCCTTTGTCCTGGTACAGCCTGGACCGCTTCAACAACCGCACACACCGGAAACTGCTGATTGTCGACGGCAAAACCGGCTTTACCGGTGGCGTGGGCATTGCCCAGGAATGGACGGGAAATGCCGAAGACGAAGATCATATTCGCGACGACCATTACCGGGTGGAAGGCCCGGTGGTAGGCCAGATGCAAGCCGCCTTTATGGATAACTGGCAGAAGGCGGAAGGGCAACTGCTGCATGGCGAAGACTACTTTCCGAAACTGGCGCCGGCAGGAAACCTGACGGCGCATTCGGTGACCAGTTCGCCCGGAGCGGGCGGTGAAAGCGCGCGCAGCATGTACCTGCTGGCAGTGACTGCAGCGCAGGAGAGCATAGACATTGGTGCCGCCTACTTCGTACCGGACGACCTGCTGGTGGAGGCGCTGGTCAAAGCCAGCGAGCGCGGTGTCCACATCCGCATCCAGACCGCCGGAGAACAGTCGGATTCCGATATTACCCGCCATGCATCCCGCGGCAAGTGGGGGCCGTTGCTGCAGGCAGGAATTGAGATTTACGAATACCAGCCTACGCTGTACCACACCAAGCTGATGGTGATTGACCGCCACTGGACCATGGTGGGCTCAACCAATTTTGATGCACGCTCCTTCCGGCTGAATGACGAGAACAATCTCAATGTGCTGGACAGCGGATTTGCCGAGCAACAAATCAAGGTATTCGAACAGGATCTGCTGCAGAGCAAAAAGTACACCTATGAGCGCTGGGAGAATCGGCCATGGACACACAAGCTGATCGAGCCGTTTGCGCTGATGATGCAGTCACAACTGTAATCCCACCTGCAGGCCAGCTGCGGCAAGCGGCTGGCCTGCTCACTTCGCAGATCACCCTTCGCAGGTCCGCTCGGGCCTGACCGCGACGGCCCGCTGACATCTCGCCGCAAGCAAAGCTTTTATACCGGGGAGCATAAAGACACCAGGGCCTGGAACAAACATAACCTGTTCCGGCACCTGACCAACAGATCAAAGGCTGTGCGCGTGGTTCAGCACACCGCAGCCATGAAAACAGAACCCCGCTTGAGAAAAATGACTGCGGCAATAAAAAACGGGCGGCTGAAATTTCAGCCGCCCCACTCCTTCAGTTGATTGCTGCCGGTTGATTACCGCTGGCCAGCCATGTCATTGCTGGCCTGGATCAGTAACGACCGGCGCCGATTAGCTGCGCGTCAACCGTACGGCACCGGCAAGACCGGCAAACAACAGGCCCAGCAGGGCAAACATCGGCAGACCGGAAGCTGAGTCCGGCAAGCTGGAACGCTGGTTGCTGCTGTCGTTATATGCCATGCGCTGATCGCTTTCGTTGAAGTCATCATTGTCGACCAGACGGCCTTCGGTACGGATGCGGTCGCGCACCGCCACATTGCGGGTTTCTTCGTTACGGAAGCTGATCACGGTATCCGCATCCTGCAACAGGTCAAAGTCCATCAATACGCGGTCGCCAGCACGGATGTCAGCGAAGTCAAAATTGTCATAAACCGAGTAACGGCGCGTGTCGATATCGTACTCAATGGGCACATCCCGGGGTACGTGATAGGTTTTGGTCGTACCTTCCGCTGTCTCAATATTGCTTCCGGATTCAGTGATCTTCACTGTCAGTGAACGTTCAGATGCATCTACAGCAACGATTTCACCGCGGATCTGGTCACTTTGAATACCTTGTGCCGCCGGCGCAGCCAGCAACAGCACAAAGCAGGTCAGAATAGTCAGTAGTTTCATGGAAATCTCCTCAGGTCAGTTTGAGTTGATAATGGGGCGCTGGCCGGCATCAGCCGGTAAAGCCCCGGTAAAAGAGGCCGTCACAGCCTCGGCGGTGGGCGTCACTTCGGCCGGCAGCACTTCCGCTTGCACAATAAAGCGGTTGGGAGCGCTGCCGACGTAATAAAACGGGTGGCAGGTGATCAGGGTCAGTGTCGGCACCTCGGTATCATCCAGAACGTCTACCCGGTCCGGGGTCACCACCTGGGTGCTGGCCACGCTGAACATGCGCTCTCCCGCGGTGGTCTGCAGAATCAGGATGTCGCCGACCTTAATGTCTTTTAGTACCCGGAAAGCACCGTCGCGATGAGCGGTGATGGCGATGTTGCCGCTGCCATCCAGTGGCGCCGAATCCTGCAGATGGCCGGCGCCCAGGGTCATGTTGATTTCATTGTCACCCGAGAACACGGGGACGCGTTCATCACTGCTGGCGAAGACCAGCGTGCCAATCATGTCCGGGGCGAAGGTTTCACGCAGCCGGTCAAAAGCGCTCAGTCGCCGCTGCGACCACAAGCCCTGATTGGGCTCCGGTGCCTCGGTCTGCATTGGTTCACTGCTGCCAGGCTGGGTGGTGATGGCGGCTGTATCCACGGTCTCAGCCATACCGTGGCCGGATGCCGTCATACTGAGTTCCGGTGGATTTACATCCGCCGAACCCGCCCGCAGCTTGTTGGCGGCCAGCGCATTGTCGGTATTGGGGGCGGCAGCCATGGGGCTGGCGGTCACGTGGCTGACAACCGCCCTGGAAGCCCAGGCGGCCAGAAACGGCAATACGCAGACCAGTGCCAGCACCCACAAGGTCCGCTCAAGATATTTCTTTTTCTTGTTTTGTTGGTAACTCACATTCACTCCCGGAATCCATTGCACGTTGGCCCTTTACTCCAACATCCCTGTGTCTTTCAGCAGTGAATATTCAAAATGTGTGCCAGCCTGTGAAAACAAGCCCTTGCGCTACTGCAGTTTCATTCCAGTGGCAATTCCTACAAGGGCGGGGTAATAACTACAAAGCAACCAGGCCGCCCGGATCACGGTTACCTGATGGTGGCGATGCGAACCATCATAGGCACAGACAGGACCAGCGATTCAGCCGCGCCACCAGGCCGCATGCAGTGGCCTGGCGGCGTGAAACTTCTGCTGCAGATTGCCGTGGCCCTGGAACCCGGTGCCCGGTCAGTGACTTGCTCACCTGGGGCATTTATGATGTTGGCAGAGAAACGAGGGGGAAACGCCACCATGAATTACCTGTTCGCTGTTATTGCATTCATCGTTCTGCACCACGGGCAACTGCAAGCACAGGCTCCGGCATCGGCCGGGTCTGGCACTGGAACTGCGGATGTTGCCGACGTGGGGTTTGGCCAGGGCCGGCTGGTGGATCTGACCCATGCGTACAATGCCGACACGGTATTCTGGCCCACCGCCCCCGGATTTGAGCTGGAATCCGATTTCAAGGGCGTAACTGAAGGTGGTTTCTACTACGAGGCCAATACCTTTCGCACAGCCGAACACGGTGGCACTCATCTGGATGCGCCAATCCATTTCGCCGCGGGCCGGCATCACACTGACGAAATACCGCTGCAACGCCTGATCGGGCCAGCCGTGGTGGTGGATGTCAGCGAGCAGGCAGCAGCGGATCGTAACTATCAGGTCTCAGTGCAGGACTTTAAAGCCTGGGAAGCCAGCCATGGCACCCTGCCTGACGGCATCATCCTTCTGCTCAGAACCGGTTTTGCGCAGCACTGGCCAGACCTGGAAAGCTATCTGGGCACCGCCGTGCGCGGCGCAGAGGGTGTACCGCTGCTGCAATTCCCGGGGCTGCATCCGGATGCCGCCCAGTGGCTGGTGGACGAGCGTTCCATCAACGCCATCGGCATTGACACCGCCAGCATCGATCACGGGCCCTCAAGCTCTTTCAGCTCACACCGCATTTTATTCGAGCGCAATATCCCGGCGTTTGAAAACGTGGCGTTACCGGCCGACTTGCCGCAGACCGGCTTTCAGGTCATCGCGCTGCCGATGAAAATCAGCGGCGGCAGCGGCGGCCCCTTGCGTATCGTGGCGGTGCTGCCTGAGCAGTAATCCGCCTGTTACCGTTGCATCAGGCCGCCCTCAACGAGGACAGTACCCGGCTGACTTGCAAGCCGCTGTCCCTGCATTGATCTGCAATGCCTGAACAGTCAACCACCAAGGCCGCATCCGGCATGCTGATCAATATCCAGTGGCTGCGTTTTATCGCTGCCGCTCTGGTGGTGCTTTACCACGCTGCTGACCATGTGCGCGCCAGCGGACATGCCGCGGGACCTTTGTTTGGCTGGGCGCATGCCAGCGGCTTCGCCGGAGTCGATATTTTCTTTGTCATTTCCGGCTTTATCATGGCCTGGACCACGGCCGATGCGGCGGGGGGAGCATCGGCCTGGGCGTTCACCCGGCGGCGGGTGGCACGCATCTATTCCGGTTACTGGCCCTTTTACCTGCTGGCGCTGGGCCTGTTCACCCTGCTCGGCGGGTCCTACCTGGTTAACAAACACCTGCTGGATTCTTTCCTGCTGTGGCCGACGCCACTGCAGCACCTGCTGCTGCCGGTCAGCTGGACACTGATTTTCGAAATGGTGTTCTACCTGCTGTTTGCGCTGGTCATCGCGCTGGCTGGTGCCAGCGGTTTGCGCCGCACCATGTGGTTAGCCGCCACCAGCCTGGCCATGCTGTGCTGGAGCGGCTACAGCCAGTTTGTCCGCCACGCCTATGACCCCGGCCAGCTGGAGCACATGAGCGTGTATGAGCAATACCTGGCCTTTCCCTATATGCTGGAATTCCTGGCCGGCGCGCTGCTGGCTGGCTGGTTGCGCCGGCACCCGCAAGGCCTGGGCTGGACCTTGTTGCTGGCTGGCATGGTGTTATGGATGGCCGGCGGCCGGATCAATACCGAGGTGTTCCAGGACCGCCTGATCCAGGGCTATTACGTGAACTGGCGGATACTGATTTTTGGCAGCGCCGCGCTGTTGATCGTGGCCGGACTGACCCGGCTCGAATTCCGCGGCGTAAGCTGCGCCC
>JBFIHZ010000116.1:0-10659 GCA_041601535.1 Lysobacterales bacterium | reverse complement strand
GTATTGCGCTGGCGCCTACCCTGGTTGAGTTCATTTCCTGGGGCCACCAGCACATTACTGACACCTTTGCGCCGGATGTCTTTATCGACATGATGAAAAACAACCGTGAAGAATTGCTGAAAAAGGTGGCCGCGCGTGAACCCATCGTGGAGGTGGACCTGTCTGCTTCGGCTTGAATGAACTACTCCATATATAAGCAGCTTCCGTTGATTCTGGTGGATTCGGTGCACACCCGGTGGCAGCAGAAGTAAACTGCACAACCGTGCAATGGTAAAAACAGGTGAATTGATGACGCACTCCAGCCATCAGGATGTATTGGCATTCTGGTTTGAAGAGCTCAATCAAAAGCAGTGGTGGGTCAAGGATCCGGACCTGGACCGTGAAATCCGCAAGCGGTTTGGAGCGGTGCATGGCGCGGCGGCACGTTGCGAACTGTTTGACTGGCGGCAATCGGCACAGGGCCGGCTGGCGGAAGTGATCGTGCTGGACCAGTTTTCGCGCAACATGTTTCGCGACACCGCGGAGTCCTTCGCTTACGATCCGCTGGCGCTGGCCTTGGCGCAGGAAGCCGTGGCGGCCGGTGTGGACGATGCGCTGGAGCCGGACCAGCGCAGCTTTCTGTATATGCCCTATATGCACAGTGAATCATTGCTGATCCATGATGTGGCGGTGCAACTGTTCACCAGAAACGGCGTGCAGTCCTCGCTGGATTACGAGTTCAAACACCGCCGGATTATCGAACGGTTCGGGCGCTACCCGCATCGCAACGACATCCTGGGGCGAAACTCCAGCCCGCAGGAACTGGAGTTTCTCAGCCAGCCGGGGTCAGGGTTCTGAAAGAAGCATTGCTGCATTTGCGGAAAAAATGAGCCGGGTTCGCATAAAATACTGTTTAGTAACATTAATTTTGCCGCATTAGTACCGGCGTCCGCCGCCTTTTGCATTGCCCGCTTTGCGCCAGGTGGGAGAATCGCCGCCCAAGTTGCACTTAAGAAAGAAAACAAAGGGTCGTGTCATCTGAACCCCAAAAGGAGTGTCAGCCAGTCAAGGGCTGAGTGATGCATTGAACGGCAGGCGTATGGTTTCTTGCTTGCCATGCCCGAACCTGCCGTTCAATGCGTCTTTTTTACCCCTCTTTGTCACCCCGGCCACACCGCTGGCCTGGTAACTGCCCTGGACAACCATGGGAGTCGATCCAGGTATGAATACAAGCAGATTGGTGAAACTGCTGGCTGTTGCGGTTATGGCTCTGTCCAGCTTGCTTATCGCCGCGTGCGCCACACCCCTTGCATCCACTGACCTCACCGATACCGATGAGCTGCCCGAGCGTTACGGTGTGGCCGTGGTGCAGGTTATTAACAATGGACCCAGGCTGACCAACACACTGTACAACTGGACCGGCATGGTTGCAGTGGATATCACTGACCCCGAAAGCCGGTATTTTTTCCGCTTTGATGCCAAGGGCCTGAACGGTACGCGGGTCTTTATTGGCGCGCTGCCGCCGGGAACCTACCAGTTCCGCTTGTTGCAGAGCATGTGGTCTGATGGCTCGGCCTCGCAGTGGCTCAATGCGTTTATCCCACCCAGCATGGGCACCTTCGATGTCGAGCACAATCAGCTGACCAACCTCGGCGTTATCCTTTACCAGCAGTTCGGTGTGCCCAAACCGCCGCCCCCGGGCGATGTGGAACGCAACGTTAATATCGAGTACGTCATGACACGTATGCCTTCTTCGCTGGGCATTGGTGATTACGTGGCGGCGCGTTATCCGGATTTTGCCGCCAAGTCGGCTGGCAAGGCGGTGCTGGGCTGGCAAGCTGATTATCTGGATGAGCAGCGTACCGAAATCAGCCGAAAAATCCGTTCCATGGCTTACGGTAGCGAGGTGGTCAGGCTGCAGTCCGGGTTTGCGATTCCGGCCAAACTGGGCATGTTACATGTGCGCTCTTCCACCGGGGAGTGGTCCTCGGTGGATACCGGATTTGAACATGAGCTCAGCGCGTTTGCCCGGCACCAGCAGCGCTATTACCTGGGCGGTGAGCGGGGCCTGGTGATTTCAGCGCCGTCATTACAAGGGCCCTGGACAGAGTCCTCGCCGTTGCCGGCAGATCAGTCTCTGGTCTGGCTGGCCTCGGTGGCTGGCAAGCTGTGTGCCCTGAGTCGGTCTGAGGGCTTATACCGTTTCCTCGTGCAGAATACGCCGGACAGCGAGTGGAACGAGCTGCGCAGCTGGCAGCTCAAGCTGGACGGGTTTTTCTTCACCGGCAACGTGGCTGCAAATGTATTCAAGCTGGCGGACGAGCGGGTGGTGGTTTTCGTGGATGGCAAGCGCGAAGAGTGGAATGCGGCCACCGGCGACTGGTTGGTGACCCAGAACAAAGTGATTTTTGATGCCGAGCAACAAGCCAATGGCTACCTCGTGGCAATTGCCGGAAACTGGTTTACCGGGCTGTCGGCCAACCCGTTGTACAGCGTGGATGCAGGGGTCAGCTGGAAACGCATCCGCCGCGTGGCCAACGTATTTCGGGGCGCCCGCTTTACCCTGCCACTGGTTGTTGATGAGGAAACCATGTTCATGATGGGGTCGCTGGTGCGCAAAAGTGAACACCGCACCCTGTATGACAGCGAAGAAACCTACTTGCTGAAAGGCAACCCCCGCCTGTCACCCAGCCTGAATGAATGGGAGACCCGCTCTGAGATCACCTTGGGCTGCGAAGCGCTGCTGCCGTCCGTTTCGAGCAAGGACGAATTGTTTTCCGCCTGCCAGGACGGACGCATCCTGCACTCGGTGGACCAGGGTAAAAACTGGGTGGTTGACCGCGGCCTGATCCATGTGAAGGATGATTTCAAGGACGAGTTCTCCAACCCGGAGGGCCTGGCGCTATAAAGCATTACCCTGGTGCCATCGCCGGCCGGGCAGCAAATATGTTCTGATGCGCCACCCGCCGGAAACTACCATGCCTGGTCCGTGGTCTGAGTTCGGATAGTCACTATTGGCCCGGGTTGCAGCAATACAACCTGGTGCTGTTCGCGTTCGTGGGTAGTTGCCGGGAGGAAATGCCATGCGGGCAGGGTTTGCATCACTTTTAACTGGCGTGAGCGCGCCGCTTTTCGTTGCCGCGGCCGCGCTTTATTGTGTCACTGCCGAGGCGCAGTCGCGCATCTCGGCCCAGCCACGCTGTGGCACGGACACAGTCCGGCCCATACATTTCGACCAGACCCTGCACCAGGCGGACTACAAGGTCATGGTCAGCGAATACGAAGTCGAGCCGGATCTTCGCATCCGCCTGGTCAGCCATCCCGATCAGGCGGACCTGATCCTGGCGGATGAACTGGCCGGC
The DNA here is from genome assembly GCA_041601535.1 of Lysobacterales bacterium. Classification (GTDB taxonomy): domain Bacteria; phylum Pseudomonadota; class Gammaproteobacteria; order Xanthomonadales; family SZUA-36; genus JBFIHZ01. Next base: position 7,318 of record JBFIHZ010000116.1, on the reverse strand, counting down.
AGCGATTACGCACTATGCCGGTCATCAACGCGGTACCGCGCCACCACACTGTTCGTGGCCAAATTTGTGCCCCAGCCCGATATCACCATCATGCTGAACCGCCGTGACCGCCATGCCGATTACACCTTGTACGTGGATTCCAGAATCGTTTCAGACGATGAAGCCGCGGCGCTATTCGGCGTGTTGTGGGAGCAACGGAAGCAGGCCAGGTAGGCAGCAGAATGACACGGCGTGAACTACACTTGAAGGTACCCGGGGGTATCTTTCCAGACCCGGCCGGTATTGAACCGATCAATGGAGATGCCTCAATGAATACACACTCGCAATTAATCAGCGGATTCAGCCTGGTTCTTGTGCTGTTTTTAGCTGCGTTAAGCCCGTCCCCGGCACTGGCAGCCGGTTATCTGAAAATCGCTGATATCAAGGGGGAGTCCACCGACAGGGCGCACAAGGGCGAAATTGAAATACTGTCCTGGTCGTGGGGTGAGACCGGGCGCGAAGCTGGCTCTGGCTTGACTACCGGCAAGCGTCAGCACAAACCGCTGACCATTACCAAGCGCGTCGACAAAACGTCCCCCGTGTTGCAAAGGGCCCAGGCCGACGGCCGCGTTTTTCCGGAAATGACGGTATATCTTCCGCAGGCCGACCCGGGCCACGAAACCTATCTGAAATACAAGCTGAGCAATGTGCATATCACGTCATTCCAGACGTCGGCGGCCAGTTCTGATTCCGTACCTACCGAAACGTTTACGCTCAATTTTGAAATAATCAAGGTCTACGACAAACCATCGACCGCCACAGCGGTGATAGAGCGCGACTGACGGCAGCCGGAAACGACCGAATAGCTGCTGCTGAAGCGGGCTGAACTGAGACAGGTCAATATCTCGGCAATGCCCGCTGGTATTCGCACATTCAATCTGCTTGAATGTAAGCGGGGTTCGCGCTCGCCCTAACACACGGTATTTCAAGGAGTTATTCTAAATGCGCATTCGCACAATCGGAGCTGGCTGGAGCTGCCTTACAGGGGCATGGCTCCTGTGGGCCCTGTTGTGGCTTGCGCCGTGCGCGTATGCGGATGCGGATGATTCCCTGGTGCTGCACATTGATATCGATGGCCCCATCGGTCCGGCCACCGCCGACTTCGTGGTGAAGTCGCTGCAGGTGGCTGAAGAGCAAAACGCCGAACTGGTGCTGATCCGTATGGATACGCCAGGCGGACTGGACCTGTCGACCCGCGATATCGTCAAGGGCATTCTGAATTCACCGGTTCCGGTGGCGACCTTCGTTGCGCCCGAAGGCGCCCGGGCTGCCAGTGCCGGCACGTTTATCCTGTACGCCAGTCACGTCGCGGCCATGAGCCCGGCCACCAACGTGGGCGCCGCCACACCGGTCTCGATGATCGGCGGTCAGCAGCCCGGTAAAAGCCCTTTGGGCGGTGATAGTGAACCTCCAAAGCGCGAGGCCGAGCCCCCGGAAAAGAGCCCGGGAGATGCGGATGGCGAAACCGCTGGTACTTCCGGCGAAGAGGGGGCCGATGAGCCGCCACCAAAAGCCTCACCCAAACCCGCTGAAACGCCGGCCGACGCGATGGGCCGTAAAGTGCTTAACGATACGGTGGCTTATGTGCGCGGACTGGCGGGCCGGCATGGCCGCAATGTCGATTGGGCCGAGCTGGCGGTACGAGAGGCCGCCAGTATTACAGCCGAAAAGGCACTGGAAATTGGCGTGATCGACGTGATGGCCCGCGATATTCCCGATTTGCTGGAGCAGATTGACGGCCGCAGCGTGGCGCTGGCCAATGGCGAGCGCACGCTCAACACCGCCGCAGTGCGGGTTGAGCAGCGACTGCCCGACTGGAAAACGCGGCTGCTGGGAGTCATCACCAGCCCGACCATTGCGTACCTGTTATTGCTGGTCGGTGTCTATGGCCTGATCCTGGAGGGTTATAACCCGGGTGCCATCCTGCCTGGCGTGGTCGGCGCGATCAGCCTGCTGCTGGCGCTGTACGCCCTGCAAATGTTGCCGGTGAACTATGTCGGATTCGGTTTGATTGCGCTGGGCATCATTCTGATGATTGCCGAGGCACTGGCACCCAGTTTCGGCGTGCTGGGCATCGGCGGAGTGGTTGCCCTGGTGATCGGCTCGGTCATCCTGATTGATACAGACGCACCGGGTTTTGTTGTATCGCGGCCACTGATTGCCGCCATCGCGCTGGTCAGCGCACTGGGCCTGATGGCCATCATGGCCTTTGCCGTCAAGGCGCGGCAGCGTCCGGTGGTGGCCGGGGCCGAAGAGCTGATCGGCTCCACCGGCCAGGTGCTGGATGACTTTGACGGCACCGGTTTCGTGTTTGTACATGGTGAACGCTGGGGCGCGCGCTGTGCTGTGCCGCTGCGTGCCGGCCAGGCGGTGACGGTGACTGGCATTGATGGCCTGATTCTTCAGGTCCGGCCGGCTGTGGCCGAGGTGCCCGGCCAGCCACTACAGGAGAACTGACATGATTTTCGACTACTTCTTCGGCGTCATCGGTTTCGCCGTGCTGGCGGTTCTGATCAACGCCATCAAGATACTGCGCGAATACGAACGCGGCGTGATTTTCCAGCTGGGCCGGTTCTGGAAAGTAAAGGGGCCGGGGCTGATCATTGTCATCCCGATACTGCAGCAGATGGAGCGGGTGGACCTGCGCGTGATCGTCATGGACGTGCCCACCCAGGATGTGATTTCACGCGATAACGTCTCGGTGAAGGTCAACGCGGTAGTGTATTTCCGCGTGATCGACCCGGAAAAAGCCATCATCCAGGTGGAAAAATACCTTGATGCAGTCAGCCAGCTGGCGCAGACCACCTTGCGGTCGGTGCTGGGTCAGCACGAACTAGATGACATGCTGGCAGAGCGCGACAAGCTGAACCAGGACATCCAGGGCATTCTGGACCGCCAGACCGACGCCTGGGGCATCAAGATTTCCAATGTCGAAATCAAGCACGTAGACCTGGATGAGAGCATGATCCGGGCCATCGCGGCACAAGCCGAGGCCGAGCGCCAGCGGCGCGCCAAGGTGATCCACGCCACCGGCGAAAAGCAGGCCGCTTTTGAGCTGGTGGATGCCGCCAAAACGCTGGCTCAGGAGCCCAACGCCATCCAGCTGCGTTACCTGCAGACCCTGACGGAAATCGCCGGCGGCAAGTCCAACACCATCGTATTCCCACTGGACCTGGTTAAAAACATCAAGGGACTGGCGGGAGGTGGTGGAAAGCAGGAGGGCGCATAGCCCGGCAGGTTAAGGTATAAGTTTTCCCTTTGTTGAGTCGCCGGGGGTGCCTGGGTCCAAGGGTGGATTATAATTGTGAGCGAGCAATTGAATAAACCGAAACGCGGCTCCATGTTGCCGTGAATGCGGCTTCAACCAGGGCCTGTTTCCTTGAACATCGCTTTTATTCGGCCCGTTGCCGGGACATAATGCGCCATGAATTCCCACGCTGAAAACCGTCATTGGCTGGCCCTCGTAGGGCTGATGGCGGCCTTTTTGTGGACCGCGCAGGTTACTGTCGACTGGCGGTCGCAACTGGGCGATACCGCTTATGCCCAGCGTGGCGATATCGGCATCAGCCAGGTTATCGAGCCGGAGCGTGGCACCGGTGGCCGCGAATTCAACCCCGAACGCCGTACCGAATCATCCGCCATTGCCTCGCACGATGGCACGGTCACGGCATATATTTTCCGCACCGGGGTTCATTCCGGCGCGCCGCTTGTCGCTGCCAGCGTACAAGCGTTTAAATTGCCAGTTATCCGGGCCCCGCCGCAGTTCATCACCTCCACGTAATTTAACGTTTTTTCCAATCAATGATGCACGGCCCAATGTGGCCTTGCGCGTACTTGCCGCTGTCGGGCGGCAGGCCGGCGCCGTGGATTAACCGCACTGTGAATTGCCCAACCAGCATTCGCCGTGGGGCTGAGTCCACGGCGCAGGCTGCCGTTGCGATCAAGGCGGGTATGCACGATTCCCGATGCATGCTGAACAGGCGTGCTGCGGGATGCGGAGGTATGACATGACAGATTCAAACAATGCAGTAAAGCAGGACGCACAGCAGCAAGCGTCCAGCCAATTGCTGGCACCGCCGGCCAGTGAAACATCTGATGAGGCCAAACCACGGCAAGCCGGGGAAGAAACCGATTCACTGTGGTCGCACGTGTGGTTCGGCCTGGTATCGGTGGCGGTTGTGGTGCCGATGTTTATGCCGGGCTTTCTTGAGTCCTGGCTGCTCCTGGTTTATCTGGGTGTGGGTGCGGCCCTGATGGTGGGCGGCGGCCTGTGGGGGGTGGTCAGCAGTCTGCTCGATGCCGGCCGGGCCCGCCGGGTGCGGCGGCGGAGCTGGCCCTGAGGCTTAAGCGGCAGGAAAAACCTGTTGCCGTGCTGGCGTAAGTCAGCACGGCGATGGGCTTACACAGGGGGCCGGGCTGTACTCTCCGCAGCCTTCCAGGGGCTCATGGCAACAGGCATTCGTTGTACTTATAATTGGTGCTCTCCCTGCACACGGGTTGGTAGTGTTCCATGTCCAGTCGAGTCGCCAAACCCGTATCTGCTGTTCCGCCGTATTTAAGTGTTGCCAAAGCATATGTCCGCTCGGCGTTTTCCGCTGCCCGGCTGCCGCCCGGCGATTGGGTGCACCTGGACCGGCTGGAACGCGGTAAGCGCACCGAACTGATGGAACGGGCACAGCAGTATGGCCCCGTGTTCAAGGGGTTTATGGAGAACCGGCTGGTGGTTTGCGTGCTGGGCCATGACCGCGGGCGCAAGTTACTTAAAGACCACGCGGCCGACCTTCAACCGGTAACCATCCAGCTTGAGGGCCTGGTACCCCAGGGGTTTATGCGCCAGATGCAGGGCCAGTGCCACCGGCACTACCGCAAAAACCTGGTCCAGGGGCTGACGGCCATGGACGTCGCGGCGTTCGAACCGGTGTTCGAGACCATCTGCCGCCAGGGCCTGGCGGAATTCGCACGGCAATCCGGCGGCCAGCCTGCCAGTCACCCCTGGTCCGATTCCTTGTCCGGTATCGCCAGCCGACTGTTGATCACGGCGTTCTGTGGTGCGCGCCCGGGCGACCCGGAGCTTGAGGAATTGACCATCGTTTACAGCAGGCTGGGACCAAACGGCGTGGTTTGGTCGATAGGCAAACAACAGGAGCAGGCCTTTAATGCCTTGCGCGACCTGCTGAACGCGCTTGAGCCTGCCGTGCCTGAAAATCGGTCCGTGTGCTTACTGGACCATCTGCGCGCAGCCGGTCCGGTGGATGAAACCCTGCTGGGCAATTTGATTTATATGGTCGAGCTGGGCCGCTACGATCTGCGTGGGCTGTTGAAATGGATATCAAAATACGCGGCGGAGCACCCGCAGTGGCTGGATCGCATCGCGGCCGAGCCAGCTGGCGCGCCCACCGGCAGCCGGCCGCTGGCCGAGGCTTTTGTGCTGGAGGTGTTGCGGCTGGACCAGAGTGAACGCCTGATGCGCACGGTGCTCAGCCCCATCGTGTTTGAAGGCCATTACATCCCCAAGGGGGCATTGCTGCGCATCTGCATGTGGGAAGCGCACAAAGATGAACAAGCCTTCCCCGAGCCGTTTGCCTTCAAGCCTGAACGCTTCCTGGGCAGTGAGCCGGCGGCCAGCCGCTTTTCCCCGTTCGGGCTTGATCATCATCATTGCCCGCTGGCCGACATGACGATCAAACTGGCGGCGGGGTTTTTGCGCGTGCTGGCGCACGATTACCGCATTGACGCCTCGGACGGCAGCCCGGCGGTGCGCGGGCCGTATCACTGGGAGCCGCCGCCGCGTTTCGCGGTTCAGTTGCACGCCCGGCCGGTGTCAGCGAAATGAAACAGCCGCAATTCACACGCTCAGAGCTTTCCAGCGAAGCATCCACTGTGTTTGAGTTGTTCGAACAACAGGTTCGGATCAGTTCCGATGCAGTGGCCGTGCTCGATGCGGCCGGGGAAACGACCTATGCGCAACTGGCCGACCGGGCAGGGCGCATTGGCCAGTTCTTCACCGCCCAGGGATTACAAGCAGAAGACACGGTAGGCGTGCTGATGTCGCGCAGCACCGACCTGCTGGCCGTGCTGTTGGGCATCTGGCAGGCCGGTGGGGCGTATGTGCCGATCGATCCACGCGAGCCGCTCGAGCGGGTCAAGCGGCTGCTCAGATCTGCCGAGTGCAAATGGGTGCTGGGTGACCCGGCAGCGCTGCAGGACTTGTCATTGGGCTTATTGCAGGCCGTTCCTCCTTTTGCAGGATTGTCCTGTGTCACACTCCAACCCGCGGCGCGGGCAAGCCAACCGGTTGGCAAACCTGCAACGGATTCCGGTGGTGGCGTAACCGCCGGTCCGGCACCCGCTATGTCATTCCGAGCCGAGCCGGGCCTGGCCTCTGGCCCCGTGGGAGCTTCTGCAGGCGATACGCAGCCGCGGGGCGGCCGGCTGGCCTATGTACTGTTTACCTCGGGCACCACCGGCGAGCCAAAAGCGGTGGAGGTGGAGCACGGCAATGTAATGGCGCTGCTGCATTCGGCCCGGCAGTTGTTGCAGTTCACGCCACAAGACCGCTACCTGGCGACTTCCACGATTGCTTTTGATGCCTCCATTACCGAACTGTTCCTGCCGCTGGTCACCGGCGCCAGCGTATTGATTCGTGACCGCGATCTGCTGCTTGATCCGAAGCGCTTGGCGCGGGACATCGAGGATTTCGGCATTACGGTGTTCCAGACCGGGCCGTCGGTCTGGTCGGTGTTGTTGCAGGAAGTGCCTGATTTTCCATCACTGCGCGTGACCATTACCCACGGCGAGGCAGTCGGCTGGGAGGTGGCCAGCCGCCTGAGCCGCATCGGCGAACAGGCCTGGAACCTGTACGGGCCCACCGAAACCACGGTGTGGGCCAGCGGCTTTCGCTTGCTGCCGCAACAGGCGGATACCAGGGACGGGCCATCCGTCCCGATCGGGCAGCCACTGGAACATGTGCAGGCAGTGGTGCTGGATGAAGACTTGAAGCCCGTTGCCGACGGCGTTGAGGGTGAGCTGTTTATTGGCGGCCCCAGCCTGGCACGTGGCTATCGTAAGCAGCCTGAACTGACGCACAAACAATTCGTAGCCGTTGCCGGCCAGCGTTTGTACCGCACCGGTGACCTGGTGGTGCGCGCGCCCTCCGGAGTGCTGCAGTGGCAGGGTGAGACCCTCGACCTCACAGCCCCCTGGGAGCGCCTCACCGTCGCCGAGGCCTTTGCCCGCTACGGTTCGGTCTCGCTACAACAGGCCCTGGCAACAGGCGCCT
>JBFIHZ010000115.1:0-10666 GCA_041601535.1 Lysobacterales bacterium | reverse complement strand
TTCTTCCGGCTGGTACAGCGCGGTGATCTGCGCACTGGATTTGCGGATGCCGATCTCGCTGCCGAAATCCACGCGCAATATATAGGCCGGCTTGCGCGCCTGGGGGAAAATTTCCGCGGAAATCACGCGGCCCACGCGCAGCTCAACACGCAGGAAGTCGGCAAAGCTGATCGGGTCGAAAGTTTTGGTTTCAGGTTCCATGGTGCGGGTAATTCTGCCGCGAGTCGGGCAAAAAGTCATGAGTAAATCACCCATGCATTCCGGAGAAACACGTTTTGCCGCAGGCCCCAGTCAGCAGGGTTTACTGCGCTCTGACCGTCTGGCGCGTTTCCGCGGAAACGCCAGCGACCGGGTACCCGTTATCAAGGTGCGCGCCGTGACGCCGGGGGTGGGTCACAACATAGAAGATCGAACGCTGCTGTGAAAACCAGGTGGCCAACACCCTGCGAAATTCAAAATTCTCTAACCTGGCGCTGATTCACAGTATCTTTCTGTTTATATTGATTATTCTATCGATTTAGTGTATGTTTATACAGTATTCTATTGACGAGCAGAACACCATGAATCAACCCCAGACAACGTCCCTCTCCCGCCCAACGCAATACCCCTGCCCGGAACACTTCGCGGCGCTGGAACAGCTCGGTGATGAAATCACTGAACTGTCCGCACACCTGGATGCCGGTACTTACCAACTGCTGGTGCTGATTGGGCAATTCGATAAACACGGCGGCTGGCATGGCACCGGCATACAGTCCTGCGCGCATTGGCTGAACTGGAAATGCGGCATGAATCTGGGAGCCGCGCGGGAGCGCGTGCGGGTGGCGCGGGCTTTGCCTGGTCTGCCCCAAATCAGCGCCGCGTTTCGTGAAGGCAGGATCAGCTTTTCCAAGGCACGGGCCATGACGCGGGTGGCCACGGCGAAAAACGAGGACGCATTACTTGCGGTTGCGCTGTGCGGCACCGCCAGCCACGTTGAAAAACAGGTACGGCTGTATCGGCAGCATCAACGCATCGAAGCACTGGAAAAAGAAAACCAGCGCCATACGCAACGGCAATTGACCTGGTATGCCGATAACGATGGCTGCTGGGTATTCAAGGGCCGCTTTACGCCCGAACAGGGCGCTTTGATCCAGTTGGCGCTGCAGTCCGCCATGGACCAGTTATACCAGGAACACAAACACGTTCCGGCATCGGTTTCAGCGGAAACGACCCGCCAGCAGCCGCTGGACCAAGCCGTTCCGGAACCAATGGCATCAAGGCGTGCCGATGCCCTGGAGCGGCTGGCAGACAGTTACCTGAGCGGTGCTGACACATCCGGCTGCGGCGGCGAACGCTATATGCTGAATATTCACACCGATATCGACACGATCAAAGCGCAAGGAGATGGCGCCGAATGCACATTGGAAGAATGCCCCCTGGAAGAACGCACGGCGGGAAACGGCGGCCACAGCTCAGCCAGCCACGTTTCCGCGGAAACGTCCCGCCGCCTGAGCTGTGATTGCTCGGTGGTGCACTGGCTGGAAAAACCGCACGGCGAACCGCTCAACATAGGCCGCAAAACCCGCTCCATTCCACCCGCCATTCGCCGCGCCTTGCACCGCCGCGACGGTGGCTGCCGCTTTCCGGGCTGCAGCTGCACGCGGTTTGTCGATGCCCACCACGTGGTGCACTGGGCCGATGGCGGCGTGACGGCGATGGACAACCTGGTGTTGCTTTGCCGCAGGCACCACCGCATGGTTCACGAGGAAGGTTTTGGCCTGGGCTTGAGTGCGGGTAAGGCTGGCGAGTTCCGGTTCACATTACCCAACGGGAAGCTTATTCCTGAGTGCCCCGAAACAGGTTTCCGCGGAAACGTCGAAGCCATCAAAAGCCGCACCCAGCAGCGCGGTATCAGGATAACGGCCAACACACCCATTCCGCAGTGGTTCGGGGAACAGATGGATGCGCAGATCGTGGTAGAGGGATTGATCAGGCGGGAGTGATTGTGGGCCGTTTCATGCGGAATTTACGTGTCGCGCACGGGTGGCTGCCAACGACCGATCGCTGGTGGGCTTGTTATGGCAAGCCATATTTTATTCTGCTGATAATCAGATGCTGATGGAAAAAAATGGTGCCGGATAGGTGATTCGAACACCTGACCCCATCATTACGAATGATGTGCTCTACCAACTGAGCTAATCCGGCCCATGAAGGGCGGCCAGTATATGCAAAACATGGCGCTTTAACAACAATCCGGGCTGCCTTTTCGGACGGGTAAATCTCTTACAAAAGCCCGGGTAAAAGTCCCATTTTCCGACGCGGCTGTAGCGCCCACACTGCATGCATGCAGTATTTTCTTCCTATCATCGAACTGCTGATTGAAAGGGCCGGAACCGGGCTGGGCCGCGATGCAGACGGTGTTCAGAAGACAAAATCAACTCCCCATCCGGTAAGCACACCCCACATGCGCGGATTCAGCCTGATCGAGGTGATGGTGGCCACGGCTGTTTTTTCCCTTGGCCTGGGTGGCTTGTCGCTGATGATGCAGACGGCAGTGCATGGCACGATAGAAGCCCGTAACCAGACTGCGGCGCATCTTCATGCCAGTTCACTGGCCGAGCTGATCGCACTCAACCCTTCTTCCCTGGGGCATTACATGAACCCCGGCAGCACGATTTCCGGCTATTGCACCGGCCCCGAAGCCTGTTCCGGGCAGGATTGGGCCGCCGCCAACCTGGCGGTGTGGCAAAGCCGGCTGGAACAGAACCTGGCGGACGCGACGGCCGTTGTTTGCCGTGACAGTTCGGCAGACGATGGCAGCCCGGACGATGCCGCCTGCGATGGCAGCGGGCCGGCAGTGGTGAAAGTGTTGTGGACCGACGCGCATCATTCCAACGAGGACGACGGTGGTGTGCGGCGGGTGGTTTTGACGGTAGCTGAGCAGGCTGGCGGATGAGCTGGCGCTTCAGCTGTCAGCAACAGGGCCTGAGCCTGGTTGAACTCCTGGTGGCCATGCTCCTGGCGCTGTTGTTGCTGGTTGGACTGGTGCAGATAGCGGTGGCCGCCCGCAGCAGTTTCCGCTTGCAGGAAAGCGTCGCGGAACTGCAGGAACGCGGACGTTTTGCGGCCGACAGCGTGGGCAATATCCTGCGCCAGTCCACTTTTACGCCACGTCCCTGGCAAGCATCTGCCGCTGCGGCAGGTTTGCTGGACAGCACGCAGGACACGGTTCGCAGCCACGGCGACAGGCTGGCCTTGCGCACCTGGTCTGACCGCAATTGCTTTGGCAATGCCAATCCGGTGCGGGATGCGTCCGGCCTGCCGGCGTTTTACATGAAAGAACATGTGCTGGAACTCAACGGCAGCGCCAACCTGGCGCATACCTGCCGCTATGGGCCAGACCCCGGAAACTACATCACTCAGATCCAGCGCCAGGGCCTGGTGCAAGGTGTGGAGGCTTTCCAGGCCTTGTTTGCGGAGGACAGCGATGGTGATGCCGAGGCGGACCGCTGGGTGCGCGGCGCGGCATGGCAGGACGAACAAGCTGTGTTGGGTGTGCAACTGGCCCTGTTGCTCCGCAGTCATGAACCGGTGGTTGAACCCCGTGAGCAGACATTTACCGTGCTGGACGAAACCGTGGTCAGCGCCGCCGACGGCAGGTTGCGCCGCTTGCTGACGCTGGCCCATGCATTCCGCGGGCGCGTGGAATGAAACAGCCTGGCCGGCCAGAACGACACGCCGGTGTGGCCTTGTTGGCCGGGCTGGTACTGATGGCCGCCATCAGTCTGCTGGCGCTGGTGGCTACCGCCAGCATGATGCTGCAACTGCGCATGGCGGGTAATTTCGCTGATACCACCCGCGCCCGCCTGGCCGCTGACAGCGCCACCCGTTCGGGCCAGCGATTTCTGTTTGCACTGGCCGATTCCGACCGCCTCAGCGGATGCCGCCAGGACTGCTATAGGGCGCCGCTGGATGCCATTATCCGTCCGCCCAACAACCCGTCTCCCGCGCCGGAATATGAAAATTCGGACTGGTGGCTGAACTGGGGAATACCGGCCGCCACCGCAGAGGATGAGTCCGCCCGGTACCTGGTGGAAGAATTGTATTTCGCGCCGATGGAAGAAATCAGGCCGCTGCCGGAGGCCCCACCGATTGACGGTATTGCCTATTACCGGGTTTTGGGACGTGCCAGCGGCAAGGCACCGGCGGCTGTTGCGGTACACGAATCCATTGTGGCGCGGCCCTGGCTGGGTGACGAGACAGACCCGGACAGCACAGACCTGTGCCGCGACTACGGGCCATGGTACGACTGCGGATCGCTCGAGTGGCGGCAACGCAGGTGATGCCTTTGCCGGGAAAATCACCCCCTGCCGTGGGTTTCAGCCAGCTGGAACTGGTGGTGGTTTGCGCCGTGGTCGCCATCCTGCTGACCCTTGCCGTGCCCGTTTACCAGCAATACATGATGCGCAGCTACCGCGGCACCGCGGTGAAAGCCGTGCTGGCCGCGGCGGCGTGTCAGCAACGGATCTACGCAGCGGAATTTAGCTACCACACGGGCCGCTGTACTGCCCAGCCGGGTAACGGCCGTTATCGCCTGCGTTATGAGCCGGCCGATACCGAATCGGTTGAACACTTTACCGTGATCGCCGAACCACAGGGGGTGCAGACAGGGGATATATGTGGCAGCCTGATGATAGACCAGGCAGGCCAGCGCAGCATCAGCGGGCCGGCGGCAAGGCAACGTAGTTGCTGGGAAGGCCGATAAACCGGCACAGCGTCCGGGCGCTGGTGTTTCAGGCGCGGTTTTCGACCTTTACGCGCAGTTCACGTGGCAGTGCGAACTCCATGTTCTCCGGCGCGCCTTGCAGCTCTTCAACCTGCCTGCCCCCCTTGACCTGCAGCCGGGCAATGACTTCGCGAACCAGGCTTTCCGGCGCCGAAGCGCCTGCGGTAACGCCGATGTTCTCAATGCCGTCGAGCCATTCATCACGGATGTCTTCGGCGCCGTCGATCAGGTAAGAGGGCACCCCGCGTTTTTCTGCCAGTTCACGCAGTCGGTTGGAGTTGGAACTGTTTACCGAGCCGACCACCAGCAGCAGTTGCACCGAACCAGCCAGTTTTTTTACCGCATCCTGCCGGTTCTGGGTGGCATAACAGATGTCGTCGTGGCGCGGGCCGACAATGGCGGGAAAGCGGTCCTGCAAGGCGCGAATGACCGCCTGGGTGTCGTCCACCGACAAGGTGGTCTGGGTGACATAGGCAATGTCATCAGGGAAATCGACCTGCAGCCGGGCCACGTCTTCCGGTGTTTCCACCAGGTGGATGCGGTTGCCACGCGGTGGCTGTTTCAGCCATTGGCCCAACGTGCCTTCCACTTCCGGATGGCCGGCATGGCCGATCAGCACGGCGTCACGGCCGGCCTTGCAATGCCGCGCTACTTCCATATGCACCTTGGTCACCAGCGGGCAGGTGGCATCGAATACTTTCAGGCCGCGCTCCTTGCCGGCCAGGCGCACCGCCTTGGATACTCCGTGGGCGCTGAAAATAACAGTCTGGCCGTCAGGCACTTCATCCAGTTCCTCAACGAAAATGGCACCGGCTTCGGTCAGCCGGTCGACCACAAAGCGGTTGTGTACCACTTCGTGGCGCACGTATATGGGCGCGCCAAACAGCTCCAGCGCGCGCTCGACGATTTCAATGGCGCGGTCTACGCCGGCGCAAAAACCTCGCGGGTTGGCGAGCTTGATATTCATCAACCTGACCGCTTTGCCTGAAAGGCCTGCCGCACCGCGTCCAGCAACAGCAGGATCACGCCACAGGTGATGGCGGAGTCAGCAATATTGAAGGCGGGCCAGTGCCAGCCCTGGTAATGCACGTCGATAAAATCCACCACGTAACCCAGTTGCACCCGGTCCACCAGGTTGCCGATGGCGCCACCGATCACCAGTGACAGCGCCAGGCCGGTAAGCCATTCGCGCCGCGGCAGGCGCAATACCCAGATGATCAACACACCACTGATCACCGAAGCCAGCACGGTAAAAAACCAGCGCTGCCAGCCGCCGGCGTCGCTGAGAAAACTGAAGGCGGCACCGTAATTATGTGCCAGAGTCATATTCAGCCAATCGAAAATGGCTTTCGGCCGGTACAGGGTCAGTACTTCACTGGCCCATTCCTTGGTGACCATGTCAGCCCACACCACCGAGGCGGATACGGCCAGCCACAGGAAGGAAAACGGTGCCGGTTTGGGCCGCGGCTGTGCCGCCTTACCCTTGGCTGGCACCGCAGTGTCCGTTTGCCGCTCAGTGCTTGTGGGTTGCGCAGTCATTCATGCCACCTTGCGTACTTCGCCCGCACCGCTGACATTGTCCACGCAACGCGCGCAGATTTCCGGGTGCTCAGGGTTTGACCCTACATCTTCCCGGTAGTGCCAGCAACGGACGCATTTCTCATGCTGTGACGGGCTGACCTGCAGCGCGATCCCGCCCTGCTCCAGGGAAACCCGCTCCGCATCGGCCGGGGCGGCGCTGAGGGCATGTACCCGCGCTTCAGACGTCAACAGCACGAAACGCAATTCATCACCCAGCCAGTCGATGGCTTCCTTCAGCTCACCCTCCAGCCACAGGTCCACTTCAACCGCCAGCGATGAACCCGCCTTTCCTGCGCGCCGCACTTGCTCAATGGATTTGCTCACCGCATCACGCACGGTGATGATGCGCTGCCAGCGCTGCCGCGCGGTTTCCGCATCGTCCAGCAAGTACAAGCCGCTATACCAGGTTTCCAGGAAGATACTGCTGCTGCGCTCCCCCGGCAGTTGTTGGTGGATTTCCTCGGCGGTGAAGCTCAGCACCGGTGCAATCCAGCGGGTCAGCGCTTCCAGGATATGGTACATCGCGGTTTGTGCCGAGCGGCGCGACAGGCTGTCGGTGCCGGTGGTGTAGAGGCGGTCCTTGATGATATCCAGGTAAAACGCGCCCATATCAAACGCGCAAAAATGATGCACGCGCTGGTAAATCACCACGAACTGGTAATCGTTATAGGCCTGCTCGACCTCAGCCTGCAGACGCGCGGCGCTATCCACCGCCCAACGGTCCAGCGGCAGCAACTCCTCAGGCTCCAGGCGCTCTTCCGGGTTGAAGCCGTGCAGGTTGCCCAGCAGGAAACGCGCAGTATTGCGAATACGGCGGTAAGAATCAGATACCCGCTTGAGAATTTCATCCGACACGCTCATTTCGCCGCGGTAATCTGCCGCCGCCACCCACAAGCGCAGCACGTCAGCACCCAGCGTGTTCATCACCTTGATGGGCGACACCACGTTACCCATGGATTTGGACATCTTGCGGCCATCAGAATCCACCACAAAGCCATGGGTCAGCACCTGCCGGTACGGTGCCTGGCCGTGTATCGCCACCGAGGTCAGCAGGGAACTCTGAAACCAGCCCCTGTGCTGATCAGAACCTTCCAGGTACATGTCCGCCGGCCGTGGCAAATTCTCCCGCTGGTCCAGCACGCAGTGATGCGATACTCCGGAATCGAACCAGACATCGAGGATATCGGTTACCTGTTCCCAGTCCGACGGGTCAACATTCAGCCGTTGCCAGATATCGTCGGCATACCAGCAGTCAGTGCCTTCCGCTTCGACCAGCGTGGCCACTTTTTCCATCAGTTGCTGGGTATCAGGGTGCAGCTCACCACTGAGGCGATGCACGAACAGCGGGATAGGAACGCCCCAGGTACGTTGCCGGGAAATGCACCAGTCCGGGCGATTCTGCACCATACCTTCAATGCGCTTTTCACCCCAGCCCGGCACCCAGCGCACATTGGCGATGGCCTGGACCGCGTTGTCACGCAAATTCGCCTGGTCCATGCTGATAAACCACTGCGGCGTCACGCGGAAGGCGGTGGGTGTTTTATGCCGCCAGCAATGCGGGTAGCTGTGCTCGAATTCCTCGTTGAACAACAACACACCGTTGGTGTGCAGCAGTTCGATAATGTTCTGGTTGGCTTTCCAAACCCACAGGCCAGCGAACAGCTCGGTGTCTTCCAGGTAGCGGCCATCCCCACCCACCGGGTTGCTTACCGGCAAGCCGTAAACCTGACCCACGTGGAAGTCTTCTTCGCCGTGCCCGGGCGCGGTGTGCACCGCACCGGTACCGGCTTCGGTGGTGACGTGCTCACCCAGGATCACCGGCACATCGCGATCATAGAACGGATGGCGCAGGCGCAGATGCTCCAGCGCGGCACCCCTGGCGGTGGCGAGTTTTTCCACTTGCTCCAGGCCCAGCCGTGTGGCCACGGTGTCCAGCAAGTCCTCAGCCAGCACCAGTACAAGCGGCTCGCCGTGCGCCTGGGCACTGACCAGCACGTAATCCAGTTCGGCATGCAAGGCCACCGCCTGGTTGGCCGGCAGGGTCCACGGCGTGGTGGTCCAGATCGGGATGCCGGCATCGCCAGCCACGTCCGCGGCGCCAAAGGCCGCAAACAGGGCCTCGCGGTTCACTGCACGGAACAATACGTCGATGGCAGGAGAGGTCTTGTCCTGGTATTCGATCTCTGCTTCAGCCAGAGCGGAACCGCAGTCAAAACACCAGTGCACCGGTTTGGCGCCCTGCATCAGGTGACCGGCATCGATGATGGCCGCCAGGGTGCGGATCATGTCCGCTTCGTAGCGGAATGACCGGGTGATATACGGGTTGTTCCAGTCACCCAGCACGCCCATGCGCCGAAAACCGCTTTTCTGCAGCTCGATCTGCCGGTCGGCATACTCCCGGCACTTGGCGCGGAATGCGGCTGCATCGAGTTTCTGGCCCACCTTGCCGTGCTTTTTTTCCACCTGCAGTTCAATTGGCAGGCCGTGGCAGTCCCAGCCGGGCACATAGGGCGACTGGAAACCGGCCATCAGGCGTGACTTCACCACGATGTCTTTCAGCACCTTGTTCACCGCATGGCCGATGTGGATATCACCGTTGGCATACGGCGGACCGTCGTGCAGCACCCAGACTGGCCGGTTCGCCGTATGCTGCTGAATGTGCTCGTACAGGCCGGCCTGTTCCCAGGCTTCAATCATTCCGGGTTCCCGGTTTGAAAGATTGGCTTTCATCGCAAAATCAGTTTGCGGCAGGTTGATCGTATCCTTGTAATCCATAATTCCGGCTTCTGTTCGCCCACTCAGGCAGGTTGGTTTAAGGTAGCCAGGATTTCCCTGGCGGCGGTCTCATCACGGCGCATCTGCACCATCAGTTCATCGACCGTATCAAAACGGGTCTCGTCGCGTAACTTTGCCACAAATTCCACTTCCAGGCGCTTTCCATACAGGTCGCGATCAAAATCAAAAAAATGCACTTCCAGTAAGGGTTCTTCGCCGCCCACCGTGGGGCGGCAACCCAGGCTGCTGACGGCCGGCAACCAGGCTCCATCGGTGCCATCACAGACCCGGCAAAACACCGCGAAAATGCCCTGCAAAGGACTGGGCCGGGCCCGTATGCGCAAATTGGCCGTGGGGTAACCCAGGGTCCGGCCCAATTGCTGCCCTTGCACCACACGGCCTTCCATGCGAAAGGGCCGGCCGAGCAAGCGGGCCGCCAGTGGAAAATCGCCCGCCGCCAGGGCCTGGCGTATCACCGTGCTGGATATGCGCAAGTCGTGGTCGCAAAACGAATCAACCGTGTGCACCTGAAAACCTGCCTCTTCACCCAGACTCGTCAGCAACAGCCTGTCGCCGGTCCGCTGGTGACCAAAGCGGAAATCATGCCCGACCACCACGTGCCGGGCTGCCAGGCGGTTGACCAGTACCTGCTGAACGAACTCATGAGCCGACAGCCGGGAGAATTTCCGGTCGAATTTCAGCAGCCAGGTCAGGTGCACACCCAGGGCCGCCAGGCACTGCAGTTTTTGCCGTATGGTGCTCAGCCGGGCCGGCGCATCTTCAGGCCGGAACAGCGCCTGGGGCAAGGGCTCAAAGGTCACCACCGCCAGCTGATCCCCTGGTGATGCCAGCTCCTGGCACTGGTTGATCAGGGCCTGATGGCCACGATGCACACCATCAAAATTACCTATGGTGACCACCGAACGAACGCCCGCAGGCGCACGTCCTGGACGGGTTCCAGGCGCTGATTCAGTGGTTGGCCGATGGCGAATGACCTGCACGTTATTCCTCGGTGGCGCGTTTTCGGGCAGATTGAATTCCTTACCGAAATCGGGCGCGGAAACATCTGCCGTAAAAAGCAGCGGATTATACCGCACCTTTCTCCACATGACGCTTGCGCAGACCGGCCAGCAGCAGGCTGACAAAATAAACCCCGCTGCCGCCGACCACCAGAACGGTCAGCATCCGCACCCGGCCCGCTGCCGGCGCGGCAAACCACTGCTCCAGCGCGCCGTATTGCCACCACAACGCGGCCAGCATGACCAGACAGGCGGCCAGCACCGCAAACAGCACCCGCCCCCAGCCGGGTTCCGGTCGATAGGCGTTCTGCTGGCGTAAACCGCGGTACAGCATGCCCGCATTGAGGTATGCGGCGACACTGCTGGCCAGCGCCAGCCCGGTGTGCGGCCCGTTGAACTCAATGGCCACCAGCACACCGACAAAAGTGAAATTCATCGCCATATTGGAAACCATGGAAATAATGGCGTAACGCACGGGGGTGCGGGTGTCCTGGCGCGCGTAGTAGCCCGGGGCCAGCACTTTTAC
>JBFIHZ010000114.1:0-10674 GCA_041601535.1 Lysobacterales bacterium | reverse complement strand
GTATGTAACCGGCGAGCGCACGCTGATACGTCAGGGTGTGGTCGACGACCAGGCGCTGGCACTGCTGGCCCAGCAGGCCATGATCATCAACCCGACGGTGGAAGTGTATCTGCTGGACACCCAAGGCAATATTCTTGGGCATGCGATGCCGCCTGAGACCGTACTGACCGGGCATGTTGACCTGAGCCCGGTGAAAGCCCTGATCGGCGGCGATGTCGAATTGCCCTTTCATGGCACTGACCCGCGCAACCTGCAACGCGAAAAAGTGTTCTCGGCCGCTGAAGTAATGGATGAAGGCCAGTTGCAGGGTTACCTGTACGCCATCCTCGGCGGGCAGAAATACGACGAGCTGGCCAGCAGCATTCGCAGCAGCTATGTGCGCAAAATCAGCCTGGGCGCAATGGCAGCCATCCTGGTTTCCGCCGTGTTGATCGGGCTGTTGGTGTTCAATCTGCTGACCCGCAGGCTCACCCGGCTGACACGCAACGTGCAACAGTTCACTTCAGCGGGATTTGACCCGGCCGTGCGTATCAGGTCCGATCCGGTTGATGATGAGATCGGTCAGCTGGGTGCTGCTTTTGGCCGCATGGCGAACAAGATCCGCCAGCAGTTTGAAGACCTGAAAGAAACCGACCGGCTACGGCGTGAACTGGTCAGCAATGTGTCGCATGACCTGCGCACGCCACTGGCATCCATGCATGGCTATGTCGATACGCTGCTACTGAAAAACGAAACGCTGACCGTGGATGAGCGCCGGCACTACCTGGAAATTGCGCGCAAACACACCCAGCGGCTGGGGCAGTTGATCGGTGACCTGTTTGAACTGTCCAAGCTGGACTCTGACTGTGTGCAGCCCAACCTGGAACGGTTCTCGCTGGCCGAATTGCTGCATGATGTCAGCCAGGAATTTGAATTACAGGCCGAGCGCGCCGGCATCCGCCTGGTGGTGAACACGCCGCAAAGCCCCGCCATGGTGCGCGCCGATATCGGACTGATGCAGCGGGTGCTGGAAAACCTGCTGCGTAACGCGCTTAAATTCACGCCTCCCGGCGGCGAAGTCAGCATTTGCCTGGAGCCCCGGCCCGGGTCCCTGTGCGTGGCGGTCAGTGACACCGGATGCGGCATACAGGCACAGGACCTGGAGCGGATTTTCGACCGTTACTATCACTCGGCGCAATCCCTGGCCGAACAGGAAGGCGCCGCCGGCCTGGGACTGGCCATCGTCAAGCGCATTCTGGACCTGCATGGCAGTCGCATCACGGTTTCCAGCACACCGCGCAAAGGCACGCGATTTGAATTCAATCTGCCGGTGGCTGACGCGGCGTGATTTGACTCCACCACGGGCTGGCCGCATGCTGCAAATTTAGCCGGCCCGAAACATTCTCCGCATGCCCTTCCGTGACCTGATCCTGTTATTGCTGGTGTGCCTGGCCTGGGCATTCAATTTTATCGCCGCGGCGCAGGGCATGCTGCACTTCACGCCATTCATGTTCATGGTGTTGCGATTTGCCGGCTTGTTGATCGTGTTATTGCCGTTCTTGCGGCTGCCTCCCCGTGACCAGTGGCCGCGCATGATCTTTGTCTGCCTGTGCATGGGCGCACTGCATTTCTCCTCGCTGTTCTGGGCCATTGCCCACTCGCAGGACCTGTCATCCATTGCCATAACCCAGCAAACCTATATACCGATTGCGGTATTGCTGGCCATGCTGATCCTGGGCGAACGGGTCGGTTGGCGCTCGCTGGTAAGCATCGCGGTGGCATTTTCCGGCGTGGTGGTGCTGAGTTTTGATCCGCTGATGCTGCAGCAGTTGCCGGTACTGGGCGTGGCCATGCTGTCGGCGCTGTTCCAGGCGCTGGGTGCGGTTTACATGCGCGGCGTCAGCGGCATCGGCGTATTCAGTTTCCAGGCCTGGACCGCGGTTATTTCCCTTCCGGTTCTGTTTCTGGCTACCGTGCTTACCGAGCGCGGCCAGTGGCAATCGATTGTCAGCGCTGGCTGGCTGGACTGGGGTACAGTGATCTACTCAACGCTGGTGGCTTCACTGGTAGGCCACGGCCTGTTTTTCTACCTGGTGCAGCGCCACCCGGTGTCTTCCATCATGCCTTACCTGCTGCTGACCCCGCTCACCGCGGTGATTTTCAGCGTGCTGATCTGGGGTGACCGGCCCGGCTGGCGTCTGCTGGTTGGCGGAGCGCTGGTCCTTACCGGCATCCTGGTCATTACTTTACGTGCCCGCCAAAAGTCCCAGTAAAACAGCGTATCCACTCGGTACGTTCGGCCCGCGACCAGTCTGACCGGACTTTTTAATCACGGTCGTTTGCACTATGCTGCAGACGAATTTTGCAAAAAGGCGGGTAGCGCTATTTCCGCACCGAACCTGGCCAGCGCATCGTCAACAGGCCGGTTTGCATGTAGAGGTATGGTCTTGTCGAACTGGTCCGTTTACATCATCCAGTGTTCCGATGACTCGCTGTATACCGGCGTCAGCACCGATCCGCAGCGCCGTTTTGAAGAGCACCGCAACGGCAAACGTGGCGCCAGGTACTTCAATGGCCGTGCGCCCGTGCGGTTGGCGTACACCGAGGCGGGATACAACCGCAGCAGCGCCTGTCAGCGCGAATGTGTGATCAAGAAACTCAGCCGACAGCAGAAACTTCTGCTGATTGCTGGCTGCGGCCCGGACCAGGCGGTAAAATAGGGCGGGTGCCCGCTTCTGAATTCTCACCCGCAAGGTAACCCGTCCGTTCATGTCGCAACAACCGGCCTTTCTGCGCCCCAATCGTCTTTCGTTTGGCAATTTTCGTGGTGATCTGTACGGTGGCCTGACCGCGGCGGTGGTGGCATTGCCTCTGGCCCTGGCCTTCGGCGTGGCCTCCGGGGCCGGGCCGGTGGCCGGTTTGTACGGCGCCATCTGCGTGGGGCTTTTCGCCTCCCTGTTTGGCGGCACCCCCAGTCAGATTTCCGGCCCCACCGGGCCCATGACCATCATCTCGGCGTCGGTGTTCACCCAGTTCGCCCAGCAGCCCGCAGTGGCATTTACCGTGGTAATGATGGCGGGTGGCTTTCAGATATTGTTCGGTTATTTACGCCTGGGGCGGTATGTAAACCTGATGCCCTACCCGGTAATCTCCGGCTTTCTGACCGGCGTGGGTACTATTCTGATTATCATGCAACTGGGTCCGGCGCTGGGCTATCCCGCTGAACTGTCGGTGCAAAATGCCCTGACCGTATTGCCTGAGGACCTGGCCAAACCGAACTGGCACTCGGTGAGTGTTTTCATTGTGGCGCTGGCGGTGGTGTTTTATCTGCCGAAACGGCTGGCCCGAATAGTGCCCTCGCCATTGTTCGCACTGGTGGTGTGCTCGCTGCTGGCCCTGGTTCTGACCGATGCGCCGGTGCTTGAGTCCATCCCTTCGGCATTGCCCAGCTTGCAGATGCCCTCGATTGATTTCGCATTTCTGAATGAAATGTTGATTTCCGCCGCCATCCTGGCCGCGCTGGGTTCGGTCGACAGTCTGCTGACGTCGCTGGTGGCGGATAACATCACCCGCAGTTTTCACCATTCCGACCGGGAACTGGTGGGCCAGGGCGTGGGCAACCTGGTGGCCGGACTGGCCGGCGGCATTCCCGGAGCGGGCGCTACCATCCGCACACTGGCCAATGTGCATGCGGGTGGGCGCACCGTGCTGTCCGGCATCATTCATGCCCTGATCCTGCTGCTGGTTGCACTGGGTCTCGGCCCACTGGTGGCGCATGTGCCCTATGCCGCGCTGGCCGGTATCCTGATCAAGGTTGGCATTGACGTGGTTGACTGGCGCTTTATCAAGCGAATTCACCGCACGCCGCGAGTGGACCTGGTGCTGATGCTGGTGGTGCTGGCCCTGACGGTACTGGTAAACGTCATCACCGCCGTGGCGGTGGGCGTGGTGCTGGCCAGCCTGTTTTTTGTCAAGGAAATGGCCGAAATCCAGGCCAAATCCATTCGCACGGTTGACGACTCTGACCAGCAAGGACTGTTTGATGAAGCGACCGCCGCGCTGTTTGCCAACCGGCGTGATCAAATCCTGTTTCTGCACCTTTCCGGACTGATCAGTTTCGGCGCAGCCAATGAACTGACCCGCCGCTTCGCCGTGGTCAGCGATTTCGAAGTGTTGATCATCGATTTGCTGGATGTGCCACGCGTGGATGTCAGCGCCGCACTGGCGCTGGAGGAAATCATGCAGCGGGCTGCCGAGCAGGACAAGCACGTGATCATCGTGGGTATGTCCTTCCACGTGGCGCGCCTGCTGGGCCGTCTGGGTGCACTGGAAACCGTACGGGAATCCGGCCGGTTTGACACCCGCCCCGAGGCCGTGGCGGCAGCCATCGAACTGCTGGATAGCCGGGACGAAAACGCTCGAGCCAGCTGAAACCCGTACCGTTAACGTATCAATGGCGTTAGAATAGCCGCCAATGTCCGTCATCATGGATGATTACCCAAATGCGGCAATACTCAAGCAGAAAGCCCCGCGAGCTGTGAGCTGACATGATCAATCGTGTCATGCTGTTGTTGATCTGCGCGCTGCTGGCTAGCCAGCACGCCAGGGCAGAACAGTCTGCTGATCAGCAACTGGCGGAGGAATTCAACAGCTGGTTTCACCAGCAGGTTGCTGAGGAAAAAGTCACCGGTGCCGCGTTTGCAGTGGTACGCCGCGATGGCATCGTGCGTATCGGCACCGCCGGCCACACCGACAGCCGCCGGCAGCAAGCGATCAATGCCGACACTGCATTTCGTATTGCCTCGGTTTCAAAAACCTTTGCCGCGGAACTCACCGGTCAACTGGTGCACGATGGCGCGCTGCGCTGGGATGACCCCGTCACCCGGTATGTTCCGGATTTCCGCATCAAGGGAGATACCAGCCGCATCCGCGTGCAACACCTGCTGGGCCAGAGCACCGGGCTGATCCCCCATGCCTATGACAACCTGGTTGAAGACGGCGTGTCGCTGGACGATATCCGCCGCAGGCTGAGTGACCTTGCCCCTATCTGTGCGCCCGGTGAGTGTTATTCGTATCAGAACAGTGTCTTCAGCCTGATTGAGCCGGTGGTGGAACAGGCCGGTGCCGGCAGTTATGCCAGCCTGGTTGAACAACGCATTTTCAAGCCCTTGCAAATGAACACCGCGTCGGTAGGTTTTGAGCCCTTTATGGCCAATACCAACCGGGCGGAGCCTCATGTCAAAAGCAACGGCCAATGGAAAACCGTGAAAGTGCTGCCGAATTACTACCGCGTGGCGCCGGCTGCCGGGGTAAACGCCAGCGTGACCGATATGGCCAAATGGCTGCGCGCCCAGCTGGGCGCCAACCCCACCGTCATCGCACCCGAGATGCTCAATGCACTGGTGCAGCCGCGCGTGCGCACGCCGCGTGACCTGCACCGCAGAGAGTGGAACCGGCTGCTGACCGACGCACACTATGCGCTGGGCTGGCGTGTCTACCAGTTGGGCGAGCAACGCATCGTCTATCACAGCGGCTGGGTTTCCGGCTACCGCGCGGATGCCGCCTGGTCACCGGATTACGATATCGGCATCGCCATTTTGATGAACGTTGAAGGTTCCAGCATCAGCGCCATGACCACGCGATTCTGGGAGATGGCATTTGCACAGCTGCCACCCGCCCGGCTGGCGGCACATGATGCAGGCAACTCAAAACCCGCCCCGGTTTCTCCCGGCACGCGTTAGTTTTGCGGCTTGCCGCCGCCTTTTCCACCCGAGCCGACTTTCACCGTAACCGTATTGCCGGGTTGCGACTCACCGTAATCGTTCCAGGCTGTGACCTGGTAGACGTACTGGCCGTCCGCTACCGTGTCGGAGTAACCGGTGACGTTACTGGCCGGGCTGGCGATCAGCGTGAACTCCGGATTGCTTTTACCCTTGGGCTTGACCGCACGGTACACCCGGAAGCCACTCTCATCAGTTGATGCATCTGTCCACGACAGGTTTACCTCCGAACCGATCACGCTGGCTGCCAGGCCGGTTGGCGCCGCCGGTGTATCCGGATCACCCGGGCCACCCCCACCCAGACTGGTGACCAGGATGTAATCTATGTCCCAGCGGAAACGCTGGTTTTGCGCCGGGTCGGAAACCGGTGCCAGCAAGGCATCGTAGGCATCCGGCCAGGTGCTGCCGGCAGCCCACAGGCTGGCGCGTGCCGGCTGTGGCTGGTCCGGCACCGGTGCATCGTAGTGCACCCGCACCAGTTCGCCATTGACATGCCATTCCACGCGATCGGGATACCAGCGCATCGCATAGGTATTCCATTGACGCCAGTCATAGGCGTTCAGGTCAAGCAATGCGCCGAGGTGATGGACGCCGTCTTCGTAATTACTGCCTGCCGCGCCCCAGTTATCCCAACTGGTGACCAGCACGCGGTTGAATCCCTGTTTGCTGAGCACTTCATAGTCGATTTCATCCGATACATAACGGCCTTTCTGGCGCTTTTCACTATAGGTAAAAAACGCCGCAACCAGGCCGGGCATCTCTGTATTCAGCCGGGCCCGTGTCAAAAACTCAACACCTTCGGGGTTGTCAAAACGCTGCAGCGAGAATATTTCCGTGCCCAGCACACGCTGGCCCGGCAGGTTGGGGTTATAGGTATCCAGCGGCAAGGTAATGTAACTGCCGTCTGCATCGGTATGAAATTCCGGCTGGTTGCCAAACTGGGTGCGGTCACCAATATTCCAGCTGGCCAGTCCCCAGATCGAGCTGTCCAGGGGCGCTGCATCGAAATCATCGAACAGCAGGGTCTGCTGCGCTGTGGCCATTGCCGGAACCAGCACCACTGCGCCGAACAACATGCTGCAAAGCAGGCTTCGGAATTCGATTTGGTTCTTCATGCTGTGTTTGTCTCCCCTTGCGAATAAGTACCATCCCGATCCACTGCCGAAAGCGGGTAACTACAGCATAGGCGATTTTCAGCACGATCGGCATGGAATGTGATAAAACTGAAAAATCTTCCGCCGCCCTGGTGAACGCGAATGCGCCGTCTGTCTGATTTGTCCCTGGTGGTTATTTCACTGGCCGTGCTGGTCGCCTGCGAACCTGCAGCCGAGCCGGATCCGGCGTCCACGGCCGAAAACACCGTTGACGCAGCCGACCTGGTCATCCGCGATACGGCCGTTTACACCCTGAACCCGGACCAGCCCTGGGCGGAGGCTGTAGCCAGCCGGGAGGGTCAGATCATTTTCGTGGGCAGCAACGCAGATGCCGAGCGACTGACCGGCCCGGACACCCGCGTGATTTCCGCACCCGGCGGACTGGTGTTACCAGCCTTCCAGGATGCGCACGTGCACCCTTTGACCTCGGGCATTGATCAGTTCGACTGCAGCCTGGACATCACGCCACAGTCAGCCGAAGCCTATGTAAACAAGGTGCGTGAATGCCAGGTCAGCATGCCGGACCGGGCCTGGCTGACCGGCGGCGGCTGGTCGGTCACTGCCTTTCCGCCCAACGGCATCCCCAACAAGGCCCTGCTTGATGCCGTGGTATCAGACCGGCCGGCGGTATTCTTTTCCATCGACGGCCATACCGCCTGGGCCAACAGCCGCGCGATGGAACAGGCCGGCATCACAGCCAGCACACCGGACCCGCTGAACGGGCGCATTGACCGCGATCCGCAGACCGGCGAAGCACTGGGCAGTTTCCAGGAATCCGCGATGGAATTGCTGCGAGCGCATATGCCACCCCCGCCGGTCAGCCAGATCGACCAGGGCATGCGTTACACCATTGATTTCCTGCACAGCCTGGGCATTACCGCCATGCAGGAAGCCAACGCCAGCATTGATGCCGATGACCCCTGGCAGGCGCTGGCAAGCTACCGCCGCTTCGCCGACAGCGGTGAGCTGGGTATCCGCACGGTGGTGTCGCTGGGCTGGGACAACGACAAGGGCCTGGAGCAGATTCATCAACTGGAGCGCGTGCGTGATCAATACAACGGTGGCCTGCTGAACACCAACACCGTGAAGATTTTTCTCGACGGGGTGGTGGAACCCAGCACAGCCGCGCTGTTGCAGGATTACAGTGATCAGCCCGGTTACAAGGGCGAGCTGCAGGTGCCGCCCGACGTGCTGAACGAGGCGGTGGCCCAGCTGGATGCGGCCGGATTCCAGGTGCATATTCACGTTATCGGCGATGCCGCGGTGCGCGCCGCGCTGGATGCGTTCGAGTATGCGCTCAAGCGTAATGGAGCCAGCGACGGCCGCCACCACCTGGCCCATGTGCAGTTTGTGGACCCGGCTGATATCCACCGCTTTCATGAGCTCAATGTAACTGCCACCTTTTCCGCCCTGTGGGCCGTGGAGGATGACTATCTGACCGAACTCACATTGCCGCGGGTTGGCCCCGAGCGTTATCGCTGGACTTATCCCATCAACAGCATCCTGCAAGCCAACGGCCGCATCGCTTTCGGGTCGGACTGGAATGTATCCTCGCCCGACCCGCTGCTGGCCATTGAAACAGCGGTGACACGCATTGAACCCACGCAGCAATCCACACCGGTATTCATGCCGCAGGAACGCATCAGCCTGGAGCAGGCCATCCAGGCCGCCACTTTGAATGCGGCCTACGTCAACCACCTGGATGACCTCAGCGGAAGTATCGAGACCGGTAAGCTGGCCGACCTGGTGGTGCTGGATACCAACCTGTTTGAAATCGAACCGGCCGCCATCTCGGAAGCACGGGTGACCCATACCGTGTTTGAGGGCGAGGTGGTGTACACGGCCACGGACTGACGCCCGTACCGGCGGGTTCCGCCGGGAGCCACAGGAGCCGGCCACGATAGGTTAGGATAGAAGCGGCGGTAACCGATGCCCCGGTTTGCCGCAGCAAGCCACGGAGTGACACGGTGCCGGAAGAACAGTCCATTGTCTTTTCCCTGTTCCTGATTTTCACCGGGGCCGCGCTGGTCGCCACTCTGGCACTGTATGCGCGCCAGGCACTGATTATTGGTTACATCCTGCTGGGCATTGCTCTTGGCCCGTGGAGCCTGGGTTGGGTCAGCGACCCGGCGCTGATCGGCGACATTGCCCAGGTGGGCATTATCTTCCTGCTGTTCCTGCTGGGCCTTACCCTGTCCCCAAAGAAACTGGCCCTGCTGTTGGGCCAGACCACACTGATTACCATTATCACCTCGGTGGCTTTCTGCGGCGCCGGCTGGGCCATTGCCAGGGCCTTTGGCTTCACCACCGCAGAGAGCGTACTGGTGGGTGTGACGGCGATGTTTTCCAGCACCATCATCGGCATCAAGCTGTTGCCAACCACGGTACTGCACCACCGCCATACCGGCGAGGTCATCATCAGCGTACTGCTGCTGCAGGATTTTATCGCCATCCTGGTGATGCTGGTGCTGCATGGCATGGAATCCGCCGGCAGCGAGTTGATGGATGTGATCATGTGGGATGTGGGCCTGCTGTTCCTGGCCCTGCCGGCGCTGATCGCCGTGGCCTGGGCGCTGGAACGCTACGTGCTGATCCGGCTGTTCCACAAATTCGACCGGGTGCAGGAGTTCGTTTTTCTGCTGGCCCTGGCCTGGTGCCTGGGTATTGCACAACTGGCCCACTCGGTGGGGCTTTCCTATGAAATCGGTGCGTTTATTGCCGGCATTATCGTCGCCACCAGTCCGATTGCATTGTTTATCGCCGAAAGCCTCAAACCCCTGCGGGATTTTTTCCTGGTGCTGTTTTTCTTCGCGCTCGGTGCCAGCCTGGACCTGGACGTTGCCGCCGGTGTGATCCTGCCTGCCGCGGTACTGGCCATTGCGATGCTGGTGCTGAAGCCGGTGGTTTACCGGCTGGCCATTGGCAGCGTGGCCGAAACCCCACGGCTGGCCTGGGAGACGGGCTGGCGTCTGGGGCAGATGAGCGAGTTTTCACTATTGATTACATTCCTCGCGCTGCAAAGTACGTTTATCAGCCGTGAGGTGGTGTTTATGATCCAGCTGGCCACGCTGATCACCTTCGTCGGCTCATCCACCGTGATCGTGCTTAATTTCCCCACCCCGGTGGCGGTCTCCGACCGTCTGCGGCGGGATTGACCGGTCAGCGGGTAAATTCCAGACGTCAGCAGTTAGTGCTTGGGTTATCGCCAGGGAGCTTGCACTCGGGCGCTGAACCCCCCTTTTCCGTATCCCGTGCAATAGGCACTAATGCGTCCAGCCTGAACTTATGACCCGAAAAACACCAGCGGCTGGTGTAAATTTACCAATGGAAATAACACCTTGTAATTGCACCTGCCGTAAACGCGGGCGTATGATGGAGCATTCAGGGACGCTGCAGGAAAGGATTCCCAAGGGGAGAACATTAATGAAACAAATCACAATTACCGTTGTGCTGGCCTTTTTGCTGCTGGTCACCACATCCGCCTGGCCGCAAACCGTGGTGCGTGGTCCCTATCTGCAAATGCCGACCGATGATGGCATCACCATTCGCTGGCGCACCGATGTCGCGACCGACTCAGTGGTTCGTTACGGCCCCGCCGCGGACAACCTGGTCAATACCGTCACCGTTGCGGGCTCGACCACCGAACACAGCGTAACGCTGAGCGGCCTCGGCGCCTCCCAGCACGTGTTTTATTCGGTTGGCGACAGCATTGCGCCGCTGGCCGGCGATGCCAGCTATCATTTCCACACCTCGCCCACGCC
>JBFIHZ010000113.1:0-10734 GCA_041601535.1 Lysobacterales bacterium | reverse complement strand
CTCCCGTCACGATGGCAACACGGTCTTTAAGACTGAGCGACAAATTCGCTTGGCCGGATTGCTTGTCCGGATCACATGCCATCAATGGACCGAAGCGAAATGTCGCCCGGACGAGCGGGGTTTTCTCACACCTTGCAGATCAGTGCGCTTGTTCCTGTGCTGGGTGCCCACCCCCGGGCTTTATTGGGGAAGATGCTTTTGAACCACTGCTTGAGGTTGCCCAACAGGGAAATCGCGCAAAACTAAAATAGAATTTGCATTTAGTATGTAGTTCAAGTTACCGTATGTGCAGGGGTTGTTAAGCAGTTTATTCAAGACAAGAAAGAATGCTCAAAACGTAACAAGCAACGAATGCCGGGTTGACTGCATGAGCCGATCATGCTGTTGCAGCCGTTCGCCGAGTTCAATCAAGGTGAATGATAGACCAGGGATGTGTGGCATTGAAAGGGGAAAGGCGCATGGATGGGCCACAAAGAAGGGGGATGGTGTGTTTGGCGGTAATGTTTGCTGTCAGCTGCACTTTGGTATTCAGTGGGGTGCAGGCAGGTAGCAGCAACCACATCATTCTCTCCGGCACAGGCCAGTGCCCCCCCCAGGCTCATGGCATTCCCGTAACGCCAGCAGGCTGTCCCAGGGACAGTGATGGCGACGGTATACCCGATTACAAGGATGAATGCCCGGATAGTAAACCGGGAACAATCGCCAGCGCCCGCGGTTGCGAAACGCAACCTGAGATCACCGTACGCCCTTCTGCAGATAAGCAAAATCACCGCTCCACAATCATTAACCTGATAAATGACACGTTCGACAGCGACAGTGCGGACCTCAAGCCGCCGATGAAGTTGCGTCTGAATGCACTGGCCGCTGAAGTGCTGGCGGATGAAAGCATCCAGGGGCTGAACATTATCGGTCACACCGATAGCAGCGGTTCTCCCGAATACAATCAGAAATTATCCGAGCGCCGTGCACACGCCGTGGCTGATTACTTGTCGAGCCAGGGATTGTCAGCTCTCAATTTTTCGGTTAGCGGAAACGGCGCAGGTAGCCCTCTGGCGGATAACGCGACAGCTGAAGGCCGCGCACGGAACCGCCGTGTGGAGATTTTCACACAAACTGCAGACCACCATTGAACCGGTGATGTAACAACCAAGCAAATCAATTTGGAGTCCCTGGCATGACCAATAAGAAAAAGCCTGACCGTTACAGGAGTCAGGGTGTAAAGCGCTTGACCCTGCTGATGTTATTGCTGCTGACCATTTGTGGCGCAGTCAACGCAGAGACCGGCCTGACTTACGTAGAAACCGCAGACGGAAAACGTTCTCCCTACACCCGGGAGCTAACTCAGTGGACTCACTCGCGGCTGGTGTTCAGCAAGGATATCGCGCGGGTTGCGGTGGGTGAAAAGGAAGTTCTGGAAGTGGAAATCCTGGGCGGGCGTGAGCTGTTGGTCCTGGCCAAATCGGTTGGGCGAACCAGCGTCATCATCTGGTATCCCGATGAGACTACAGAGACCTTTCTGTTCAGTGTCAATGAAGATTTGTCGGTTTTGCAACGGGCTTTATTGGAGATTGACCCTGGCATCCGGCTGGAGTTGACCCCCGATCGCAACGCTCTGGTTCTGCGTGGCACGGTTGCGACCTTTAAGGTCCGTCAGGCAGCAGAATCCGCGGTACGTAATTATCTGAATGCAGCTGATGAATACGTTGACACGGCAGCGATGCAGGACGACATCACCGGCGATATTACCCCGGTTGCCCGTTCGGCCACGGCCATTATCAATCTGCTGGAAGTTGCGCAGGAGTCGCTCAGCAGCGAGCAGAAAATCATTGAAGCAATACGCAGTCTCAACGGTATGGGTGAGGCGGATGTCACGGTAAGCCGAATCCAGAGAGGCGATGTGCCAAGCGCCAATATCGATACGCTTTTGTTGCAAGGCCAGGTACAGAATCAGGTTGTTCTGGTACGCGTTCTGACCATCGCGGCACGGCTTTTCCTCGGTAGTAACGCAGAGCTTGATTCTCCAGATATCATTGAAGTGGTGGCCGATGAGACAGGTGCACTGGTTGGACAAAGGCACGATATCTCAAGCGGCATGAATGGCATGAGTGCCGGCAACATCCCCGGTCTTTCGGGCAGCAATAATTCAAATCAGTTGCGCAACGAAATCAGATCCAATATCGGACGTGCCAAGTTGCTTTCCATTGCAAATGGCCGAATTTTGTCCATGATTGAGGTGCGCGACCTGCCCCAGGTACGGGTTACGGTGCAGATTCACGAGATTAATCGAACCCGCATCAAGAATTGGCGGCCGGACCTGACTCTGGTGACTGATGGCTATCAGGCTAATTCCATGTCAGCCGATGGTAACGGCATGGTGGTCCAGCCCGATGCGTCCCAGCGAATTGGTGCGCTGGGTTCCGGTCAGGTAGAAAACGCCCTGCAGATACTGGGCGGCACACTAAGCAACAATTTCCAGATTGGCGGCACTGACCTTGCATTTGACCTGTTGTTCTCCTTGTTGGAAAAGGAAGGTATATCCCGCACCCTGTCACGGCCCACGCTGACGGTGCTGGCCGGCGAATCCGCGGTATTCCAGGTGGGTGGCGAAGTGCCGGTTCCCAGTTCCTTTGCACCCGCCGGTGTCGGCGTTGGCGATACAGCAAGTGGCAGCAATACCCCAGGCGTGTTCAGCGGTACCGAGTTTCGGCCTTTTGGGGTGCAGCTCGCGATACGCCCCCTGGTAGGTGAAGACGATCGAATTACACTGGATATCCGGCCGACGGTGTCTGCTCCCGACGCTGCACTTACCCAGCAAATCGCCAGTAGTACGGGTTCACAGCTCAATTCCACTGCCTTCAGCACCCGCAGCATACAAACGACCACCCGCTTACGGGATGGACAACCACTGGTCATCGGTGGTTTGGTTTCGCGGCGGGTTAACGATAGCGAAAACTATACGCCGGGTGTGCACAAGGTACCGGTACTGGGTTGGCTGGCCAAATCCTCAGACAAGCTGGACGATGATTTTGAACTGGTGATAGTTGTCACGCCAACCCTGGTGCGCGAACCCCTGGACAATGTGGGTTTGTGGCAGTTCCCCCCGGCATTCGACCTGCTCGGTAAGGCGGTGGGTATGCCCAAACCAGAGGCGGGGTCTTCCAAATGAGCTTCCCCAAGAAACAAGAAACAAAAACCATGGCCCAC
The DNA here is from genome assembly GCA_041601535.1 of Lysobacterales bacterium. GTDB lineage: Bacteria > Pseudomonadota > Gammaproteobacteria > Xanthomonadales > SZUA-36 > JBFIHZ01. The sequence goes on along the minus strand of JBFIHZ010000113.1, from coordinate 7,530 downwards.
AGTATCAAGTTGATCCGAGTTGCGATCCTTATTTTAATGAGTGTGGTGACCTCAGCCTGTGTCTCCATGGACGGACATCGCAGCAAGTACCCCGACCCTGATCAGCGTGTAGACCAACTATTGCTGATGTACCAACAGGCACGCGAGGATGGCAGCACTTGCCGCGAAATGTGGGAGATCGACCATGCCACACTTGACTGTGACCGTGTTTTGCGGGAGGCCGAGCGGTTGTATGCCGAGTTTCCCAACAATGAACGCGTGTTGATGACCAATGCCAGCTTCAGCTATGAAAGTGGGCGTTTGGATAAAGCACAGTACTACCTGGATCAGTTGCTGTCACATCGCGGTGCACGGCCTGAAGCGGCCGTGTTACGCAGCCACATTGCACTGCAACAGGGTAATGCCAATCTGGCCATTGAGTTGTTGGAACGGCAGATCATGCTGGCCCCGGATCATTCCGAACTGCGAGAGGCTCAGGCGGCTGCCTACTATTTGCAAGGCAAATATGACGCCGCACGCATTGTGCTGGGCGTGGCTGGGCGTCTTGGCGCAGACGGTTGGCGCCTGGCGTATCACCACGGCCTGATTTGCGAGGCTGAGCAACGCTGGGAAGCCGCGTGTTCCCATTTTCAGAATGCGCTGGAACAGAAGCCGGACTACAGTCCAGCGTTGGCGCGTTTGATCGGGCTCACTGAGCATGAGGAATGCCGTTCCATGAATTATTTTGACAACCGGGATCCGATTGACCTGGCCCCGGCGAATCGCGGTTACATCGCGCAATAGCGGAAAGTCGCGCGCGTGTAATTCGTCAGTTGTTCCGGCAGCAAATATTGCTGCCGGTGCAGACCGCCCTGTTGGCCGATGCATCGGAGCAGAAGCAGAAGGGGTAGGTATGGTTGCTTCCCGTGCGTTGCGGGTAAGTGTTACGAAAGTCCTTTTCCGCGGAAAAGCATTCCTGGTTAAGGGAACAATGACGTTCAATAGTAAAAGAGGTAATACCATGAGAGAAATTAAACGCAAGTCCAGCAAGCAAGGTGGCTTCGTGTTGACTTCCGAGTTGGTTCTTATCGTCACCATTATGGTGATGGGTATGACTGTCGGGTTGGTCACGATGCGCGATGCGCTTACAGCCGAAATGGAAGATGTGGCAGAAGCCATTGGCGCCCTTGATCAAAGCTATGCTTTCAACGGCATGATGAACGCAGAATCTAGCGCTTCGATCGATGGTTCGTCGTGGGGCGATTCGCAGGATATTCAATCCGGCGACACTGCCGAGTTCGTTTTTGTTGAGGCGGGTCCCGAGGGTTCACTGTGGGCACCCAGCGCGGGTTCCGCCAGCTCAGCCAACACGGGAAATGCAGTCGTCGGTACAGTGGCTTCAGGACCTTAATCTGATCTGATGTTGACTGGATAAAGTAATAAATCCATCCGTTTGCCTGGCTCAATGAGTTGGGCAAATGGATGGCCAGTCCGATAATGGCCAGTCCGGTATTTAAATTGTAAATGGTCACCAGTCGATGCCCTGTGGGCAATTCGATTTTACGGAGGTGGGGTGTGAAGAGCGGGAAAAGTAAAGGTAGCGTCATCGCTACAGTCATATTCCTGGGAATTTCGGGCTTTCTCGTCACTGTGCTTGGATCCCGGCAGGTTTACCGTGCCGTTACCGATCCGGCCTGGGTTGCCAGCACTGATTTGAAGGCCGGAGATGTAATTCGACCCGAGTACCTGAAACTTGCACGCAGCCGCAATGCGGAGGGCAGTGTAAATGACCCCCGCGCTCTGGTCGGGCAACAACTCAAGGTGGCAAAACCCAAAGGCGCAGTGTTCTCCCGCAATGAGCTGGACGCTCCGCCCAAAGACTGGCTGGCTCAGCGTGTGCCAGAGGGAAGGGTGGTGTACACATTAACCCCGCGTAAAACCACAATTCCGCATACCCAGCTACGTTTTGGCGACCGGTTGGACATTCTTGCCAAAGGCGCACATGGCGTGCGCATGGTGGCGCAGGACGTCTTGCTGGTTGGCGTGCTTGATTCCGGGTCGAAACAGGGCAGTTCTGCGTCCAAGGGTCGTGGATTAGTGACGGCACTGACCCAATTGCCTGATACCAAAAGTGGCAAGACTTCAGCTGGAACGCCAATGGTGCTGGCCGTTGCCCCAGGGCAGGTCTATCCGCTGGCCGGAATTGGAGAGGAGGAGGAAGTTACCCTGGTCCTGCACGGTGAATCCGAAGTGATGCAAGGGCAGTTGCTCGAGGTCAAGCCCATCGTTACCCATCGGAAAGTCGAAATTGTCAACGGGCTGGAGCGCTCCTCGGTGCTGGTCCAGTATTGAGCGCCCAAAGCGGCTGCCTGGCAGACCCGATGACAATACCGGAATTCATGCAAATCTTCAGGTGTAAAGTGTGTGATGGGTGATGCGGACAAGACATGGGACGATGTTGATAGCCAGCAGGTCAGCAGGTTTCGTCGCCTGCGGCAGTTGGTTCATCGCCAGCTGATCGATTCCATCGAGAGTGAAGGGGCAGATTTGCTGTCCGATGCCGACGTGGTACGCGAACGTGTTGGCTGGTTGATTCAGGACATCCAGGAAAGCAGGGGCACAGAAATATCGGCCCAGCAACGGACGCAGATTCAGGAAGAAATTCTTGAAGAGTTGGGTGGCCTGGGCCCTCTGGCGCCGTTGATGATGGATCCGGATGTTTCGGATATTCTGGTTAATGGGCCTTTTGAAGTCTGGGTGGACAAGTTTGGCCGTCTGGAGAAAACCGGGGTGCGCTTCGATGATGATGAGCACCTTCGACATATCGTCGATCGTCTGGTATCCACTCAGGGCCGCCATCTGGACACCGGTTCGCCAATGGTGGATGCCCGTCTCAGCGATGGCAGCCGTTTGCATGCAATCATACCGGCACTGTGCGCCAAAGGTACGATCGTGTCGATTCGCCGCTTTCGCGTCACGCCATTCGACACGAATGAGTTACTGCAAAGCGGCTTCATCAATCAAGCCATGCTCAAGCTGTTGCAGCTGGTGGTGGCGGCAAGGTCGAATATCGTCATTTCCGGCGGGGCTGCTGCCGGTAAAACCACCTTACTCAACCTGGTTTCGCGCTTTATTCCGCAAAGCGAACGGGTGGTAACGATAGAAGAAACGGCGGAGCTTCGCCTGGAGCACCCGCATGTCATTCCTCTGGAATGCCGCCCGGCCAATGTTGAAGGTCGAGGCGAAATCGATTTGCGTCAACTGGTGCGCTCTGCCCTGAGGATGAGGGCCGACCGCATCATCGTGGGTGAAGTAAGGGGTCACGAAGTGTTTGACATGCTGCAGGCCATGAATGTGGGCCACGATGGCAGCTTGACCACGGTGCATGCCAATAGTCCTGAGGACGTACTTCGAAGGCTTGAAACACTGGTACTGATGGGCGATATGGGCGTGCCGCGCGATGCGATTCGCGAAATGATCGGCTCGTCGATACACCTGATTATTCACCTGATGCGATTCAGCGATGGTAGCCGCCGGGTAGTGAGCATACGCGAAGTGACCAGCACGCAGGGTTCACTGGCAACGCGTGAACTGTTTCGCTATCAGAGAAATCATGCTGACAGCGGCGATTCAGTCAGCGGCCAGCATGTTGCCACCAGTGAACTCAGCGGCTTTCTGCAGCGGCTTGGAGAACGGGGCTATAAGGTCGATCAGGTTCTTGCGGGCCTTTCCGACGGCACGTTGGCGAAGTCGCAGTGACCATCGAAACCGCGCTTTTCTTTGTGGCACTGGCCGTGTTTCTTGCCATAGCAGTCAGCAGGTATCTGGTGCATGCCCGCGAAAGAAGTGAGGCGGCAGAACCTGTGGGTCTGGCGCGGGATGACATTCCTGCTTATTCAAATCCGGGTAGTTCGCGCATCAATTCGCAGTTGCGCACCCTCAAGCTGGAAATTGAACCGCTGGCTTTTGGCGCGGGTGCCGTGTTGACAGGAGTGGTGGCTTTCCTGCTTTTTCTGGAACTGTTTCCGGATGCTGTCCTGCTCGGTCTGATGGCAGGCTGCGCTTTCGTTGCACTGGCGTTCACCCTGCTGCGAAGTCTGACCCAGTGGCGTGCTCGTCGATTTGAAGCTCGTCTGGTTGATGCCATCGGTTTGATGCACGCGGCGCTGCTGGGCGGCGAAAACCCGATTCACGCACTGGCGGTGGCCGCCAATGCATCGAAAGGCAGCGTTAAAACCGAGTTGAACGAGATTGTAAAACGACTGGAGTTGGGTCTGACCATAGAGAAAGCCACTGCACGTATGACAGACCTGTATGACTCGGAAGGTGTGCGTCTGTTCGCGCGAATGCTGATTGCCAAGTGGTATGCCGGCGGTGATCTCGGAATACTACTGCGTTCCGTCGGTCGCATCATCCGTGAGCGTGTCAAGCTACGCATGAAAATTTCAGGTCAGTTGGCCGGCGCACGGTATGCCTCGGTGTTCGTGGCCTTGCTGCCCTATTTAGTCATCCCGGTATTTATCTGGAAGCAACCACAATGGCTGGATACGATGGTCAACCATCCGTTCGGTCCTACCTACCTTTTCGCGGCGGTCATGATGCAAGTCGTTGGGCTCTTCTGGCTGAGCAGGATTCTGAGGACAGAATCATGACTATGAGCTGGTGGTTCGACATTATCATCCTTGCTGTTCTGGTGTTTATGATTTATGTCTCCTTCAGACGCGAAAAGAACACCGACATCGTTGGTGTTGAAAATGAGACGTTCGAAGACCTTGCGCCGGGTTTCAAGGTATTTCCAGCCAAATTGATCCGCCAGTCGGGGCTTCTTCCCAATGAGGTCAGGAGCGTGTACTGGAGCGGTAAAATCCTGCTTGCCCTGCTGCTCCCGGCCATTGTGTTGGAGTTGTACCGGCCGGGGCTGCCGGTCATCGTGATCCTTTTTGCCGGCCTGGTGGGTTTTGTCAGTGTTGATGCCTGGTTGTGGCAACGACGCCGTAGCCGACAGTTGTTAATCGAGCAGTCGATCAGCTTTTTTGTTGATCTGATTGTTGCGTTTATGCACTCGGGGCAAAGTCTGTCTGAGGCGTTTAATCAGGCTGCGCGCTACGGTTTGCCAAAGCGTAATCCCCTGACCAGGGAAGTGGAGCTTATCGCCCGGGAACTGGCGGCGGGGCGCGACCGACATGCCGCCTTCAAACGCCTGGCTGAGCGCACTGGCGTGGAAGACCTGCAACGCCTGGCGGCCGTTATGAATGTAGGGTTGGGCGTTGGGTCACCGATTGCCGAGACCCTGGAAGCGCAGTCGGACCTGCTGCGAACACGACAATGGGAAAGGGGTGCCGAAATGGTGGACCGCAAGGCGCTGATGTCGCTTCTGCCGATGATACTTGTCAGTTTTCCAATTCTGATGGTGCTGGTGTTCTTTCCGGCCGGGGTACAGCTTCATGAGGCATTTACCATGTTCATTAGCGCGTTCTCATCCTAGTTGAATCCAGACAGAGCAGACATGATCATGCAAATGGGAGGTATCGAATTGAAGGGATTGAAGCTTGCGGCCGGGGCGCTGGTCCACCAGCCTGGCCGTTCGGGGACAGGGAAGCCAGTCGACGTGCGGCAACGCGGCTTCATCATTACGCTGGAACTGGTTTTGGTCATGACGATTCTGGGGATTGGTCTGTTCGTCGGCGCGGTGGCGATTCGCGATGCCATGTTCAAGTATGCAGTTCAAAAACAGTCTGAAGCGGTCTACGTGTTCGACCAGAATGGCACCGTGTTAGGTAAGGCCGAAACTTTCGACGAACATGAAGCGCCAATAATTCCTTACATTGACCGCACCACCCCACCGCTTGCACCTGACCCGGGCCATGCCAACTTCCGGGCCTTCATTGGCGTAAGGGATGACCGTTTCACCAGCCGTCAGCGGGTTTTCTACACGGAGGACAATTGCGCCAGGGGGTTTGAGTGCATTGCGCCACCAAGTGCGGAAGCTGTGGACAGTATGGGGCTCGACGCGCTTCCTGGAACCGGAGCGGTGGGGTATCTCCATGCATTGCAGGCCGGGCCAAGCTATGCCATTGGTGCCGGTGACTCCGGACTTCCCGGCTGGCTGTTTCGCGAAACAGCCAGTGCCTGCTCCTCGAGCACGATCAAATCGGTATGGACGTCCCAGGCAGTAGTCGCAGGAGATCCCTGTGAATATGCGGCGGAAGCGGTGGTTTGTTCAGGCGATTTCGGTGGTCCATCCTGCAACCCTGATCCGGTAAATCCCAAACTACCCGCGTGTGTCAATCAGTATCCGACGACCCCATCCTGCGGCTGCCCTGCGGGCTGGAGCCTGCAGCCGGCTATCAGCCCGGATCGATGCTGCCCTCCGGGCAGCGTTGCCGGTACTGATGCGGGACAATGTGACCGGGTGATTTCCAATCTGCAGGCCGCCGAGTCCGTACCGCATCCGGATGCAGCCTCCGCGAATGCGCTGCAGGGGTTCACTCCCCCGTTTGTCGTTAACCTGCCGACAGATCCGGACAGCTGGGAGTCGGTGGCTCCGGACGGTGTTGAAGGAGAACTACCATGAGATGGCTGGCCGCCGCGCTAATCGGCTTATTCGCTACTGACATGCTGTTTGCTACGGAGCAGTTCATGTTGCGCTATGACGATGAGAAATCCCATTGGATGGTGACTACTGGCTGTTATTCTGCTACCGGCTATGCCTGGAAGGGACCCAGTATCACGACTCTTAAAACCCATCGAAAAGCCTTGTTGGCCTTTGTTCGCGACCATGCGGATGTTCCTGCAAGCAGTGGGTATTGGGCCTGGTCCATGAATCAGGTGGAGGGAGGTAACCGCTTGGCCCTGGATCTGGAAAGCGGTTCTGTGATGGCAATTTCAGAAGGCCTGGCGATCCCGATAATCCGGGTTGACGAAACGGGTCAGGCGGTAGTGGAAACAGCGGCTCACCGTAAGGCGCTGGTTGTCTGTCAATGCAAGGTGTCCAATTTAACCAACTGTGCCCGTAACAGTCGTCTTGGACCGCTGGGCAGTAGGCCTTCCCTCATATCGCGGTAAGGGCGCGGACGGCGCCTTAGAGCAAGACTTTCTGAATCATCTTGAAACGCCTGATCCACATCTTATCGCGCTTTTGCAGGCCAGTCGGAAACTTTTGTACCGCGCTCCGCGCATAGTCCACGTCTGCATAGTCGCCCTGCACCAGCACCCACAAGGGCTTCTTGCCCTCCAACTCCCGGCGGTAAATGGCGAATGGTCCCCAGTCCTGATGGCTGTCGATAAAACTTTGCAGCTTCTCCAAATTCGACAGCGCAATGACCTGGATGGTGTAGTGCTCTGGGTCGCGCTCGCGGATCCAGTCCTCGTCCGGGCTGGACCCGGGACTTGGGTCTGGTGCCTGCGTTGAAACGGGCTCTGAAACAAGCTCTGGAGTGGGTTTTGGAATAACCTCTGGAGCAGGCTCTGAAATGGGTCGGGCAGGTGCACCGGAGCGTTGCGCTGCAGCTCGTTGTGCCAGTCCAACCGGGCTGCCTGTCGATTCCTTTT
>JBFIHZ010000112.1:0-10866 GCA_041601535.1 Lysobacterales bacterium | reverse complement strand
CTGGTAGCACAGATCGAACAGGACATGGAGCAACAGCGCCTGCGGGCCTATGAGCTGCTGGAGTTGCAGCCCTGACTCAGGACACCAGCTTCTGATACAGGTGTTGTTGTTGATATGAACCCCGGACTGGCCGGAGACAGGCAGGCGGGCTGCGCGGATTCGACACTCGGGTAACCTGTGATTGCGGTGTGAACGACTACCGCCCGGCCGCCGGCTGGTGACCAACCTGGCACACGCACGCCGGTAGTTACAGTATGGAAATCATTTTTCAGGCGATCTGATGGCTGCTTGATAAGTTCCGGGGGCTGCGACCGGGAAAGCTGGCCATGCAGCAATTGCAAAGCCTTTTGCCAGGCTTTGGGTGCCAGATTGGTAAGCAAACTTGCTATGATGGTGTGGGGGCTGCCGCGGTACCACAATGGCTTATAACAAGGCGGGTGTATGGCAGGACTGTTTGACGAACTGAAACGACGCAACGTTTTCAAGGTTGGCGCCGCCTATGTCGTAATGGCCTGGCTGCTGGCGCAAGGCGTTGACGTATTCCTGGAAAATTTCGGCGCTCCCGACTGGGTGATCAAAACCACCCTGTTGCTGCTGGTGGCCGGCTTTCCGCTGGCGTTGTTTTTCGCCTGGGCCTTCGAACTCACCCCCGAAGGCATCAAGAAAGAAAAAGACGTCGACCGCAGCCAGTCCATTACCCATGAAACCGGGCGCAAGCTGGATTTCGTCATCATTGGCATTTTGCTGCTGGCCCTGACCTATTTCGCCATCGACAAATTTGTTCCGGGAGACGACCGCCCCGGTGTTACGGGTGAGGACGCTGTAAGCGTGGAACAACAGGCGAGTTCCGCTGCTGCTGAGGCCGGAACAAAGTCCATAGCGGTACTGCCGTTTGTCAATATGAGTGAGGATGCCGGTAACGAATTCTTCTCGGATGGCATCTCCGAGGAAATCCTCAACGCGCTGGCCAAGGTACATGACCTTAAAGTGGCCGGCCGCACCTCGTCCTTCGCCTTCAAGGGCCAGAACCAGGACTTGCGGGTCATTGGCGAGGCACTGGGTGTGGATCATATCCTGGAAGGTTCGGTGCGCAAGGCCGGCAATACCGTGCGGGTAACCGCGCAGCTCATCCAGGTGGACGACGGTTTTCATCTGTGGTCGGAATCCTACGACCGCGAACTGAACGACATCTTCGCCATCCAGGATGAAATCGCCGGCGCCATTCTGGAGCAGCTCAAAACCCATCTGATCGGCGAAGAGATAACCGGGATTGTGGCCACCCGTACCAATACCGAAGCGTACGAACTCTACCTGCTGGCCAAGCAGCGCATGTACGAGCGCACCGGACCCACCATCCAGGCGGCGGCCGATTTGCTGGACCGGGCCCTGGCGATTGACCCCGCTTACGCACCGGCCTATGCGCAACGCGCGATTGCCACCATGTTACTGGCGGAAGGTTCAGGCTCCTATGGCAATTTGCCGCGTGAGCAGGTGTTGTCGCAAAGCTCGCTGTACCTCGACAAGGCACTGGAACTGGACCCGGAGTTGGGCGAAGCCTGGGCAGCCAAGGGGCTGTATCACCTGAACGGACTCACCGGCGCCGATGCGCTGCAGGCCATTGAAGCGCTGGAGAAAGCCCTGGTGCTGAACCCCGCGCAGATAGATGCCAGCAACTGGCTGAATAATGCACTGATGGCTATCGGCCGGCCTGACCGGGCACGTGAGGTGGTCAACTCCATGGTCGAGCGTGACCCCTTGTACCGACCGGGCATTCGCAACGCGATCAACAACTACATCTTTTTCGGTGAACAGGAAAAAGCTTTGGCCCACCTGGAGCGGATCAGGCCGCTGATCCCCAACGACGCGGTGATACAGTCCAGCATGGCGGGGATTTATAACTCGCTGGGTGAAGCGGCCAAAGCGCAACAGATGGCGGAAGCGGCGGTGGCCCTGCAACCCTCCAATTCGGTGGCCCGGCTGACTCTGAGCTTTGCCCTGGCCAACACGCTGCAATACGAGCGCCTGGCTAGCGAAGGCGAAGAATGGCTGCCGGTAATTGCCTTGCAGCACCTGGGCCGTGTTGAAGAAGCCTCGCTGCTGGCACTGAAACGCGCCGAAGAGGTCGCGGATGTCGGCACGTTGTTTGCTTTTTTAAATACGGCTGGCCGTTCGCCCGAGCTGGTCAGCTATCTGGAAGAGCGCTGGCCGGACCTGGATGCCTTGCGTGCCGACTTCCCACCATATGCCGGCCTGGGTGATTTTCTGATGCTGGACGTGGCGCTGGCCTATCAGCGCACCGGCAACCAGGCGCGTTACGAACAGGCCTTGGCCATGGCGGCTGAGGTACAGGATGGACTGGAAGCTGCAGGCGTAAACTTCTTCCTGCTGTGGATGAACCAGGCCAGCCGCTGGGCACTGGCCGGCGACCTGGAGAAAAGCCTGGTCTACCTGGATCGCGCCATCAGCCAGGGGCTGACCGCGAACACCCGCATCGTGCGCGACTGGCCGGCGCTGGAACCGCTGGAAGGCGACCCACGGTTCGAAGCCATGCAGCAGCGCATGATCGAGCACATCAACAGCGAGCGGCAAAAACTCGGTCTGGAGCCAGTATCTACATGACGGGGAGCCCCTTACCGCGATGAGTTTTTTGGTAGAGCTCAAACGGCGGAACGTAATCCGGGTGGGCATTGCCTACGTGGTGACCTCATGGCTGTTGATGCAGGTGGCGGACCTGGTGTTTCCGCGCATCGGGCTGGAAGATTCGGCCGTCACGCTGGTGATCGCCCTGTTGGGTATCGGCTTTGTTCCGGCGTTGATTTTCGCATGGGCGTTCGAGCTCACGCCCGAAGGCATCAAGAAAGAAAAAGACGTGGACCGCAGCCAATCAATCACCCAGCACACCGGGCGTAAGCTGGATTTCACCATTATTGGCATCCTGGTGATCGCGCTCGGCTATTTCACCTGGGACAAGTTTGTATGGACTCCCGGCCAGCATGCCGCCGAGCTTGAGTCGGCCGCGCAGATAACTGCCGACACAAAAGCCGCGCAAACCGTGCAGGAAAAATCCATTGCCGTACTGCCCTTTGTCAATATGAGTGACGATGCCGACAATGAATATTTCTCCGATGGGATTTCTGAAGAAATCCTCAACGCGCTGGCCAAGGTAAAAGAACTCAAAGTGGCGGGGCGAACATCTTCGTTTGCTTTCAAAGGCCAGAACCAGGACCTGCGCCGCATCGGCGAAACACTCGGCGTCAAGCACATCCTGGAAGGTTCGGTGCGCAAGTACGGCGACCAGCTGCGCATCACTGCACAGCTGATCCACGTGGACGACGGATTTCACCTGTGGTCGGAAAGCTACGACCGCAAGCTGGACAACGTGTTCGCCATCCAGGACGAAATCGCCACGGCCATTCTGACCGAAATGAAAGCCACCTTGCTGGATGGCGAGACAAGCACTTTGGCTGCCACGCGTACCGATCCCAAAGCGTATGAACGATACCTGCTGGCCAGGCAGCGAATGTATGAGCGCACCGAGCTGTCCATCCAGGCGGCCGGGGATTTGCTGGACGAAGCCATTGCCATCGACCCGAACTATGCGCCGGCTTATGCCCAGCGGGGGATTGCCAGCCTGCTGCTATCGGTAACCAGCTATGGCTCTATACCCAAGGATCAGGCCAGGGCGGAAGCCAGGCGGTATCTGGATCAGGCCCTGGCGCTGGATGCCAACCAGGCGGAAGCCCTCGCCGGGATGGGGCTTTACTACAACGGCCCGCCGAATCAACCGTACAAAAGCATCGCCGTTCTGGAGCAAGCCCTGGCAATCAACCCCAATCTGATCAATGCCAGCAACTGGCTCAACATTGCCTACTGGAGCGTGAACCGGCTTAGTGACAGCATGACCCTGCTGGACAACATTATCAGCCGCGATCCTTTGTACAAGCCCGCGGTGGGCAACCGGGCCTTTATGCTGACGTTAATGGGTCGGGCGGACGAGGCAAGAGCCTACGTGGATTCGGTGGAACGCTTTGTACCGGGCGATCCGTTCCTGCTATCGGACCGGGCACAGATTGAACTGTTCGCCGGTAATGTTGCTGAAGGCTTGTCACTGATGCAGAAAGCCCACGAGGTGCGGCCATCTGACCGCGTGGTCCGTGTCGGCCTGAATCGGGCTTACAACGGTACGCACCAGTATGAGCGGGTGTTTGATGACGAGTGGTCAGATCAAATCGTCTGGGCGCTGTTCAACCAGGGGCGTACTGAAGAGGCATCTGTCATCGCCAAAAGCCGGGCAACCAACGGCGCCCCGCGCGCCTGGTTCGCGTTGCTGAATGCCACGGGCAAGTCTGAAGATCTGTTGCAGTACTTCGACCAGCGCTGGAGCAGCCTGGATGATTTCCGCCGGGACGTACCCGCGGGCATTTTTGGTTATCGCGAAATGACCGACCTGGCGCTGGCCTACCGGCGCAGCGGTAACCAGCAACGTTTTGATCAGGCCATGGCCATTTTGCACGAAACCACGCAGCAGACCCTTGAACAAGGTGTGCAGTTTGGCGATTTTCTGATCCAGGTGGCCGCCTGGCATGCAATGGCAGGGGATGAAGATGCGGCATTGAACTGGCTGGCACAGGCGATCGATGCGGGACTGATCGTTGCCATCCCCATCAGCAGCGAGTACCCGTATTTTCGTGACCTTGAGGGCCACCCGGATTACCAGGCCATTCAGCAACGCATGGTTGAACACCTCAATAACGAACGGGTGCAATTGGGCCTGGGGCCGGTATCGACATAAGAATGGGATTAGAATGTTTAATATCCATACGAATTTCGTCAGGCGTGAACAGCTGCCGCAGCAGTGCAACAGAGCGCAGCAGGAACACGGGATGAAACTGATGTGAGTACACAATGAACACCACACCCGGCTTTATCGAAGAGCTCAAGCGCCGCAACGTGGTGCGGGTGGGTGTGGTCTACCTGATTACCGCCTGGCTGCTGGCGCAGGTGGCGGACCTGATGCTGGAAAATTTTCAGGCACCGGATTGGGTGATTCAGGCCATACTGGTGGTGCTGATAATCGGCTTTCCACTGGCGTTGATTTTTGCCTGGGCGTTTGAGCTGACCCCGGAAGGGCTGAAGAAAGAAAAAGATGTGGACCGCAGCCAGTCGATCGTACATAAAACCGGCCACACGCTGGACCGCACCATCATCGCGATCCTGGTTGTTGCACTTGCCTACTTCGTGTGGGAGTCGCGGTTCAATTCACCGGCAAACGAAGCGGCCGACGGCTTGGCTCAGAGCGACTCTGGTGTCGCGGCCGAAGCCAGCAGCAGTGAAAAATCCAATGCCAAATCCATCGCCGTGCTGCCGTTTGTGAACATGAGCTCCGATGCCGAGCAGGAGTATTTCTCCGACGGCATATCCGAGGAAATCCTCAATGCCCTGGCCAAGGTCAAGGAACTGAAAGTGGCCGGCCGCACTTCCTCTTTCGCCTTCAAGGGTGAGAGCCAGGATCTGCGCCAGGTGGGTGAAGCCCTCGGGGTGGAGCATATCCTGGAAGGCTCGGTGCGCAAATCCGGCAGCAAGGTACGCATCACCGCGCAGTTGATCCAGGTGGATGACGGCTTCCACCTGTGGTCGGAGAGTTACGACCGCGAACTGACCGATGTATTCACCATCCAGGACGAAATCGCCACCGCCATCCTGGAACAACTCAAGGCCCACCTGGTGGGCCTGGAAACGGCGCCCATGCCGGCAGCGGCCCAGCGCACCGACCCGGTGGTGTATGAGCAGTACCTGCTGGCCAAACAGCGTATTTACGAGCGCAAACGCCTTTCCATCGAGTCCGCCGCGGAACTGCTGGACAAAGCCATTGCCAGGGATCCCGAGTATGCGCCTGCCTACGCCCAACGCGGTATTGCCGCGCTGCTGCTGGCGGAGCGTAATTATGGCGAGATGACCAATGCAGAAGCCAATGCGCAAGGCAAGCTGTACCTGGACAAGGCCCTGCAACTCGAACCAAACCTGGCGGAGGCCTGGGCCGGGCTAGGCCTGTATCACGTCAACCGCCCCACCGAGCAGCGCACCGGTCTGGACGCGCTGGAAAAAGCCCTGGCCATCAACCCCAACCTGATCGATGCCAGCAACTGGCTGCAAGTTGGCTACAGCGAACTGGGTGAGGTCAGCCGTGCGCTGGAAATAGTGGAAGACATGGTGGAACGCGACCCGCTGTACCCACCCGGGTTTGCCAACGCGGTGAATAGCTATAACGGGTTCGGCCAGCAGGAAAAATCCTGGGCGCTGCTGGATCGCATCCGGCCCTTTTTACCGGGCGACCCGCAAGTCATGCAGGCCGAAGCCAATACCTGGATGTCCCTGGGCAAACCTTCCATGGCTCAACCCTTGCTGGAAAAGGCCCTGGAAACGCAACCCACCGATGGCGTGCTCAGGGAACTCTATGGCTGGACCCTGATGCAAACCGGCCAATACGAACGCGTGCTGCAGGAAGGCCATCGATGGCACAAAGTTCTTGCACTCAATGTGCTGCAACGGCCGGAAGAAGCCACCATGATCGCACAGGAACTGGCCGGCGAGGGCATGGTCTGGCCGCTGATTGGCCACCTGGCCAGCACCCGCGAATACCGCAAACTGGTGGAGTTTGTTGAATCGCGCTGGCCGGACCTGGCCACCCTGGAGCACGAGTACCCGGATACCGGGGCCGGATACGGCATGATGCTGGATATCGCGCTGGCGTATTCCGTGGTGGGTAAGCAGGCATTGTTCGAGGATGCAATGGCGCGCATCCGCGCGGCCCATGACCGGTCTGTGCAACAGAAGATACAGGACCAGTTCTTCCTGCTTACCGATGCGCGTTATTACGCACTGGCTGGTGACCGCGAGCATGCCCTCAGGCAACTGGCAGAAGCTGTCGACATGGGGCTGGTTCTGGCAACACCCCTGTCGGCAATCTGGCCGGAACTGGAGGTCCTGGCTGGCGACCCGGAATACGAGACCATCCAGGCCCAGCTCCTGGACCATGCCAATGGCGAGCGCGAGGCGCTGGGGCTGCAGCCAATTTCCACATGAACTTCGCACGCATCAATTCATGTCAGCACCGCCAGCGCAAACTGCGAGTGCATATCCGTCCGGATAAACTGCTCAATCATTATTTTCAGTCGAGGTTAATCCGTGAGCCTGTTTGAAGAACTCAAGCGCCGCAATGTATTTCGTGTGGCCGTGGCCTATCTGGTCACCTCCTGGCTGTTGCTGCAACTGGCCGATCTCGTACTGGAAAACATCCATGCGCCCGACTGGGTTATCCAGAGCATCATGCTGGTATTGGCGCTGGGCTTTCCGCTTGCGGTGATTTTTGCCTGGGCGTTTGAACTCACGCCCGAAGGGCTGAAGAAAGAAAAGGACGTCGACCGCACCCAATCCATCACGCACCGTACCGGCCGCAAACTGGATTTCACCATCATCGCCATACTGGCCGTAGCAGTCGTGTTGTTACTGGCCGACCGCTTTACCGGCAAGGAAGCCGGCCAACAGGCGGCGGACGAGCGCACGCTGGCAGCATCCGAAGCTGCTGAAACGGCCGTACCAGTAGGCCCCAGAGCCAAATCAGTAGCCGTGCTGCCCTTTGTCAATATGTCTTCCGATCCGGAACAGGAGTATTTCTCGGACGGCATTTCCGAGGAAATACTCAATGCGCTGGCGCGTGTCAAAGACCTGAAAGTGGCTGGACGTACTTCCTCCTTTGCGTTCAAAGGCCAGAACCAGGACCTGCGCAAGATTGGCGAAACGCTGGGCGTGGAGCACATCCTGGAGGGCTCGGTGCGCAAGGCCGGGGACACCGTGCGCATCACTGCCCAGCTGATCCAGGTGGATGACGGCTTCCACCTGTGGTCCGACACGTATGACCGGGAACTCACCGATGTGTTCGCCATACAGGATGAAATCGCCAGCTCCATATTGCAGCAGCTCAAAGCCCACTTGCTGGATGGAGAAAGTAATGCGCTTGCCGCTGAACGCGTAAACCCCGAAGCCTACGACCTGTACCTGCTGGCCAAGCAGCGCATTTATGAACGCTCGCGTCCGGCGCTGGAATCCGCCACCGAACTGCTGGATCGCGCCATCGCGCTGGATGCCGGTTATGCCGCCGCCTATGCGCAAAGGGGTGTTGCCACACTACTGCTGTCAGACCGGGATTACGGCACGATTCCGGAAGCCGAATCACAGGCCCAGGGCAAGCTGTATATCGACCAGGCCCTGCGGCTGGACCCGCAACAGCCGGAAGCTCTGGCGGCACTGGGCTTGTATTACCTGGACACCCCGGGGCAAACCGCAGCCGCCATCAAGGTGCTGGAACAGGCGCATGCGATCAACCCCAACCTGGTGAACGCCAGCAACTGGCTGCAAACTGCCTACCTTGCGGCCGGCCGCCTGCAGGAAGGAATCGAAACGCTGGAAAGCCTGCGCGAGCGTGACCCGCTGTATCGTCCCGGTATCGGCAACCTGAACCAGATGTATGTATTCCAGAACCGCCTGGACGATGCCAAAGCGCAGATTGACCAGATACGGCCGTTTATGCCCCACGATCCGTTTCTGTTGCGGCTGGAGGCCAATGTATTTTATGCCGAGGGCCAGATAGCGAAGGGGCTGGCCGCGGCTGAGCGGGCGCTGGCCATCCAGCCCGATAATTTCCCCAACCGCGAAATAGTCGCCCGCGGATTAGCCGGTACGGGACAAATCGAGCGTTTGATCAACGAGGGCCCTGAAGATCAGCGCTTGTTTGCCCTGATGCAGGTCGGCCGCTCCGAAGAGGCCCTGATCAGCGCGCGCAAACTCGCCGACAGCGGCAGGGATATTGGTACGCTGCTCGGTTTGCTGGCCAATTACGGGCGGCCCGGGGAAGCCGTGGCCTTTGTCGATGAACGCTGGCCGGACCTGGAGGCGTTTCATGCCGACCACCCCGCAGGTAACGGACGCGGCATCAGCACCATGCTCGACCTCGCCTTCGCCTTGTCCGAGGTTGGAGACCAAGCGCGTTTCGAACAGGCCATGCAGTACAGCCGAACCGGGCTTGAAAGACTGTCAGAGCTGGGCTTCACCAACAGCTATCTCGACATGATCAATGCGGTCTACCAGACCATGGCTGGCGACCATCAAGCTGCCATTGATCTGCTGGCCAAAGCTGTCGACGGCGGCTATGTTTCCGGCAGCACCCGCCTGAGTGAGGGTTGGGCTGCGCTGGATGCGCTGAAGGCCGAACCGGAATACCAGGCCGTGCAGGCAAAAATGCTGGATCATTTGAATGCCGAACGTGCCGAACTGGGCCTGGAAGCCTTGGAGACATGAACTGCCTGCGCCCGTGCCTGTTTTTAGTCAGGGACGGAATTCAGAACCGGTCAGGGCAAATCAACAACGCAACGAAAACCTGAAGCCATGAATCCACGCTCGCATTTTTTCAAGGAACTGCATCGTCGCAATGTCACCAAGGTAGCCGTGGCCTACGTGGTGTCCGCCTGGCTGATTGCCCAGGTGTCTGACCTGGTGCTGGATAATTTCGCCGCGCCGGACTGGGCCATGCGCGCGGTGCTGGTTGCACTGGCCATTGGCTTCCCCATTGCCTTGATCATCTCCTGGGCTTTTGAAGTAACACCACAAGGGGTGATTCCCGAAAGCCAGCGTGACCGCACACTGCAAATTACCGATCAGAGCGGCAAGCGGCTGGACCGCGTCATTATCGGCATTCTTGCCATTGTCATTATTTTCCTGGGGCTGGAACGCTTTGTGTTTTCCGGCCGCGACGGCAAACCGGGCCCGGCCACCACTGCGATGCCCGGCATTGGTGCTGAAGCACAGCAGCAAACCAATGGTGTGCAATCCCAGGCACCCGTACCATCAGATTCTTCAGTCGCCGTGTTGCCTTTTGCGGTAATGAGTACCGGTCCCGACGACACTTACTTCGCCGATGGCCTGACTGAAGAAATCATCAATGCGCTGAGCCAGCTACCTCAATTAATGGTGACGGCGCGCACCTCGGCTTTCCATTTCAAAGACCAAAACCTGCCGGTAGGCGAAATCGCTGACCAGCTCGGCGTGGCCCATATTGTCGAAGGCTCGGTACGCCGGGCCGGTGAGCAATTACGCATAACCGCGCAACTGATCCGGGCTGCTGATGGTTTTCATCTGTGGTCAGAGACCTACGACCGCCGCACCGAAGACACTTTCGCGGTGCAGCAGGATATCGCCGAAAAAGTGGCAGCCGCGCTGAACGTGGTACTGGACGAGGATCTGCGTGCGCGCATGTTGCAGGTGGGCATCCGCAATGTCGAAGCATTCACCGCGCATCAGAAAGGTCACGAACTGTTTGAAAAAGCCCATGGCACCGACGCTGATATCACCCTGCTGCGGCAAGGCAACCAGATGTTTGAACGGGCTTATACGCTTGCGCCGGAACTGAGCGATGCCTACATCCAGCATGCGGATTTATATACCCATATCCTGATGTCCGAGGCCAGCGGGCAACTGGACGGAAACATCACCAACGAGGACATTGCAACGGCACCGGCTGCGCTGAAACAGGATTACGACCGCGCCATGCAATACGCCAGAAATGCCGATGAGCGCGTAAAATTCGAGGCGGACCGAGCCTTGATACTGGGCGAGTGGCGCGGCCTGAATACCCTCAGCGACCGTTCGCTTGGCCAGACAGGCTGTACCGCGGGTTACTGGATACACCTTGCAACCGGGCCGTTCGGCAAGGCGCGTGAAATGCAATCTGCCTTTAGCCGCATGGCTGAGTGCGATCCGTTCACAGAACGGGCCACGGTGCACCGGATCACTGCGGACTTGTGGCTGGGCCGG